>CACBQF010000001.1 GCA_902541315.1 uncultured Pelagibacteraceae bacterium
ATATTAATAATGGTGCAAAAAGAGTTATTGTCTCTGCTCCGTGTAAAGATGCTGACAGAACTATTGTATATGGAGTAAATGAGACTGAATTAAAAAAGGAGGATAAGATTATATCTGCTGCTTCTTGCACAACAAATTGTCTTGCCCCTCTAGCTCATGTTTTAAACAAAAATTTCGAAATTGAAAAAGGGTTTATGATCACAATTCATTCCTTTACAAGTGACCAAAGAATATTAGATAATTCTCATAAAGACCCAAGAAGAGCCAGATCGGCAAGCCAGTCTATTGTGCCAACCTCAACAGGTGCATCAAAAGCAATTGGTGAGATTATACCTTCGCTTAAAGGTAAATTAGAAGGTGTGGCTATGAGAGTCCCTACGCCCAATGTTTCATTAATTGAACTAGTCTTTTGCACAAAAAAAGACATTACTATTGATAAGATTAATTTAGCATTTCAAAATTTTAGCAAAAAGAATAAAATTCTTGAAACTACAAAAGAAAAACTTGTTTCAATCGACTTTAATCATAATCCTGCTTCTTCGATATTAGACGAAAGTTTAACAAAAGTGGTTAGTAAAAATATGGGTAAAATTTCAGCCTGGTACGATAACGAATGGGGTTTCTCAAATAGAATGTGTGATATTGTAGAATATATTCATAAGAATTCTTAATGAACAATATTAAAGATTATGAAAATCTTAATAGCAAAAGAGTTTTATTAAGATTAGACCTAAACGTCCCCTTGAAAAATGGTGACATTGTCGATGAAACCAGAATAATTAAAATTATACCTGTTATCGAATTTTTAATAAAAAGAAATTCAAAAATTTTAATAATCTCTCATGTTGGACGTCCGAAAGGTAAATTTAATAAAGATCTCTCCCTTAAACCAATTTGTGATTACTTAGAAAAAAAGATAAAAACTAGAGTAAACTTTATAAGTGAAGATATTTTAAAAATTAAAAGAGATGATTTATTCAAAGAGCCTGAGGAAAAAGTTATCTTTTTTGAAAACATAAGATTTTATGCAGAAGAAGAAAAGAATGAGTCAAATTTTTCAAAACACCTGGCTAGTTTTGCGGATTTGTTCGTAAACGATGCTTTTTCTTGTTCACACAGAAAACATGCTTCAGTATGCAAAATTACAGAATTTCTGCCGTCATTTGCTGGATTACAATTTGAGACTGAAGTAAATGCTTTAAAAAAAGTTACTGTCGAAATCAAAAAACCAATTACTTGTATTATTGGTGGATCAAAAATTTCTACAAAAATAGATATAATCAAAAATTTAATACATAAATTTAACAACATAATCTTTGTGGGAGGTATGGCTAACAATATTCTGAGCTTCAAAGGTAATAAAATTGGAAAATCAATTAGTGAAGGAAATTGTGAAAGTATAATAAAAGAAATTTTTGAAATTTCAAAAAATACATTATGTGAAATTACTTATCCAGAAGATGTCTTAATAGGTAAAAGTGCTGATGACGATGCTCAGATAAAAGATCTTAAGGACATAGCAGATGATGATTTAATCTTAGACGTGGGACCTAAAACACTAAAAAGAATAAAAAATATAATTGAAAATAGTAAAACAGTTCTTTGGAATGGTCCTGCTGGTTATTTTGAAAATCCAAATTTTGCTAAAGGTAGCATTGAGATTGCAAAAACAATTATTAAAAAAAATAAAGATAATTCAATTTATTCTGTAGTTGGTGGAGGAGATACTGTGGCGGTTGTTAATCAACTAAATGTAATTAAAGATTTTAATTTTGTTTCAACTGCTGGTGGTGCTTTTTTAGAATATCTTGAAGGAAAAGAACTTCCTGGTATAAAAGCCCTAAACTAAAATGTCAGAACTAAATAATACAGCATTAAAAATTTTAGAAAACGGTAAAGGAATTTTAGCTGCAGATGAAAGCACTGCAACAATGACTAAAAGATTAGACAGTGTAAATGTTCCCTCAACCGCAGAAAACAGATTGATATTCAGAGAAACACTTTTTAGCTCATCCTCAATGAAAGATTGTATTGGAGGTGTAATTCTTTATGATGAAACAATTAAACAATCATCGTCAAAAAAAAATACAATTCCAGAATTAATATCAGATAAAGGCTCATTGCCAGGTATCAAAGTAGACACAGGTGCAAAAATTTTAGCTGGTTCTCCAAATGAAAAAATTACCGAAGGTCTTGATGGATTAAGGGAAAGATTAAAAGAATATTATAAATTAGGTGCAAGATTTACTAAATGGAGAGGTGTTTATCATATAACTAAAAATTATCCAAGCAAACTTTCTATCAACTCTAATGCACATGCATTAGCAAGATATTCTGCTTTAGTTCAAGAGTGCGATATGGTTCCAATAGTTGAGCCTGAGGTTTTAATGGACGGTGATCATTCTGCTAAAGAATGTTTAGAAAAAACTTCTGAAGTTATAAAAAAATGTTTTGAAGAGCTAATAGTCAACAAAGTAAATTTGAAGGGAATTATACTCAAACCTAATATGATCTTAGCAGGAAATAGATCCAAAGAAAAAATTACTAATGAGGAAGTTGCAAAATTAACTTTGGAATGTTTAAAATCCTCAGTACCCTCGGAAGTTCCAGGTATAGCTTTCCTATCTGGAGGTCAGTCCGAAATAGAAGCGACAGAAAATTTAAATTTAATTAACAAATACAATAATACCAGTTTTATCATGAGTTATTCTTATGGGCGGGCTCTTCAACAAAGTGCCTTAAAGTATTGGTCAAAAGATATTAAGAATATTAAAGGCACTCAGCAGATTTTTAACCACCGAGCCAAAATGAATACATTGGCTGCTCAAGGAAAATGGTCAAAAGATTTTGAGATACAATAAAAAAAGATTTGTTTACCTAATATCCCCACCTAAGATTGAAAAAAATTTTTTAAAAGATTTAAATGAAGTATTAAAACAAAATAAAATAAGTTTTTTTCAATTACGTCTAAAAAAAGGTAGTTTTAAAAAAAGATTAATAATTGGACGTGAAATTCAAAAGATATGTAAAAAATTTAAAGTGAAATTTTTAATTAACGATGACGTGTACCTTTCAAAAAAATTAAATGCTGATGGATGTCATCTTGGTCAAAGTGATATGAAAATTAAAGAGGCAAGAAAATTAATTGGAAAAAAAATAATTGGAATTACATGTCATAATTCAATAAAACTTGTAAAAAATGCGATAAAAAATAAAGCTGACTATTTAGCTCTTGGTGCTTTTAATTCATCTAAAACAAAAAAAGTAAAATATAAGGCATCAATAAGTTTTCTTAAAAAAGCTCGAAAAATCACAAATACACCAATCGTTGCAATCGGAGGTATTAACTCTACGAATTATAAAAATCTTTTGTTGAATAAGGCAAACTTTTTAGCTATCTCAAGCTACATTTGGAAAAATAAAAAACTTAAACCTAAGAATGCTGTAAAAAAATTAATATGAAAATTAATGCAGGTGAAATTAAAGTAGGTATGTTGCTAGAATATAAAAACGATTTATGGCAGGTGCTAAAAACACAGCATGTAAAACCTGGAAAAGGTGGAGCATTTGCACAGGTTGAAATGAAGAGCTTAAATAAAAATACTAAACTAAATGAGAGATTTAGATCCAGTGAGACAGTTGAAAAGGCTTCATTAGAGGAAACTAGTTTTACTTATTCATATGAGGACCAAGTAAATTACTTTTTTATGAATCCTAAAACTTTTGAACAAACTGAAATTCAAAAAAGTCTGATAGGTGAAAAAGGTAAATTATTGACTGAAAACCTTGAGGTTACAATAAGTTTTTATAATGATAATCCAATTTCTGTAGATCTACCAAAACAAGTAACCTGTAAAATTAAAACCACAGATGCTGCCTTAAAAGGTCAAACTGTTTCATCATCTTACAAACCTGCAATCTTAGAAAATGGATTAAGTATTCAGGTTCCACCTTTCATTGATGCAGGAGATAGTGTGATAATAGATACAAGAAATCTCGAATATATAAAAAAAAACTAACTTATGAATTCCATCTCCGCAAATCTTAATGTAATGATTAAAGCTAGTGAGAAAGCATCAAAAATATTGATAAGAGATTTTGGAGAATTAGAAAAATTACAAGTATCAAAAAAAGGACCAAGAGACTTCGTGACTAATGCTGATGTTAAAGTTGAAAGATTAATAATAAACGAATTAAAAAAAGCACGACCAAATTATTCAATTATTAGTGAAGAAAATGGAATAGAAAAAAATAAAGATAAAAACAATTCTTGGATAATTGATCCAATTGATGGAACAATTAATTTCTTACATGGAGTACCTCATTTTGCAATATCTATAGCTCTTAAATCAAATAATGAGATAGTGTGTGGACTAATTTTCGATCCAATAAAAGATGAAATGTTTTACGCAGAGAAAAATAATGGAGCTTTTTATAATAATCAGAGAATTAGAGTATCAAAAAAAGATAATATAAATGAATGCTTATTTGGTGTTGGAAAAATCAATGGTGAAACAAATTTAACATTAAGAAGATCTGGGTGTGCAGCTTTAGATATGGCGTATGTTGCCTCGGGTAGATACGATGGATATTATCAAAATAATTTAAATCTCTGGGATATTGCTGCAGGAATAATACTTATTAAAGAAGCTGGTGGGATTATTAATGAAATTGATCTAACAAATCTGAAAAATATAAAAGTTTTAGCATCAAGTACAGAAATTTATGCTAAATTTGTTAAAAAAATTGATAACTTTTAATTGTTTTAAAATTTTCTTTTGTTATATATCTGCAAATGAAAAAAAAAATACATCCTAATTACCACACAATTAAAGTTGAAATGACTGATGGTACTCAATTTGAAACGAAATCAACATGGGGTGCCGAAGGTGATGTTCTAAAGCTAGAAATTGATCCTAAGTCACATGCAGCTTGGACTGGTGGAAAACAAAAATTAATGGATAAAGGTCGAATAAGTAAATTTAACAAAAAATTCCAAAACTTCAGGTCAGAAAATAAAAATTAATGTCAAACGCTCCTTTAATGCCTATGGCAACTGCAGTGTGGCTAGTTGAAAATACAACGCTTACATTTAAGCAAATTGCTGATTTTTGCAAATTACATGAAGTCGAGGTTCAGGGTATTGCTGACGGTGAGGTGGCTAAAGGTATTAAAGCATACAATCCTATAATTTCTGGACAACTTTCAAGAGAAGAAATTGAATTATCATCAAAGGATGAGGCTAGACCCTTAAAAATAAATAATACTGATATTGAAATATCTAATACCGAAAATAAAATTAAAAAATATGTTCCATTGTCAAAAAGACAAGATAAACCAGATTCTGCTTTATGGCTTATAAAACATCACAACATATTAAAAGATTCTCAAATAGCAAAGCTGGTTGGGGTTACAAAAAATTCTGTCACATCAATAAGAAATAAAAGTTATTGGAATTTTAACAATTTAAGTCCAAAAGATCCAGTAGCTTTAAATTTATTTACTCAAAAAGATTTGGTTAGCGCCTTAGAAAAGGCTGAGAGAAGAATTAAAAGAGAAAAAAAAGAGAAAGAAAAGCAAAAACAGTCGATATAAAACTTAAATAATGAATAAAATTAATAGACATAAAATTATAAAAGTGTTACTTACTCGTTTTTTTTGGAGGTAGTTATTAAAATAGATGTTAAAGATAACAACGTTGAGCAAGCTCTAAGAGTTTTAAAAAGAAAACTCCAGAGAGATGGTTTTTTCAAAGTTATTAAGTTAAAAAATACATATGAAAAACCCTCAGAAAAAAAAAAAAGAATCTTGCAGGAAAATATTAAAAGAGTCAAAAAACTCAATAAACTAAGGAATAGAATTTAGTTACATCGCGGGGTGGAGCAGTCTGGTAGCTCGTCAGGCTCATAACCTGAAGGTCGGCGGTTCAAATCCGTCCCCCGCAACCATTTTGATTAAATTTTAAACTTAGATTTATTACTATCAACTAAAAAAGCTTTTACAGTTTCTGTAGTAAGTTGCTGATATGATTTTCCAAAATTTTTAATTTTTTCAATAACACTTGGCGGTATAGTTATTATATGGCAACCTATTTGTTTTGCTTGTGTATAATTATATGGCTCTCTCACGCTTGCCCATAATATTTCAACATTTTTAAATTTTTTTGCCATCTTAATACTTTTAACAAATTCAGGAACGGGATCCTTCCCTGCATCACCAGCTCTTCCAGCAAAAATAGAGATTATCACTTTTGTTTTTTTATTTATCATGTTTAAAATTTTCTTTGTTTGTTTTGCAGTATAAACAGCTGTGATATTTAATTTAATATTTTGCCTATTTAATTCTCTTATAACTTTACCGGAAAATTTATTTTTTGAATTCACTACAGGAACCTTTACATAAATGTTTTTGCCCCATTTATTTATTTTTAACCCTTGATTAATCATTGATTTATGATCATCTGCAAAAACTTCAAAAGAAATTGGTTTAGTTTTGCAAACTTTTAAAATTTTTTTTGAATATGACTTATAGTCCTTTGCACCAGCTTTTCTCATCAAGCTTGGGTTTGTTGTAAAA
The DNA here is from genome assembly GCA_902541315.1 of uncultured Pelagibacteraceae bacterium. Taxonomy (GTDB): domain Bacteria; phylum Pseudomonadota; class Alphaproteobacteria; order Pelagibacterales; family Pelagibacteraceae; genus Pelagibacter. Next base: position 6,577 of record CACBQF010000001.1, read on the forward strand.
CCTTTTACAATCTTTAATTTATGAAATTTTTTAATTAAATCTAAATTAGCTATATCGCAAAAAATTTTTATACTCATCAAATCTTATAAATTTTTTGTGATATCCTCTGTCATTTTTTTTGCATCTGCGAATAACATTAAAGTATTCTCTTTATAAAACAAATCATTATCGATACCTGCATAACCAGGTGAAAGACTTCTTTTAACGAATAATACAGATTTACATTTTTCTACATCAAGCACAGGCATTCCATAAATTGGACTTTGTGGATCTGTTTTAGCGACTGGATTAGTAACATCGTTAGCTCCAATGACAAATGCAACATCTGCATTAGCAAAGTCATTATTAATTTCCTCTAACTCAAATACCTCATCATAGGGAACGTTTGCCTCAGCTAACAAAACATTCATATGTCCAGGCATTCTTCCAGCTACAGGGTGAATAGCATATGAAACTTTTATATCGTTTTTCTTTAATGTATCGACCATTTCTCTTAAAGCATGCTGAGCTTGAGCTACTGCCATACCATATCCAGGGACAATGATGACTGATGAAGCATTTTTCATCAGGAAAGCTGCATCATCAGCATTACCACTTTTAACTGGTCTTTGCTCCTTAGATGATTTACTTGAAACATCATCAGTAGCACCAAACCCTCCTAAGATTACATTAAAGAAGGAACGGTTCATACCTTTGCACATAATATATGACAATATCGCACCAGATGATCCCACTAAAGCTCCCGTAATTATTAAAGCTGTATTTTCTAAAGTAAATCCGATCCCAGCTGCTGCCCAACCAGAATATGAATTAAGCATTGAAATTACTACCGGCATATCTGCTCCTCCAATTGGAATTATTAAAAGAAAGCCAATTAAAAATGAAACTACTAATAATATCCAAAACAAATTTGATGATTGTGTTGAACATAATAGGTAAATTAAAATAACTATTGAGATTAAAATTAATGCATTAAGAGGATGTTGACCTTTGAACGTAATTGGTGAACCAGACATAATCCCTTGCAATTTTAAAAAAGCAATTACAGATCCTGAAAATGTAATTGCTCCAACTGCAGCCCCAATTGACATTTCAATTAGACTTCCAAGTTTAATATTCCCCGGTGATCCAAGATTAAATGCAATAGGATTTAAAAAAGCTGAAATGGCTACAAAGACTGCCGCGAGTCCAACCAAACTATGAAATCCAGCTACCAATTCTGGCATGGCTGTCATCGGAATTTTGTATGCAATATAGGCTCCAATTGAACCCCCAACCATTATAAATATTATAACAAAAATAAATCCACTTGAAAAAGTTCCTATTGACAAAAAAGTTACGGTCACAGCAATAATCATTCCTAAAATTCCAAATAAATTTCCTTGTCTAGATGTCTCTGGTGAAGACAAACCCCTTAAAGCTAGAATAAATAATACCCCTGAGACTAAATAAAAGATTGCTGATAAATTTGCTGATATCATTATTTTTCTTTTTTCTTTTTCTTGTACATTGCTAACATTCTTTGTGTTACTAGAAATCCACCAAAAATATTAATTGCCGCTAAGGCAATAGCTACAAAACCAAATAAACTTGATGTGTTGAATACACTTTCACTATCTCCAGATAATCCGGCAATTATTGCCCCAACGATAATTACAGATGAAATTGCATTAGTTACTGACATTAAAGGTGTATGTAACGATGGAGTAACGCTCCAAACGACATAATATCCAACAAATATTGAGAGGATAAATATACTTAATCTAAATATCAAAGGATCAATTTCCATATTTTTACTTAATAATAGTTTTAGCTATAATTTCATCTTCTAAATTTATATTAATTTCTTTTTTTTCCTTATCATATAAATTTTCAATAAAATTAAATAGATTTTTTGCGTATAAATTAGAAGCTGAAACTGGCAATCTATTCAAGATATTACTTTCACCCATAATTTTTACCCCATTTTTCTCTATAATCTTGTCTGCTTGTGTGAATTGTGTATTTCCACCCTGAATTGCTGCTAAATCATATATTACAGAGCCTGGTTGCATATTACTTATCATAAAATCTTTAATTATTAATGGAGCTTTTTTACCAGGTATTAAAGCTGTGCAAATTACTATGTCTATTTTTTTTAAAGTTTCTGCTAATAGCTCTTCTTGTTTCTTTTTAAAATCCTCAGAAGCTTCTTTTGCGTAACCACCCTCTGTTTCCAAATTTTCTGATCCCTCAACTGTTAAAAATTTTCCACCCAAACTTTCAACCTGTTCTTTTGACGCCATTCTTACATCTGTACCAAAAACGATGGCACCCATTCTTTTTGCTGTAGCAACAGCTTGCAAACCTGCAACTCCTGCACCAACTACAAGTACCTTTGCAGCTGGAATAGTGCCTGCTGCAGTCATCATCATCGGAATTGCTTTTTCAAAATTTGCAAATGACTCAATAACTGCCTTATATCCTGCAAGATTTGCTTGTGAAGACAATATATCCATAGATTGTGCTCTTGTTATTCTAGGTAAAAGTTCTAGAGAAAAAATATCAACTTTTTTTTCTACTAAAACTTGGAGTTTATCTTTATTGTCATATGGATTTAGGACCCCAATTAATGATTGTTTTTCGACTAGTAAAGAAAGTTTTTCATCTGGTAAAATATTTAGTTGAACTATAAGATTAGAATTTTTTAAAATTTCATCCCCATCTTTAATCTTTGCCCCAAGATCAGAATACATTTGATCACTAAAGCCTAAATGAGATCCATAATTTTTTTCTAAAAATATTTCAAAACCTAAGGAAATATATTTTTTTACAATATCTGGAGTTATTGCGACTCTTTTTTCAAAGTCGTGATTTTCTAATATGGATCCAATAATCATAATAGAATTTTACAGTAAGAATATTGCCATTAATACCAAAACACATATAACAGCGACAGTACCCCACAGTACAAATTTTGTGAAGTTATTCCATGTATTTTTATGGTTTTCGTTATCCATAAATATTACTTTTGTCTGGCTTTGTATTTAGGGTTAGTTTTATTTATTATATAAACTCTACCTCTTCTCCTAACTAACTTAGAATTAAGATCTCTTTTTTTTATAGACTTAAGTGAACTTTTAATTTTCATAAAATTTTATTCTTTAATAAACGAAGATATATAATCTTTCAAATCTATTTTTCCAAATCTTTTAAATACCTTATTATTTAATGAAATTTTTGTTAAAGCAGACGCGTATCTTTCACCAGGTCTTTTTTTTAAATAAACTAATTTAGTTTTGAACATTTTTGCAACTTGGATTATTGAATACGACTTTCTATAAGCAATTGAATAATGGCTACATTTGTCCTTTTTCCATGCCTCAAAACAAACACTTATAGTATCACTGATATGAGTGAATCTTCTTGTCTGAGTACCTGGTTTTACAACTGGTAATGGTTTCTTATTTTTAAATTTATCCTCAAATATTCCTATTACAGTGGCCATTGGCCCTTTCTTTATTTGTCGAGAACCATATACATTATAAAAATAAATTACTTCGAATTTAAAATTAAACCACTTTTTCAAATTTTCTAACAGCTCTAAATTTTTAGCTTTTGTAAATGCGTAAGGTGACAAGTTCTTATCATCACCATAATTTCCAAGAGTTGCTGATGTAGCTGAATAAATTAATTTAATTTTATTTTTTAAACAAAAATTGAATACTGCATTTGATCCAATAGAATTGGCTTTATAACATTCATCAAATTTTTCAAAACTTTGATATATTCTTGCAAATTCTCCAAAGTGAAATACAGAATGAATTTTTTTTTTAATTTTATTTAATACTTTATCAATATCTGAAGTTTCTGCTTTTACATACTTAATTCTTTTATAGTTGCTTCTAATGTGGTTTTTTTTATTTCCAGATGAGTAATTGTCTATGCTAATGATATTTTTTTTTGTTTTTAAGTGTAAATACTCAATTAAATTTGAACCGACAAATCCAGCTCCACCAGTTACTATAATGATATTTTTCATCTAGAATTTAGCCTGGCAAAGTCCTACTCTTCCATGTCTTAAGACAAAGTACCATTGGCGCTGAAAGGCTTGACTTCCGAGTTCGGAATGGTATCGGGTATTACACTTTCGCTATAATCACCAGGCGAAAATGATATATAATTAGAATATTAAAATGTCAAATATTTATTTAATCTTTCACTAAAATATTTTAAATTTTGCTAATTAAAATGCTAGCTAATTTATTCATTTTATTTCTTTTACAAATTTCAATTTTAATATTGCTTAACAAATTTGCTTATAAGTTAGATTTTTTAGATCATCCAAACAAAAGAAAAACTCACATGCAACCAACTCCATATATTGGTGGTTTAACTATTAGTATAAGTTATCTTTTCATAACATATTTAATAAATATTGAGTCTTTTTTTATCAATTTGATAATTTTTTATGGAATTTTAATTTCACTTGTTGGCATAATAGATGATAAGTTTGATATTAATCCTATTTCCAAATTAATCCTACAATCAATACCAGTTTGTATCTTAATTTCTAAGGGGTTATATCTCAATGATATTGGTGAATATGAGATAATTGGCAAAATTTATTTGGGAAATTATAATTTAATTTTCACATTTTTATGCTCCCTTTTAATTATAAATGCTTTCAATTATTTAGATGGAGTTGATGGACTTTTATCAAGTTTATTTATTAATATTTGTTCTTCTTTTATGATCCTTTGTTATTTATTTGATGAGCTCTATATGTCTCAACTTTTCATTTATTTCATATTTCCCGTTTTTATTTTTTTTCTATTCAACATCTCTTTTTTAAAACTACCAAAAATTTTTTTAGGAGACTCAGGTAGTACTCTGCTTGGTTTTTTGACGGGTTTTTTAATGATTTTTTTATACTCAAAATTGAATATTGATCCTTCGGTACTAATATGGCCTGTAGGACTGATAATATATGATTTTCTGAGCACTAATATATTGCGTATTCTAAAAAAGAAAAATATATTTAGCTCTGGGACTGATCACATTCATCACCAAATTTCAAAAAAATTTAATCTTAATGTTTTTAAATTAAATCTTTTAATAAATATATTAAATTATCTAATAACATTATTAGGAATAGTAATTTATTTTTCTTTAGGGTCTTTTTTCTCTTTAGTAGGATTTATCTTATTATTTTTTTTATATCTTTACTATAAACTATACCTTGTTAATAAAATAAGTTCATAGTTAATTTTATCGATTTTTGTTTTGAATATAACTTTTTATAAAATCGTTAATAGCAAAACCTAAGCCGTCCTCAAGTGAAATTTTTGGTTTCCAACCATACTTTTTCGCTAAGCTGCTATCTAAAAGTTTTCTTGGTGTACCATCTAATTTTTTATTTTCGTGCTTTATATTTAATTTTAATTGCAAATGTTTCATAATAAATTTTGCGTAATCATTAATACTTTTCTCAACTCCTGAGCCTATATTTATCAGGGTTTCCTTAGTTTTTTTATTTAGAAAAAAAATACAAGCATCTGCAATATCGTCACTTATTATTACCTCTCTTAAAGGCTTTCCACTGCCCCAAATTTTTATGTAATTTTTTTTATTGTTTATTGCATGAATTATTTTCCTAATTAATGCTGGCAAAAAATGCGATGTCTTTAGATCATAATTATCGTTTATTCCATAAGCATTACAAGGCATTAAACATTTATAATTAAGGTTGTATTGAAAATTATAGCTCGAACACAAATTTATACCCGCTATTTTTGCAATAGCATATGGTTCATTAGTTTTTTCTAAATAACCTGACAATAAATATTGCTCTTTTATTGGTTGTTTACAATTTTTAGGATAAACACAACTAGATCCTAAGAATATTAAATTCTTCACACCTGCTTTGTAACTTCCATGGATAAGGTTATTTTGTATTGCTAAATTTTCATAAATAAATTCTGCTTTTGACTCATTGTTTGCTTGAATGCCTCCAACTTTAGCTGCAGCTATGATAACCGCATCGGGTTTATTTTTTTTCAAAAAAGTATGAACTTTTGACTGATTGGTTAAGTCAAGTTGATTTCTGGTTTTATAAATTAAATTTTGATATTTTTTTAATCTTAATTTTCTTAAGATAGCTGATCCAACAAGGCCTTTATGCCCAGCTATATAAATCTTAGATTTTTTATAAATCATGAATCTGAGTTGTATTCATATTCAATCATATCTTTTATTAGAGATTTGATATTGTGTGTTGGTTTCCAATTAAGTAACTTTCTTGCTTTAGAATAGTTTCCTCTCAGTGTATCAACTTCTGCAGGTCTTAAATATTTCTTTTTACACTCAATAATAATGTTATTATTTCCATCAATTCCTTTTTCGTTTATACCTTTCCCATTCCATCTGAGTTTAATCTTTAACTCTTTGGCCACCATATTAATAAATTGTTTGATTGTATATTGTTTGCCGGTACAAATTACAAAATCTTCAGGTTTTTTATACTGAAGAATTTTCCACATTGCTTGAACATAATCAGCTGCATGACCCCAATCTCTCTTGGAATAAATATTACCAAGAAAAAGTTTTTTTTGTTTTTTTTGTTTAATTCTACAAAGTGCTCTTACAACTTTTTTTGTAACGAATGTTTCTCCCCTTAATGGACTTTCGTGATTAAACAAAATTCCATTACAAGCAAATAAATTGTGAGATTCCCGATAATTAACTGTTATCCAGTGAGAATAAACTTTTGCAACACCATAAGGACTACGTGGATAAAAAGGTGTTTTTTCAGTCTGAGGAGTCTCAATAACTTTGCCAAACATTTCAGAAGAACCTGCTTGATAGAATTTTATTTTTTTATTCAATTGAACAATAGCCTCTAAAATCCTTAAAGTCCCTAATGCATCAACATTTGTTGTGTATTCTGGTAAATTAAAAGATACAGCAACATGTGATTGAGCAGCTAAATTATAAATTTCATCAGGTTTGACTTTTTTTATTATATTAAAGACTGATAGGGAATCTGAAATATCACCATAATGGAGGATAAAATTTTTTTTTTTTGAAAATGGATCACTATAAATATCATCAATTCTGTATGTATTGAGAGTAGAATTTCTTCTTTTTATACCATGAACAATATAATTTTTTTTTAATAAAAATTTTGAAAGATACGCACCATCCTGACCGGTAACTCCAAAGATCAACGCGATTTTTTTTTTCATTTAATGATTCAACCTAATATTACTTATACTTTAATTAATTAAATAAAACAAAATAAATATAATCTTCAAAAAAAGACAAAATATAAATTTTAATTTATTTTTTTTAGCAAAACTAATAAAAGTTTATTATGAATTTCTCTACTTCCAATATTTCCAAGTTGTTTAATCTTAGTAAATATTTTTTTTAAATAAATTAAAATAAATTTTTTCTTACCAAAAAAGGTCAAATAGATCTTCAAATCTTCAATAATTTTTTTCATCATGAATCTAAAATTTGTACTTAAACCGCCAAGCCTCATAAAACACAAAAATTCATTAGAAATAATGTAATCAATTTTCTTATTTTTGAAAATTCTTAAAATATATTCAGTATCAGATGCAATTTTAAAGTTTAGATTGTAATTACCTATTTCATTCAGCACTTTTGTATTCATAATAGTTGCAGTATGAGGGATAAGAAAACAATTTTTCAAATTGAGATTTTTTTCATTAATTAACCAAATTCTCTTAATTTTTTTTTCTTTGTTATAAAAAACACAATTATATATTAGCAAATCTACTTTCTCATCAATGTTTTTTTTTATTTTCTCAAGAGTTTCGGAAGAATAAAGAAGATCACCCGAATGCAATAAAATCACAAATTTTCCATTGATATACTTATGAGCATTATTTAAACCCTCAAAACAACTATGGTCTTTAATTTGTTTTTTTATAATTTTGTCTGATTTATAATTTTGAATTATCTTAAATGTTTTATCATTTGAAAAACCATCAATTACTATGTGTTCGTAATCTTTAAATGATTGAATTTTTACACTGTTTAAAGTTTGGGTAATAGTGTCCTGGCAATTTTTTGTGACTGTAATTATAGAAAAAAAAGGATCAATCATAAAACCTATATTTAATTAATACCCATATTGCTTGAAGTCCATCAAAAATATTTATTTTTTTTCCTTCTTTATATGTTCTGCCTTTATAGCTTATTTCACATTCCTCGATTTTAATTTTAGATTTACTAACTTTTGCAGTAAGTTCAGGACAAAAGGCAAATCCTTTTTCTTTTAATTCAAATTTTTTTATTAAATTGTGATCGATCATTTTATAACATGTATGTGCATCAGTCAGTTTTTGACAGTAAATTATATTTGTTAAAATCGTTAAAAAATGATTTGCAAGAACTCTAAAAAATGAAATAAAATTTTTTTGTTTATATCTACTTTTTCCAAGAACTCTTGATCCGTAAAGACACTTAAGTTTATCTTTTTTCATTTTAGATAACATTGTTTTGTAATCAGATGGATCATACTCTAAATCTGCATCCTGGATTAATATTATATCACCATAACATTTTTCCAGAGCAGTCTTTATAGCAAATCCTTTGCCGTGATTTTTATTTTGTAAAATTAAATGGTCAATTTTACCGGTTGATTTGAGTTTTTTTAAAATTTCTCTGGACCTATCTAAGGAAAAATCATCGACAACAATTATTTCTAAATTTATAAATTTTTTTTGATCAATGACCTTATGAATAATTCTTTCAATTGTATTTTCCTCGTTATAATTTGGAATTACCACCGATAATAACATTTGCAAATTTACTTTTTTTTTTTAGATAATAAACTGATATAATTTGTAATAATACAATGGTTTATATTTTTATTAATCTATTTATATCCTCAATATTTTCAATTATTTCGGGATATCAATTAATAAAACTATCTTTTATTAAGAAAGAATTAGACCCTATTGAAGCTGGCTTGTTCGGATTTATTTTTTTGGGTATTTTGTCATTATTTGCTAACTTTTTTTTAGCTTTAGATCCAAATATCAATTCTGTCATTATTTCAATTTTTATTAGTCTATTTATTTTTCAAATTAAAAATAATTTTAATAGAGGGAAAGAAATATTAATTAGCTCATTGAAGATTTCTTTAATTGCACTAATATTTTTAGTGTTCTCAAATAACTTTGATCCAGATTCTTTTTTATACCATCTCCCATATTCAAATCTCATTAATGATTATAAAATTTTACCTGGGGCAGGATTAATACATTTCAGATTTGGAACTATCTCCATAATGCAATATATAAACGCCCTGTTCAACAATCACATTTTTGGACCCAGTGGTATTACTATTCCTACCTCATTAGTATTTTCACTTTTTTTTCTTTTCCTTTTAAACAAAATTACTGAGATTTTAAAAAACAAAAGTTTATTTTCTTTATATAATTTTTTTATTTTATGTAGTTTTATTTTTCTATGCTTAAGGATGAATAGATATAGTGATTATGGCAACGACCATATAGTTACAATTTTCTTTCTTTATTTTATAAGTATATTCATAAAAAAATTTGATGCTTTTGATATAAATGATAAGAAATATCTAACTCTTTTGGCTTGTTTCATATTTACATTAAAAGTTTTTTATTTTGCTCCTTTAATTTTATGCTTGTACTTATGGATTCCAAAAATAAATTTTAAAATAATTAATTTTTCAAACGTTTTATGTTTATTTTTTTTACTTTTATGGTTTATTAAAAATATTTTGATAAGTGGATGTATAATTTATCCAGTTAGTTTTACATGTATTAATAAGCTCCCATGGTACAACTTGAATAATAAAAATTTTGTTAATGCTAAACAAATATCTTTATCAGGTGAAGCCTGGGCTAAAAATTGGAATACATACAATACAAAGCAAAAGAGTCTTGGAATCGAAAAGGATAAATTTGAGTCTCAAGAAGAATATATAAAAAATTTTTTTTGGTTAAATGAATGGATAATGGATCATGGAAAATTTATATTAAAGAAATTATTTCCGTTTGTATCTTTCATCATAATTTTATATATATTGAATAGAAAAAAGATAAAAAACATCCAATTAGAAAAAAATAACAAATTATTTTTTTTATTATTATTTATAAACTCAATAGCTTTATCTTTATGGTTTTTAAAATTTCCTATAATGCGTTATGGATTGGCATATATTTTTACACAAATTTTTTTAATATCTTTTATTTTTTTTAAAGATAGATTTTCACAAAATATCAAGTTTATATTTGTATTAAGTCTTTTTATTTTAATTTCTAAAAATTTAATTAGAATATCAGAAAATTATAATACAAGTTTATACCCTGAAATAGAAAAACAAAATAAATATTTATATATAAATAAAAATAAGTTAAAAATCTATTATACAAGAGATTTGTGTGGTTATAAAAATTCGCCTTGTACAAGTTATAAAGAAAACATAAATAATATTGAAGTTAAAAAATTTTATAATTATAAATATATTTCACTAATAAATTAATAATTTAAAACTTAATTAATTTTTTTTGATGAATATTTGATAAGCTTATATTCACTAATTAAAAAACCTAAAGATAAATATATAGTTATTGAAATCCAATTATTAAAAAAACTTCCTGTGGTGGCTAAAGGAAAAATAGAAATAAATACTGATATTAAATAACAATTTTTTTTATTATTAATTTTTTCTCTTAAAAGTTTTTTTTTAAAACTTAAAAATAATTCCTTTGAAATAAAAAGAAATAGAATTAATAATATTAAGAAGGTAATGAAGCCTGTTGCTGACAAAATTTGCAAATAATAATTATGAGGATGTGTTGAGCAAGATCTGGGTCCACTTTTGAACTTTTCTAAACCACACTTATTTCTAAAAGATTTAATTCCATGTCCAAAAAGTTTTTTTTCTTTAAACATTTTATATGATGTCTTAAAATGTTGATGATGAATATCATGACCAATCTCTTTATGTACAAATATAGAGGTGTATAAGTTTATATATCTTATTTTGAAATCTTTTTTTCCAATGGCTGAGAAAAAAATTACTGTCATAATCGAGAGGATTATTAAAATACTCTTAAATTTTAGATTAATCATATAATATGCTATTGTACCTATTGTAGCTAAAACCAATGCAGATCTGTCACCACTAATGAAAATTATTGCTAGGCATATTATGAAAATAAATAAAATCTTGTAATCAGTAGTAAATACTTTTTTTTTGTCACTCTGGCTATGCAAAAAACCTAAATAAATAAACATTACCTTTGATATAAAACTTCCTAAAATTAGCTGGTCTCCAAATAAACTACTTACTCTCTGTGTAGCTAAATTAGATGAAACTTTCATACCAAATATATTTTCACCAGTGAAAAATTGGTAAAAACTGTCTACTAAAAAAAATAATAAAATTGTTTGAAATGTAAAATTAAAATATTTAATACTTCTCTCGTCTTTTTCCAGTTTTGGTATTAAAATTGCGATTATAAAAGCAAAGAAAATAAAACGAAAATAAAAAAAAGAGCTTTTTAAACTGATCAAAATATGGTCGCTCAATAAAGATGAAATATTAATTAAAAAATAAAATAACAAAATCGATAGCAAGAAAAATCTACTTTTTTTATTAAATTCAAAATTGAGATATTTAACTAGAAAAAAAAAAGAAAATAAAACAACCACTAAATCTGGTAAAAAAGGGCCAGTAATCAAAAATAACGGAAATAATATAACCAAAGGCAATAGATAATCTGTTAAATCTTTTTGTAATTTAATCATATGAATTATTTTCAACTATTTTCATATACATGAATTAATTTTTTTGAAATAAAATCCCAACTAAGTTTTTTTAACTTAACATTATTTTTTTTAATTATACTATTTTTAAGACCTTTTTTTTTAAATATTTTTAATATGTTTCTTGATGTTCTTAAAATATTATTATTATGAAAAATTAAAATTTCATTATCAATAAGATGATATGAGGCACTTGATTTTGGTAAAAATAAAATATTTTCACAATATAATGCCTCTTGTATTGATATAGATGGCGTTCCTGGCCATATGGCTATATCACTAATACACATTAAATCTCTTAAATTTTTTTTTTTTTGAAATCCAATCCATTTTACTGAATTTTTAAATTTTGAATTTAAGGTAGCTATTTTCATTTTTAATTTTATAGAATATTTATAAGAAGAGTCCCCAACCAAGAGAAGCTTGAAATTTTTATTACTTTTCAGAAGAAACTCTAACAATATGATCAAATCCAAAATTTTTTTATTTTCAGTCATTTTTCCACTATTAAAAATGATAATATCATCTTTTTTAAAATTAAATTTGTTTTTTATCTTATTAATTTTAAAAGTTTTGATTTTATTAAATTTTGAAAAACCCAAAGGTATTATCTCAATTTTATTTTGATTAATTTTATAATTTTCAATTATATAATTTTTTGAATTAATGTTGATTGGTAAAAATTTATTAATCGTATTCTTAAAAAAATTATAAAAAAATTTCCAAAATATATTATTAATTATATTTACAAAACTTTTATTGGTGTTTTCAAAATCTGAATGACAGTCAATGAAAAGTTTTTTTTTAAGTAAATTGCAATAAAAAAAAGTAGTAATAAATGTAATTGTTCCAGTATTATGAATATGTATTATATCTGGGTTAAACTTAATTATATCATATAGATTAAAAAACAAGCATTGGGCATGTTTCTTGGATTCAAAAAAGGTTTTTTTTCTTAAAATTTTAACTTTTTTTATTTTATACTCTTTTTTATCTATTACTCTTTTACCTAATAAAGGAAAATAAATTTTATTATAATTTACAAATGGATAGAATTTATCAGAAGTAATAACTTTAACATTATGTCCATCATTTGCCTGATGCTGAGTTAAAAAATTTTCTTGATAATTTAATCCATCGTTGAAGTAATTTATCAAATGTAGAATTTTCATTTTAAAAAACTATTTTGTAAAAAATAAATTTATAGCATTACAGACATATTTAATTTCTTTATGAGTTAAAAATGGATGCATAGGCAATGAAAGAATTTGTTTTTCATATTTTAAGCAATTTCTAAAGTCACTTCCAATTTTAAAGATTCTATAAGGTTTTAAATTTACTAACATCTTAGGATAATGTATCCCAGTCTCTATATTCTTTTTTTTTAAAAATTTAATGAGCGCCTCTCTATCTTTTTTTACTTTTATGACAAATTGATGGTAAGTATGAATTCCATTTTTTCTATTAATCGGCAATTCTATCGAAGAATTATTGCATAATAATTTCTTATATAACTTTGAAAAATATATTCTTTGTAAATTAAATTTTTTAATTCGACTAATTTTTTTGTTTAAAATACAAGCTTGAATGGTATCTAGCCTTGAATTAATTCCATATGTTTCATTATCATTTTTTTTCAATGATCCATGATTTTTAAATTTCTTTAGTTTATTATATAAATTCTTGTCATTGCAAATAATCGCCCCTGCATCTCCCATTGCACCAATATTTTTGGCTGGAAAAAAACTAAAAGTTCCTACATCACCAAAATTTCCAACAATTTTATTTTTATATTTAGTAAGGTGCGCTTGGGCACAATCTTCAATTATTTTTAAATTATATTTCTTTGATACTTTTACTATCTCCTCAATTTTACATGGCTGACCGTATAAATGTACTGGTATTATTGCTTTCGTCTTTTTTGTAATTTTTGCCTCAATTTTATTTGCATCAATAGTGAAAAATTCATCAGTGTCCACAAAAACTGGTTTCGCCCCAACTGCGATAATTGCACCAGCAGTAGAAACCCAAGTATGTGCAGGTAAGATAACCTCATCCCCATGTTTTATATCAAGACATTTTAAAGAAATAATTAAAGCATCAGTTCCATTGGCTACAGATACACAATATTTAGAATGACAAATTTTTCTGAATTTTCTCTCAAATAGCAAAACTTCTTTTCCTCCAACAAAATCTGATCTTTTTATAATGCTTTTAAAAGAAATAAGAAAATTCTTGCTAAAAATTTTATTTTGTAAATATAAATTATTAAATTTTACTTTCATTTATTTTTTAAGTTTTACCGCCGGATTACCAGCATAAACTCCTGAATAATTTATATCTTTAGTAACCACTGAGCCTGCTCCTATTACAACATTTGAACAAATTGAAACTGGTAAGATTGTTGAATTCGATCCTATACTTACATTGTCATTTATTAATGTTTTTTTCCATAATTTTTTATTACCTTTGGCTGGACCCCCCTTTTGAAATTTATCATTTATGAAAACTACACTATGTCCTATAAAAACATTATTTTTGATTTTCACAAACTCACAAATAAAAGTATGCGATTGTATTTTTGTATCTTTTCCAATTTTCACGCCTTTTTGAATTTCTACAAATGGACCTATTATAGAATTGTCACCAATTTCACATTCATAGATATTTGATGGATTATAGATTTTAACATTTTTACCAACTCTAACTTTTTTAATACTAATTTTTTTTTTTATATATTTACGCATTATTTAATTTATTTCTAAAATTTTTTACATTTACTAACATTTTTTTGTTGCTTTCGATTGAAGAGTACAAACTGTGAAGAATTTTTAAACTTTCTAGGCTTTCTTGAGCTAGGATAGCTCTATTTTTTTTATTTTTTAAATTTTTAACTATTTCTAAATAAATTTTTTTGTGACCAAAACCATAAACATTTTTTGGATTTTCGAAATACTTTTTTTTGATTATATTATCTTTTTTGTTTATAAATTCACAATATTCAATTTTATTAGCTGCAAAACCACCAATTATCATGGTGCCTTTTTCACCTAAAATTGAGATTGACCCTTCCAAATCTTTTGGTCTTGTAGCAGTTGTAACCTCAAACGTGCCTAGAGCACCATTTTTAAACTTTAGAACTGCAACAGCGGTATCCTCAGTTTGAATTTTTGCAAGCCTTCTTGTGCTAAATGCAAATGTCTCAATTACTGGACCACCAAGATAGTACATCAAATCTATGTGATGAATACCTTGATTAGTTAGGGCACCACCATCATACTTCCATGTTCCCCTCCATGAAGCTTGATCATAATATTTTTGATCTCTTGACCATCTAACTCTAGATGTAATACTTATTATTTTTCCAAACTTATTTTGATTAATATAACTTTTAGTAATCTGTATAGGATTATTAAATCTATTTTGCATGATAACAAATATTTTTTTTTTTTGCTTTTTTGAAATTTTTATTAATTCATAGGCCTGTTTTAATTTCAAACACAAAGGTTTTTCTACAATAACATTTTTTTTATTTAACAAAGCTTCTTTTATAATACTATAATGATTTCCACTTTCCGTTAAAATTACAATTGTATTGATCTCTTTAAAACTTAAAATATCTTTATAATTTTGTGATTTTAATAAATTTTTATCTTTGATAAGGTTCAATTTTCTTTGTTTCTTATCGCTAACTGCTACTAGTTCAATATCTGGAATTTGATTTCTTAAAAAAATTTCATAATGTTTCGAAAAAATTCTTCCACATCCAATTATTCCAAATTTAATTTTTTTTTTCAAATTCTTCGAATTTTTTTTTAACTTTTAACAGTAAATTATACTAATCTCAAAAATTTTTTGATAAATCTTTCTGTTTAGAGTCTTCATATATTACCTTTTAATTTTTATCATACCTAAAAAAATAGTAATTCCTAAACCATAAGTTAATAAATGTGTACTTAAAGGAAATGATAAAAAACCTATAATTTGAAACAAATAAATTAACCGAAATTCACTATTTTCAAGATTGATGCTTAAATCGACTAACTTAAATAAAATAGTCAATAATATTGAGACAAAAAATAAGCCTTTTAAACCAAAAGACGCAATACCATCCATTATGTAAGAATTTGATACTGCACTACCTCCACCATAGATGTGCTTTATGAAATCAAAAAAATTTGCTGTACCTTCGGGTAATGGTAAGGATTTATTAAGAATTCCTATATGCGATAAATGTATTGGTCCATTTACTAGTAAGTTGTCATATACAAAAAACAAATTTTTAGTCTGAGACAAAAAAAATCTCTCAAAAAATAATGAAGTTTTAATTTGATAAAAGTGATCCATTAAATAAGACAAAAAAAATACAAAAATCAAATATATTAAGACTAACTTAATAACTTTAGCATATAATTTTCTGGAAAATATTAATGGTTGAAAATGATAGGTTAATATGGAAATCATGAAAAAAAGGATAATTTTAGATTTTATGAAAAAAAATAGTAATAAATAAATTATTAGAACAAATATTAAATTTTTTCTTTTTTTTTCCAATAAATAAATTAACGGTAGAAAAATATAAATAGTAAAATAGTAAAGATATCCAGAAAGGCCGGAAGTCAAAGCTTTTAAATTAGTTTTTGTTGTCAATAAATAATGCAAATCAATATTAATTTGTTCACTTAAAAAAAAAAAATTAAATAAAATAACAAATGTAGCTATTGTAATGAAACCTAAAAGAATTTTTTCTAAATTTTTGACACTAACGTAAAAATATTTTAAATTAATACCTAATTTTATTCTGGTTAAAAAAATAAGCAATACTAAATTCAAATATAAAAAAATTGATAGTAGGTATAAGTCTTTTTGTTCAAGTAATATAGCTTCGTTAGTTAAAATTCTATAAAATTGATAATCTATACTGGTAAAAAAAATAATATATGGGGCAAAAAAGAAAAGATACAAAAAAAAAATACTTGTATTCTCGAAATTGAAATTTGATTTTAATAAGTAATATCCAGGAATTAACAAAATAAAATAAATAAAAACTTCAAAAAAATTTTGCTTATCTAGATAAAAATTTGAGTAATTTATTATTGAGTTAACAATATCAGTCTCAATATTTATGAATTTAAATTGAAAAAAGATTTGATTCTGTCTTAATAAAAAAAAAAATAATAATAATCCTAAAACTATTAATATATTTTGATTATGTTTTAGTAATTTCAGTTTCATATTTTTTGAGCATATAATTTAACTTAAATTTGTTATCAATATTTTTCAATTCAAGATTGAATTTTTTGTAATTTTGACTTATTTCTTCAATTGCATTTTTTAATTTTAACTTCCTAAAGTTCAAATTTTTATCCACTTTTAATAATTTCCCATGTTTATTCTTAATTATCTCTCTCATGCTTCCTTGATCATATCCTATTACCGGTATCCCATGATTTATTGCCTCTATAACCGAATTTGGACAGGCAGGATACATTTCGAGAGATATAAATATATATTTTCTATTTTTTTGGAGAATTTTATTTATTTCAACTCTTGGTACTTCGCCGTGAAATATAACATTTTTTTTTTTTGAAAATTGATTTTTAAAATTTTTTGATACCCTCCCGTAAATCTCATGTTTATAGTTCTTATCCACGCAATTTATTAATTTTTTTGAATTAAAAGCTGAGTCTATACTTCCTTCAACAGAAATTAAAATTGGTTTCACATTTTTACTAAAATTTCTTTTTTTATAACAAGGGTTTGAAGCATTATAGATAATAACACTCTTGTTTTCGAATATTTTTTTGCACCAAACTTTTTTTACAAAGTTACTTTGGTAAATTATTTTGTCAGAAATTAACTGAAAAAATAAAATATTTAGATTTTGCAAGTATGAGTATATATAATTATATCTAAAAATAGAGTAAAATTTATGAGACCAATTTTTACCATCAACCCTATTTATTATTTTTGATCCAAATAATTTACTGAATAGTATTGGTATGATATTTCTTATATTCGATCCTGTTACAAAAATATAATCTACATTTCCTTTTTTAAGATCTGATATTATATATTTTTTTTTTTTTAAATAATTCTGGAAATTTTGAATAAAAGTTCCTGAACCACCAATAGAATAAATTTTATTTACAAAACAAATACTAAATTTAGGCATTATTTGACAATTTTAGATCAATATAATCTGAAAAATATATTATTCTAGGTTTAAAATCTATTTCTTGAAATGTTTTATTTTTAATTTAATAAATTAGTGAATATTGTTTTAGATAACACTTTATATGAACAAAATTGTTATAACTGGTGGTAATGGATTTATAGGAAAAGAACTAATTAAAATAATAATTAAGACAAAATATACTGTTTATGTCTTAGACAAAAATATAAATAAAAACAAAAGATTAAATAACATTTTCTTTTTAAAAGTTGATATCACTAACTCAAAATCGATTAATAAAATAATTAAAAAAATTAGACCCGATTGTTTGGTTCATTTAGCGGCAGTTCATCATATTCCAACTTGTGAAGAAAAAAGACAGTTAACACAAAAAGTAAATATAATTGGAACAGAAAATTTATTGAAATCCCTCGAAAAATTTCCACCCAAAAAATTTATTTTTGCGTCAAGTGGAGCAGTATATGATTGGCAAAAAAATCATCTAGATGAAATAAAAACAAAAATTAAACCAAATGATAACTATTCTTTAACAAAGTATACTAGTGAAATACAAATTAAATTGTGGTCAAATAAAATTAAAAGGACTCAAGTTTTTTTAGCAAGAATATTTAATACAATTGGTCCAAATGATCCTAATTCTCACTTGATACCTGATATTTTAAAACAGATAAATTTTAAACACAAAAAACAAAGCATACTACTTGGAAATATCAAAAGCAAAAGAGATTACATTGATGTTAGAGATACCGCAAAATGTTTAAGTTTAATGATTAAAAAAAAATCAAAAACCGGATTTGAAATTTTAAATGTCTGCAATCAAACTAACTATAGTGTTAAAGAAATTGTTGAGACAATTGGAAAAATTTTAAAAAGTAAAATTATCATTAAAATTGACCCAAAAAAAATAAGAAAAGTTGATAGACACTCTCAAATAGGTTCAAATAAAAAAATTAAAAGATTTTTAAACTATAATCCCGAATATAGCTTGAATGACTCAATCAAAAATATCCTGAAAAATATGACAAAATGAAAATAGCTTTAACAGAAATTGACGGTAAATCTTGGACTGGTGGTATTACATATTTAAAGAATTTTTCAGGTACTATTAAATCAAAATTAAACGAAAAAATCACTCTGTGTCTTATTTCAAAATCGGGTAATGAGAATGATAAGATTAAAAATGATTTTAACGATATTATAAACTTAAAAAAAACAAAATGGTCGAAATTTTTAC
Source organism: uncultured Pelagibacteraceae bacterium (assembly GCA_902541315.1). Lineage (GTDB taxonomy): Bacteria > Pseudomonadota > Alphaproteobacteria > Pelagibacterales > Pelagibacteraceae > Pelagibacter. Next base: position 25,833 of record CACBQF010000001.1, read on the forward strand.
AAATTTTTTCTTATGAAATTAATAAGATAATAAAAAAACACTCAATTGATGTTTTATTTGAAACCACCGAGTTTCTTGGTTTTTTTTGTAAAAAGAAAATAGTGTCATGGCTTCCAGATTTTCAGCATAAATATTATCCCGAGTACTTCAATTTTATTAATTACTGCAAAAGGGAAATTTCATATTTGATAAAAATTTCTTTTAGAAACAGAATTTTAGTCTCTAGCAACAATGCAAAAGAAGATTGTGTTAAATTTTATAAAATTGATCCAAAAAAGATTTTTGTTGTGCCGTTTTCCATTGATTTAGAACCGTCCAAATATATGAATAAAAAAGCTTATTTAGAAAAAAAATATAATATAACTAAGGATTTTTTTTATATCCCAAATCAATTTTGGCAACATAAAAATCATAAGTTAGTTTTTGACTTTTTAGATAAAGTCCTTGAAAAAAAAGAGATTTATGAAAAACTTCCAGAATTCATTTTTACAGGCTTGCCTTTAGATAACAGAAATAAAAAATTTTCAAGAATTATATTAAATAAAATGAATTCTAGAAAATATAGTACCAAAATTAAATATCTTGGCCTGGTACCTCTAGAGGACGTTTATACTTTAAATGCTAACTGTCTTGCTTTAATAAATCCATCCCTTTTTGAGGGTTGGTCAACGACTGTCGAGGAAGCAAAGTCATTAGGGACCAAGATGATATTATCAAATATTAAACTTCATCTTGAACAAGCTACCGAGGCAATTTTTTTTAATCCAAAAAAAATTGAGAGTTTTGAAAATGTGATCCTAAATTTTATAAAAGATAAAAATAATGTTAAAGATTATCGAAATCTTATTCAAATTCAGGAATATACTGAATTAAGAAAAGCAGAATATGCTCAAGCTATCTATAAAGCTTTTAATTTCACAAACTAAACTCTTATAATTTTTTCTGATAAATTTTTAAAAACATTTCGTGAATCAAAAATTTGTTTAGCGTTTTTGTAGATTAAACTATAATCTATATTATCATGATCTGTACATATAAAGACAGCATCGTATTTTTTTAGCATTTTTGCATTCAAATTTTTTGATTTCATCTTAGCAAAAAAATTTCTGTTTTTTGGGAGAGTTTTATTAAATGGATCATGATAATTTACATTAAATCCTTTATTTTTTAAATCTCTAATGATTTTAAGCGCTGGTGACTCTCTTACATCATCTATATTTTTTTTATATGATATGCCTATTATTAAAATTTTAGGTTTTGTTCTTTTTTTTATTTTAGAATTTATTATATTAGAGATCCTTTTGGTCGTCTCATAATTAACTTTAAAAGATGTCTCAATTAACTGAGCTTTAAGTCCTTTTTGTTTTGCTTTAAAAGAGAGGTAAAGGGGGTCGATCGGTATGCAGTGCCCCCCAATGCCTGGACCTGGGTAAAAAGGCATAAAACCAAAGGGTTTTGAGCTTGATGCCTTTATAACATCGTTAAAGTTTATATTCATTTTTTCTGATAAATACTTCATTTCGTTTACTAGACTTATGTTTACTGCTCTAAAAATATTTTCAAAAATCTTTGAAAATTCAGCAGTCTCAAGATCTTTTGTAACAACAACCTTTTTAAAAAATTTTTTATAAAATGCCTTACCAATCTTTTTACATCTATCACTATAACCACCAAGAACTTTTGGAATATTCCGTAATAAAATACTCTTTCTGCCAGGATCTTCTCTTTCTGGGGAATAAACTAGAAAAAAATTCTTTCCCACTTTAAATTTGTTTAAATAAGGATATATTATTTCTCTAGTTGTGCCAGGGTAAGTAGTGCTTTCTAATGATATAGTCTGATTAGGTTTTAGATATTTTTCAATTGATAACATAGTTTTTTTGATAAAAGATAGGTCAGGTAATTTGTTTTTTGTAAGTGGTGTTGGCAAACATAAAATTATCAAGTCAACATTTGAAATTTTTTGAAAATCACTTGTAAATATAATCTTCTTATTTTTACGAATTGAATCTAGTTGGATATGCTTAATGTAACTTATTCTATTTTTTAGTTTTATAATCTTTTTTTTATCAACATCAAAACCTATAATTTTCAAATTTTGACTTGCAAACCCTTTGAGAAGAGGTAATCCCACATATCCAAGACCGATAACACCAATTGTTATCTTATTATATTTTATTTTATTTAATAACTTCATCTGTCAATTTATAATTTTTTTAATTCTTTTATTCCATGTATAAAATTTTTTAAAATCTCTATAAGCATTATTTCCTAAAAACTTTCTAAATTTTTGTTTTTTTAATTTATTAATTGCAAAAAGCCACTCCTTAAGATTATCTGGATTACATAACAAGGAATTAATATTATTATTTAAAACTTCCCTCAAAACTTTATGATTAGAGCAAATTATTGCTTTTTTTGCGGACATATATTCAAAAATTTTTAATGGTGACATATATCTCGCTGTATCCATCTCCTCAATTTTACCAAGTTTTCTTTGATATGGTGCAATTAAAATATCATTTTTACACAAAAATTCTGAAATGTGTCTATGAGCTACATGCTGAAAAAAATTTACATTCTTAGGTACTTTATTAAACTTTCGCAGATAATCTTTATCGCTCTTAAATCCACCAAGAATATTGAAATTAATATCTTTTTCAAATTTTGCTAAACTGAATATCATTTCAATACCTCTTCCAGGATAGAGGTGTCCACAATATCCAACTGATAATTTTTTTGATTTTTTCCACTTTTTTGTGTTTTTGGAATAATTATCATCTGAACAATCATGAGCAATAACATAACATCTTGGTATGTATAACTTTTTTTTATAAATTTTAAATAATTCTTTTGATATAAATATAATTTTAACATTCTTTAATTTAAAAATTAATTTTAAAAAATGATATGAAAGATTTAATTTACTCAGGTAGGTCATATGAAGCTCTAAATAGATCTCCCTATAAACTAGCAATCCAAAAAAAGCATAATGAACATCCCTTGTGTAAAGGATATCTTCTTTTTTTTTTTTAAATTTGATAAGGTTTAAAATTTTTGAAAAAATATTTAAAATTCGAAAATTAAAGATTTTTATATTAGATATTTTAAAAGTGTTTTTTAAGTTATAATTATATTTTATTCTTTTATAATTTGAATATCCGCAAATAAGATTTACATTATATTTTGTCGCTAGCTCATCACACATTTTTAAAATTTGAACAGAGTGAGCTTTTTTATTTGGTATGTACGTAGATATAAAATAATTTAAATTCTTTATCACTGAAAATTATTTGTAATATTCTTTGAACCAGTTAATGAATTTTTTTAAACCAATGTTAATTGATACTTTACTTTTATAACCACAATATTTGTTCAATAAGGATGAATTAGAATGAGTTTTGTAAATATCTCCTGGTTGCATTGGTAAATATTTTATTTTAGCTTTTTTATTGAGTAAAATTTCAATTTTTCTTACGATATTCATGAGTTTTACTTTTTTACCACTCCCAATATTAAATATCTTTACTCCTTTATTTTTCTTTTTTAATATCTTAGATACTCCACTAACAACATCATCAATATATGTAAAATCTCTTACATGATTTCCAAAATTGTAAATTTGGATTGAATCACCGTTAGTAATATTTTTAACAAATTTAAATATAGATAAATCTGGTCTCCCCCAGGGACCATAAACCGTAAAAAATCTCATAAAAACAAAGTTTATTTTGAACATTTTATGATAGCTGTAAGCCATAACTTCATTTGCTTTTTTTGTTGCTGCATAAAATTGTATTGGTTTTGAAGTCTCAAATTTTTCTTTTATTGGATAACTTTTCTGATCACCATACACACTGCTCGTACTTGCGCATAAAAGTTCTTTAATTTTTCTTTCTCTGGCAAACTCTAAGACATTAAAAAAACCTTGAAGATTGCTTAGGAAGTACTTTCTTGGATAATCAAAAGCGTGTCTTACTCCAGCTTGAGCCGCTAGATGAATTATTTTATCAATTTTTACTTTTAATAATTTTTTACTAAAGATGGCCTTATTGGAAATATCAACTTTAATAAACTTAAAATTCTTGTATTTAAGTAATACTTTTAATCTATTCTTTTTTAATGTTTGTGAGTAATAACTATTTATATTATCTATACAAATTACATTATGATTTGTATCTAATAAATGCTTTGAAACATGATAACCAATAAATCCTGCTCCACCAGTAACTAAATAGTTTTTTTTCATTTTATCTTTCCAATATTATGAACTCTCTTTTTAAATTATGCGAAGTATCAATTAATATAATCTTATTGTCATTTGATATTTTTGGATGAAAATCACATTTTTTTTCTTTAGTCAAATAAAAGTTATTGAAAGCACTGCCTAAAATTTTAAATTCATTTAATTTAAGATCAAAGGTATATAAAAATCTTTCTTGAAATTGATTTGGGTATGTATCAATTACAAATAAATTTCCATTAGATGTATTTGGATGACCATCTTTATCTGAAAAATCAAAATTCAATTTAGTAAATTGTTTACTCTTTAAATTATATCTAAAAAAACTTTTCACCTTTCCTATTTCCCCGAAAAATAAAATTTCATAATCATTTATCCATTCATGATGAGAAATAATTTCTATGTCTTTAATTAATTCATAGGTTTTAAAATTTTTAAAAAAAATTAATTTATTTGATCTAGAAAATTTATCTATTGCATATAATATAAAATTAAAATTATTCGGAGACCAAGAAATGTGGTTGAAGTAATATTCTTTAAAAAAATTTTTTAGATTAATATCAAAATAATTTTCATTATATATATTTACAATATTATTAGTTTTTAAATCCCATATATATAAAAAATTTTCGTCATCTTTAAATTTTTCTTGTGAAAATAGATACCCGTAGCCAGGTCGACAATATTCAAGTCTTTTAAAGTTTAGAGTTGCCGCAAATCTATTATCTTTAGTTATTGAAAAAAAGGGATAGGAAAAATTTTTTGATAATTTGTTTTCTATATTTAATGACCTACTAATCAAATTTTTATTGTCATCGATACAATTAAATATTAATTCTTTATTCGACAACCACCTTAATCTTGAACCTAATTGCCACGACCATGCTGATGAACTATCAAAAATTTTTACACCTCTTTTATTACATTCGTAAACACATATATTCACATAATCAGATAACTTGTTTTTTTGGTGAAATAGAATTTTTTGTCTATCACTTGAAATATTGTTTATATCATAATATCCTAAAAAATTATCACTATTTTTGTCTCCAACTAAAATAAAATTATTTTTAAAATTAATTTTTTTTTTTTTTAGTATAAATCTTTTTACAAAAATTATTTTAGAATAAATGAGGTTGAATAAATTTTTACTTTTCAAAAAATCAATAATAATTAACTTAATGTTTTTCATTAGACAACCGAAAAAAATTATTGCAAATTTTCTCAACTTTTATTGAATGATTGGAATTAATTTGTTGTTCTATAAAATTTTCAATTTCTCTTTTTGAAATTTTTTTAATTTTATAATCTACATACTTATTTGTTCTCATTAAGATTAAATCCTTTAAAAAATGAATCTTTTTTAAAAATTTATATTTAGTGACAAAAAAATTTTTTTTTTGTTTACTGATATTTTTTAATGGTAATCTACTTAATTGATCTGATATTTTTGTGTAGCTTAAGTAATCTTTTTTTAAGTTAACAGAACAATAAGTCCCATCGTTTTCAATATTTTTGTTTTTTTTATTGGATAATAAATCTATCAACTCTTTATAGTTCTTTGCTATGTGAGTTGAACTAAAATAAAAACTATCTTCCATTTTAGTGTTATAATCTGGTTTAATTGTATAGACATTTTTATTTGCTACAACACCCTCATAGCTAGTTGTACAATAATGATTAATTATTCCCTCAGAGGCTAAGATCCAAGGGTGAGCTGAAAAATTATTATCAAAAAATACATTTTCATATTTTTTTTCCAAATCTTTATAGACTTCAAAGTTTTCTGAAGGGTGTGATCTAATTATGAAATTAACGTTTTTAATTTTATAAGAATTTTTAAGAAACAGTGATAACTCATTAAAAATATTTTGTTTTATTATTTCATATTTTTTCCACTCATCCATATCGGAATCATTAGTAAAAAAGTTTCTTTTTTTCAGTAAATCTGAATATTTTACATTTTTATCGTAATAATTCGTGTATGAAAAATTTGTACAGATCAGGAAAAAATTTCCATATTTTTTCTTGATCATATCAACTTCTTTTTTATAAAATTCATTAAAAGGTTTTTTGAGAAGATCTAATCTTGGGTTTCCTAAAGCAAAAATTTTATTATCATTTTCTGATAATTGTTCTTTAAGAATCTCTTTATTTTTTTCTCCCCACGTAAAAATTGCATCTGCATTTTTTAAAATGGTTTTTGATAACTTAAATGCAACATAGTATTTTTTAGAATAAGTTACCAATCCCTCCTCATCGGAAATAGTAATTAAATTTCCATTATTTTTTATTTTATCATAAAGCTTTTCAAAATTTCTAATAGTAGCTAGTCCATAATAAACACCTGGTTCAAAATACTTAGCAAAAAAATTTACATCTCCCCTAAAACCAAAATACACTGTCCATCCAAGTTTTCTGCACACCTCAAGAGAAAGCAATAGTCTTCCATATAAATCACGATTTTTAATTTCTAATGGTACATAAAAATTTGTCATTATTAAATTTTTTTCGGTAAGCAATAACTCATTACAACTAAACTTAAATATTTTTATTTTTTTTTAATAGGTCAATAATTTCATTTTCTCTCATAAAATTAAAATTACTTACTCTAAATTTTTTTATTTTCTCAAGATTTTCTTTTGAATTAACACTTAATTTTTTTTTTATTACAAATAAATCTTTAAAAATTGTTATTTTTGAAATTTCATTTAGTGAATATAATTCTTCTTCAAATTTCTCTCCTTTCCCTTGTCTTGAAATTAAAATTTTACTATTTTTATTTCCCTTTTTTTTATAGAATTTCAATAAAGCTGAGGCCAAATCAATTATTTTAAAACATTTCATACTTTTAAGAATAAAAATTTCATTCCCTTCCATATAATTAAGTGCTCTCAATATGAGATTTGTAGAATCACTAACAGTCATTACAAATCTTGTCATTTTTTTGTCAGTAACAACAATATTTTTTTTGTTTTCTAATAATGATACAAAATTTGGAACCACTGAACCCCGGGAGCCAATAACATTTCCAAATCTAATTGCAGAAATTCTAATATTTTTATTTTTAATCATTTTTCCAGAATTTATTATAAAATTTTCTGCTAACATTTTTGACCTACCCATAACGTTAGTTGGGGAAACAACTTTATCAGTACTTATAAATAAAAACCTTGAGACTTTATTTTTTATAGAGGCCTTTAAAATATTTTTTGTACCTACAAAATTTGTCTGAAGTGCTTCTTTTGGATTATACTCAGATATATTCACGTGTTTTATAGCCGCTGCATGAATTACAATGTCTACATCTTTTGTGATCTCGTTACATCTTCTGATATCTCTTACATCCCCTAAAAAAAATCTTACTTTATTTTTTCCCATCTGATTAAAAAAAAGATTATAGTTAATTAGAAATTTATTATTTATTTCTTTTGAGAGTTCATACAGACCGTTTTCATCGTTACTCATTACTCGAATGACTTTACAATTTGATTTAATTAATCTTAGCACTAACGATGATCCAATTGAACCAGTTCCACCAGTTACTAAAATTTTTTTATTTTTTAAAAAATTAAATTTCATTTTTTAATCTTTTAAGAAAAAATTCTTTGAGTTTGTTTTTAGGTTTGAACTTTATTTCTTTCAATATTTTTGCTTTTTTAATTTTTTGAGATGAAAGTGATTTTAATTTATAATTCTCTATTATCATATCCACTTTAATTTTAAAACTTTTTTCAATAAATCGAATAATTTGTTTTATAGTTAAATTCTCATTTGCAACATTGTATATTCTATACTTTAATTTTTTATTCAACATTATTGAAATAATTTTTGATAAGTCTTTTACATGAATAAAATTTCTAGAGGCATTTAAATTGGTTATTTTAAGCTTTTCTTTTTTTGTAATCGATCCAATTATATTTTTCAATATTCCTTTTTTATTATAATCATAAACATTTGCTACTCTTAGTATTTTATAATCTAAATTAGATTTTAAAAATAAATTCTCTCCTTTTTTTTTTAATTTAGCATATTGTGAATATGGATCTGTTTTAGAGTTTTCATCTAAAATTTTATTTGAAAATCCATAAACCAATGTTGAAGAAATGTAATAAACACAAATTTTTTTTTTTTGTTTTTTTAAAGCTTGAATAATATTTTTGTTACCTTTAATTATTGTAGAATACATTCTAGTTTTTGAAATTTGACCTGATAAATTTATGATTATATCAATATTATTTTTTAGAATATCATTAACTTTTTTAAAATTTGTTATATCAAACTTTTTTTTATTTATTGGACATATTAACCTGTATTTTTTTTTTAGATCTTTTTTTAAATAAGAACCTATAAAACCTGAAGAACCTATTAATAAAATTGTTTTCAATATGCTAATATGTAAGTTTTTTTTGAGTATCGAAATCTCTTAAATTTAATCTCTTTATAATATTTATGATTCTATTTGATGACTTACCATCTCCATAAGGATTTTTAATATTTTTTATTTTATTTAGAAAAACCTTATTAGTAACTTTTTTAATAGCTTTCAGAATTTCATTGGTATTATGATTGACATTAATAATATTTCTTGGTTTTTCTCTACCCTCTTGTCTAGATCCGATATTGATTACTGGAACCTTAAAACTTGATGCCTCATGTATTCCTGAACTAGAATTTCCTAAAAGAACCATCTTACCACTTAATAATGTTTTATATTCGGATAAATTTAGAGTAGAAATATGATTTAATTTTGCTTTTTTTATCTCTTTCAAAATAAATTTTGATCCTGCATCATTATTTGGATAAACAATTAAATGTTGTATTTTGCTTTTTTTAACTGCATTTAATGTTTTTTTTATTTGTTTGGCTGAGTTTTTTAATTCGCTTGTGACTGGATGTTGTATAATTAATAAAAAAAAATTATCAACATTAATATTAAATTTTTTTTTAATATATTTTTTTTCTAACAATTTTTCTAAATTTAATGCATCAATTGAAGGGCACCCTACTGGAAAAATATGTTTTGGTATTTCACCTAATTTTATGAGCCTTTTTTTTGTATTTTTGTTTGCAGTGAAATGGAAATTTGAAAACTTTGACATTGCATGACGAAGAGACTCATCTATAGTACCAGAAACTTCTCCACCTTGCACGTGACCAACTGGAACATTCATGTGAGCACCAGCAACACAAATTGCAAAATTAGCTGCTATATCAAAACCTGATAAAATAATATCTGGTTTAGACTTCTTAATAATTTTTGCTAAATTTTTAAAGACTATACCTATAGCTCTTACCATTTCAGCACCGTCATTTTTTTTAAAATAGTCTTTATCAAACATCTCAAATTTAGTGAAAATCTTAAATTTTTCTTTTTTTATTTCATTAATTGTGTAACCATGTTTTTTAACTAGATGTAATCCGGTGACAATTAGATCATAATCTAATCCTTTATCTTTTTGGATAAGTTTTATAATTGGTTTGAATCTACTAAAATCAGCTCGTCTTTCAGTAATAATTAAAATTTTTTTCATTACTTTAAATGATTTTTTTTAATCAAAGTATTTTTTTTAATTCTTTTTTTTGTTTTTTTTCCTAAAATTTTTTTATAATCCTTAGCTAAAAAATCTCCTGTTCCTGGTCTTTTAGGAAAACAATTTTTTTTGGTTATTTTATGACCCTTAGGAATTTCCTCAGTTGCAACTAGTGATGCAAAAGCAAATTTAAGTGTAGATTTTTCGTCTTTAACAGCCTTTTTTACATCTCCTTTAGCATAAAATATTTCTTTTGATCCTTTTATTAAAGTTTTAAGCTCATTTGGATCCATTGAAGCTGAGATATCTGGCCCTTTACTTTTTTTGCTATCAGTAAAATGCTTTTCAATAACATTTGCACCTAATGCAATAGCTCCTAAGCAGGGAAAAATCGACTCTGAATGATCAGATAATCCAACTAAAGCATCTGAAAAGTTTTTTTTTAAAGTTTTAATTGCACCAAGGCGAATTAAGTTTGATGGTGTTGGATAGATATTAGTGCAATGTAAAAGCACATAAGGTATTTTATATTTTCTAATTATGGTCACTGCAGGCTTTATTGACTTAATCGTATTCATCCCAGTACTCAAAATTATAGGTTTTTTTTGTTTAGCAATATATTCTACAAGAGGATAATTGTTGCATTCACCTGAGCCAATTTTAAAAGCCGGAACTTTAAATTTTACTAATCTATTAACAGCTTTTCGAGAAAAAGGAGTGCTTATAAATATTAAACCTTTTTTTTTTGTATATTGCATGAGCTCATACTCATCTTTCTCTGATAAAGCACATTTTTTAATTATATCAAATATATTTTTAGTTGTATGTGAAGGTATAATTTTTTTGGCTTCCTCTGACATTTCATCTTCGGGTATATGTGTTTGATGTTTTATTATCTCAACTCCCGTTTTAGCTGCTAAATCAACAAGATTTTTTGCTTTTTTTAATGATCCATTATGATTAATGCCAAGTTCAGCAATGATTAATGGAGGATAATTATTTCCGATTAGTCTTTTTCCGATTTTAAATTTCATCTGTAACAATATTAAGAGTGTCTTAAATAATATTTCTTAAATAGATAACTGATAATTTTATAATCAAGATGCGAGTCTATGTCAAAGTTTTGGTAATCTTTAAGCAAGTAACCACCAACTCTTCCATCATACAACTTTGATTTGTTTCTTAAAAAATTTGATTTTATTAAATACATTGATGCTACTTGATCATAAACTTCTGGTGATGTTTGTCTTGAGGTTGGTAAATTTTTTATATTTTTACTGATTTTTAAAAATCTCTTATTATTTTTCTCTAACATATTGAAATATGGGTTTTTTCTTGATTTAGCAATTGTAATTACAGAGTCAAACTTTTCAATTTTAGAAAAAGTAAATCTTAAAATACCATCAATATCCTTTAAATTTCTTAACGGATTTGTACAATCAAGGTCAAAAAAAAAGTCATATTTTTTTTTATTAATTTTTTCTATTTTATTTAGCGCGTCTTTCCATACTAAAAATTTAGATGTATTTTTTTGTGCAAGTTTTTTATTTCTTAAAAATAATATTTTTGCTCCATATTTTCTTGAAATTTTAGCAATTTTTTTTGAGTCTGTAGATATATAAACGTTATCAATAATTTTTGATTTCTGAGCTTGAAGTATTGACCAAGCGATCAAAGGTTTGCCACAAAAATCAATAATATTTTTATTTTTTATGCCTTTGCTGCCTCCTCTAGCTGAAATTACACATAAAATTTTATACTTATGCATGTCAATTGATTATTTTATTTCTTATTTAATTGTATAAGTATATTCATAAATTTACTAATGAAATATTAATCTAGATTATGAAAAAAAATGACTTTATAATTTTAGGTATAAATTTCTCTGGTGGTCACGACACCTCAGCAGCTTTAATGATTAATGGTAAGCTAAAATGTGCTTATGAGGAAGAGAGATTTAATTTAGAGAAACATACAAATAAATTTCCAATAGTATCAATTGAGTCGTGTCTTAAAAACTACAAAATTAAAAAAGAAGAAATAGATTTAGTATGTTTAGGTTTTGATCAAAAAAAATTTATAAGAGAAAAATATTTAGATATGGCACTTAAAGATGATAGATATATTAAAGTATTAATTAATGATATTGAGATAATTAGAAAAGCTTTAATAAATGAAAAAATTATTAAAAAATACTTTCCAAACAATAAGATAAAAATTTTTGATCATTACGATTGTCATCATGCTAGTGTTTACTTTCCAAGTGGACTCAAAAAATCATTATTAGTGTCTTATGATGGTAAAGCAGAAATTAACAGTTCATCAATTAAGGTTGCTAAAGGAAATAAATTTCTAGATTTAAAATTATTTGATAAATATCCTAATTCATTAGGTTATATTTATGCTGCAATAACTCATTATCTAGGTTGGAAATTTTTTTGCGACGAGGGAATTATAATGGGATTAGCACCATACGGAAATGCTTATACAAAAAAGAAGGAAAAAAAAATAATAGATATTTTTAGAGAAATTATAAAAATAAAAAATAACAATGTTTTTATTGATGAAAGTTGGATCTCTTTTAATTTACAGAGAGATAAATGGGTAAGTGATAAATTTATAAATTTTTTTGGAAAGCCCAGAAAACCGGGTAGCAAAATAGAAAAGATACATAAAGATATAGCTGCGGCGTTACAAAAAAGAATAGAAGAAGTAATAATACAGGTAACTAAAAGTTTAAGAAAAAAATTTAATATAGAGAATTTATGTTTTTCTGGTGGATTGGCTCTAAATTGTTCTTTAAATGGAAAAATTTTAGCAAAAAAAATATTTGATAAATTTTATGTACATCCTGGATCAGGAGATCAAGGTCAGGCAATTGGGGCATGTTACCTAGGACATCTTAGTAAATATCCTAATTTTAAATTTGAAAAGAATAATAATTACTATCTAGGAACTGGTTACAATCAAAGATCATTAAGTAAATCCATTAACAAATATAAGAAAAGTTTAAGAATTATAAAAACTGATAATATATTTGAAAAGACAGCAGCATATCTAAAAGATGGTAAAATTGGTGCAATTTTTAATGGAAGATCTGAATTTGGTCCTAGAGCTTTAGGTAACAGAAGTATTATTTGCAAACCATACCCAAAAGGAATGAAAGATTATCTAAATAAAAAAGTAAAATTTAGAGAAAACTTTAGGCCTTTTGCACCAATTATTTTAAAAAATTTTCAAAATAAATACTTTAATTCTACTGAGGAAAGTCCACATATGTTGTATGCAATTAAGGCAAAAAAAAAATTAATCAATAAAATTTCTGCTACAGTGCACGTTGATGGAACTTCTAGAGTTCAAACTGTAACTAAAACTAGTAATACGAGTCTATATAATGTTTTAAAAGAATTTTATAACATTACAGATGTTCCAGTGTTACTGAATACATCTTTTAATGTAAAAGGACAACCAATCGTTGATAACCCTGATAGTGCATTAAAAACATTTTTAAAAACTAAAATTGACTTTTTAATTTTGGATAAAAATTTAATTATCAAAACTTAAAGAAAATTCTCAATAATTGATGCGATATTTTTAGATGCGTTTCCTTTAAATTTCCCTATTTCGATATCTACAATTTTTTTTCGTTCATTTGAATTATTTTGCGGATTTTTAAGATAATCATTTATATAACTTATAAGTTCTTTTGGGTTATTTGCTAACTTTATAGAACCAGATTTTACAATTCTTTGATTGTGATCTAAGTTTTTATCTAGTTTATGTAGATTTTGTCGCCAGTTTTTTTTATGATCATAATTATACATTTTTTCAAGATTATCGAAATTTACGTTCACAATAGGCTTGTTGAAAATACACGCCTCAATATTAATTGTAGAAAAAATATTTACAATTACATCAGAGTGATAAATAAGGTTTATTAGCATCTCTTGTTCTTCTCTACTGATATCAAAGTTTTCATCATATGATAATATTTTGGGATTATTAATTCTTAAAAATTTATATTTTGTGTTTAATTCTTCAAATATACTTAAGGCAGATCCAAATAATGGTTTGCCATTTTTGTTTTTGTAAAAAAGAGGATGAATTCTCGTAATTAATTGAGAATTATTAATTTCACTATTTTGTATAGCCTCACAAATTATTTTTGTTATATTTGGATTAAATTGAAAAGTACTAGGACCTTTAGTAAAAAAGGTTATTAAATTTTTGTTAACATCAAGATTTAAACCTTCAAAAAATTTTGATTTAGAAATAGGTTTTTTGTTATAATAATCGTCAAAATGTGCTACCCCACCAACATAAATTTTTTTTTCATCAACATCATGAAATTTTATTAATTCATTTTTCATAATATCTGTCCAAGATATTACTCTATCTGGATGAAAACTAGCATATCCCCTGGTAGTAGTATTATCCCAACTTAGAATAACAGCACAATTTTTTATATTTTTTTTTTTAGCAGCTCGCAAAATAAATTCATCGAAACTAAAAGTTCCAAGACTTGTAGTAAGCACTAAATCTGGAGATAGTTTATTTATTAAATTATCTAAATTTGATGGATAAAAATTTTTTGTCAGTCTTAAAGTCAATTTTCTTAAAAATCTTATATTATTAAATAAACTTATCAAAAAAGTAAAAAATATTTTTCTGAAAAAATTTGTATTTTTGAATATTTCTTCGAAATTATTTTTTGGTGTAGTGTATTTTCCACCATGAATAAAATACCTTAATAACTCTACAAAATTATAAATTTTATTTGAAAATTTGAATTTGTTAAATTCATCTTCATTTATTTGTTCGTACTGTATGTTATCATCCTCAACATTTTTTTTTGTAGAGTTTGCATTTTTTGATAATAAAATAATTTTATACTTTTTTGATAATTCTTTTAAAATACCTGTATGGCAAATATACCTTAATGAAAAACCATTGGTAATATTAATTAATATTTTTTTCACTTAATTAAATTTATTTCATAAGGTCTATATCAAGTGACTGTCCATCCTCCATCTATTATTAAGTTGGATCCAGTCATATAAGAAGATGCATCAGAGCATAAAAATTGTATTGCTCCGTTATATTCATGCTTAAATGACATCCTGTTAAGTAAAGTTTTTGAGGAGTATTTTTTTTTGAAATTTTTAGTTTGTTTGTGTTCAACTCCAGATGGTGTTAACAAATTAAATCTTATTTTAGTTTTTTTAAAATAGGCAGCTAAGTACTTATTAAGCCCAATAATCCCAAATTTTGATACAATATAATCTGCGGGCTTGAATAGTTTTTGCTTACCCTTTTCTTCATAAATTCCCTGATCAGGAGCCACTAAGCCATAGTTTGACCCAATATTGATTAAGTGCCCTTTCTTTATCTTTGAAAAGTACTTTACAATCACTTGAGCAATCAACAGTGCTCCAGTTAAATTAATTTCTAAAGATTTTTTCCACATCTCTATTGGATATTTTTCAAAAGAAGAAAATTGTTTTTTATTAAATTTTTTATCAAACGGTGCATTCATTGCTGAAGCATTAATTACAACATCAAGTTTACCAAACTTTTTTAAGACCTTCCTTAAACAGTTCTCTATTGATTTTCTATCAGTTACATTAACCTTATAAAAAAAGATATCTTTGTTATTTTTCTTTTTATAATCATTAAAATTAATAGTAAAATTTTGTTTATTTAAATCTGCTACGCATATTTTTGCTTTTTGATTTACTAAATGTTTTGAAAATTCCGAACCAATCAAACCACAACCTCCGAAAATAAGTATTACTTTATCTTCTACACTTAAAATATTATCTTTTTTCATACTGTTATTAAAAAAATTATTATATATTGAAGATCAGACTACATTAAAAATTATTTATAGCCATTAAAAACAAATGAAAAAATACATTTTTTTACCTCTTTACAGAAGTTTTGGCTTTAGATATCTGATTAGCTCAGGCCTAATTAAAAACCTTGCAAAAAGATTTACTATAGTAGTTTTTATAGATATTGAAAAAAGATCATTTTATGAACCTTATTTTGATGGAATAGATGTAATTTATGAAAATTTAGATACCAAAAAAATTGATGAAAAAAAAAATTCAATTTTTTTCGATTTCATTCATATTTTAAAAAAATTTATTTGTGGGCAAAAAAAAAATTATAATAATAATTCAGTAAATATGTGGAAAATTAAATTTAAGGAAGAAATTAAAAAAAAAAAATTTTTTGCTATATATTTTTTGGGATTTCTATTAAGAAATTTAAAAATATTAAGAAAATTATTTTTGATTTTTGAAAAATTAATTGACCCTAAAAATATATTTAATCATTACTTTGAAAAATATAGGCCTAAGGCAGTTATTCTTACATCCTATGGATATGATTATGATCAATATTTTGTGAGAGATGCAAAAAAATTTCAATGCAAATCGATTTCGATCATCTATAGTTGGGATAACCCAACATCAAAAGGTTATAAGTCCTCAGATTCAGATTTATATTTAGTTTGGAACAAAATAATGCGAGACGAACTAAATATTTTCCATGATATTCCCAATAAAAAAATTAAGATATGTGGGGTCTCTCACTGGGATATCTTTTTTAATCAGTATAAAGATCAAAAAATTTTGAAAGATGATTTTTACAAAGAAAACTCTATAAACAAAAAAAATAAGGTCATACTTTTTTTTTCATCTGCTCCAAGAGATTTTAAAAATAGTTTTAAAATAATTGATTCTATATTAGAAAAATTTAAAAATAATGACAGTATTACTCTTGTCGCAAGAATGCATCCACATTATATGGACGATGTAATATGTAATAAATATTTAAATAATAAAAGTTCATTCTTTATCGATCAACTCAAAAAAAAATTCAAAGAAAAATTAATTTTTAAAAATCCAAAAATGATTAAGTTCGGTAAAAATTCCTCTGAGGTGTTTTACCCTGCCGAAGATATCAAAGAATTAACTAAACTATATAGCTCTGCAAATTTATTCATAAATGAATATTCAACTACTCAATTAGAGGCTTGTATATTTAATATACCAATTATAAATGCTGCCATAGGCAATTATAGAAATACTGAACATAGTCTATCTGTATACGAACAACATCATCATCTTTGGAATTTGAAAAAATATAAATTCACAAAAAATATAGAGGATTATAATGAATTGCATAATGTAATAAAAACACAAATAGACAACCCAGAAGAACTTGAACAAAATAGAAAAAAATTTGTTGATATATTCTTAGAAAATGTAAAAGGCAAAGGATCGGAGAATATCATTAATAATATTAATGATTTAATTTAACTTTGATAAATTAGCTTTAATTTTTAAAGCTAAATTTAAACTTTCAATGCTATTTTTGAGATCCGATATATTTTTGGTTTTTTTTAACTTAATTAAATTGAAGAAATATTTAATTTGATTTTCAAACATTTCATTACGAATAAATCTACCAAAATTTTTTTTAACATTTTTATTTAATAAATAATCGTTTATAACCACTTCATTTTTATAATAATCCCAAAATAATGTTTTTTTTGTGCCAGTTATTAACATGTTTCTAATCGGTGGCCTTTGAAAAAAATCTAGTGTTAGGTTAACAGAAATATTATCTTTTTCAAAATTTATGAGACTATTAACATAATCTTCCACATCAATATTTAAATTGGAAAGCTTTCCTCCAAATGCATAAACTTTTTTTGGTTTACCAAAAAGGTATATGCAATAATCAAGTTCATGGATTTGAGAATTGATGACTCCTCCACCAAGTTTCTTTTGTGCCATTGTAGTTTTTTTATAATCCTCGTATTTATGATAATCTGGTAGAAATTCCCCATTATAAATATTGGCTCCACAAAGATTTCCAAGTTTACCTTTTTCTATTTGATTTTTTATGAAATTTAAACTTTTTAAAAAACGCATTTGATATCCAACCATAAATACTATCTTATTTTTAATTACAATTTTTTCTAATTTTTTTACATTTTTTGAATTATGGGATAGTGGCTTGTCTATAAATATATGAATTTTTTTTTTTGCAGCTGCTAATGCATACTTCATATGCATTGAGGTTGGATTGCATATAAAAATCACTTCAGGCCTCTCTAACAAGGCTTTTTCAAAATTTCTGAAAATTTTGATATTATATTTTTTATTCAAATTAAATCTTTGAACTCTGTTCTTATTGTCCAATGTAAGTTTTCTATTTAATTTTCTATATGCCAAAATTTCAAATTTTGGAAAAAATTTTTTTAAATTTCTAAGATGTCTTTGTCCAATCGACCCCAAGCCGACAAAAAGAATTTTCATTTTTTTATATAGTATTTCTTTATTGTATCTTTGTTACTGTCATTAACATTTTCTGCATAAGTAAAATCTTCTTCAGTATCTATATCAATTTTTTTAGGTGTCAGGAATGGTAATATTCTATGTCCATATATTAATTTTTTATTAATGTTTTGAAGAAGAAAGTTTGTTTTAAGAATATCTACATATCCATTTGGTTCATAAGTAGCTCTAAACAATTGACTTGGTTTGTTAAATAAATCATGCTCATTTTTTTTCATATTTACATCACAATAAAAATTGTTCCTAATTCTAAATTGTTTTTCTGGTGGATGATCTGCTTTATGAGATGATCTTAGAGAAGTTGATTTTTTATTAAGTTTTAAAAATTTTAATGCTTTATTAATATCTAAAATAGATCTAAAAGGTGTAGTTGGTCTTAACTGAATAATAAACTCAGGTAATTTTTCAAACTCTTTTTGAATAAATTTTAAAAAATGAGATATATATTCATAATCTCCTGATGTTTTTAGAGAAATTTTTTTAGGTCTTAAAAATGGTACTAAAGCACCATATTTCTCTGAAATCTTTGCAATTTTTTTATTATCGGTTGAAACAAATGTTTTTGAAATTTTTTTGTTATTAGTTGATACCAATACAGAATATAAAAATAGTTCTATATTAGATAATTTTTTTAAATTTTTATTTTTTATTCTAAATGATTTTCCTTTAGCTGGAATAATTGACCAGACTAAATTTTTAACAATTTTATTTTTCACAATATATTAAATTTTTAGATGCGCTCTTAACTTTTTTGCTATTAAAACTTCCTCATCAATTATTTTTCCTATAGATGGTTTGCCTATTGCCAATTGGATTTTTCTTGATGACTCAACCAAATTCATAAATCCCGATGGTGCTAAAGATGCAGATTGATCTGAGCCATACATTGCTCTATCCAGAGTTATATGTCTTTCTAATGATGAGATGCCAAGTGCTGCTGCTCCCAATGATACAGCTACACCAGACTCATGACCACTATAACCTACATCACATTTATATTTTTTTTTTAATTCCGTAATAGTTGACAAGTTAGCATCTTTTGGATCCATCGGATAAGTAGAAACACAGTGCATCAATTCAAATGGACAATTCATCTCTCTAAAAATTTTCACAGCATCGTCTATATCTTTTTCAGTAGACATACCTGTTGAAATAAATGTATGTTTTTTTTGTTTAGCTACAGCTTTTAAAAAATTTTTATCTATTATCATTGCTGAAGCAATTTTGTTAAAATTTAGATTAAATTTCTCAAGAAATTTGAGGCTATTAATATCCCAAGCTGATGCGAACCAAGTAATTTCATTTTGTTTGCAATAATTATCAATAATATTGTATTCCTCATAATTAAATTCCAAACCTAATTTTTGGTCTCTTTGCGTTTTTCCCCAGGGACTCTCTCGGGGCGAGTCGAGCAATTTTTTTGAGTAAACTAATTCAATATCTCTTTTCTGGAATTTTACTGCATCTGCACCAGCTTTTTTAGCTAAATCTATCAATTTTTTAGCGATGTTAATATCTCCGTTATGATTAATACCTATCTCTCCTATTATAAAAATTCTTTTCACTTTTTTAATTAATCTCTTTTTTTAATTTAGTTCTTGTCGGCAACTCGATATCAAGAATTTCTTTATTCTTGAATTTTAAGGCTAAATTTAATGACTTTAAATTTCTGTTAAGCCTTCTCATTCCATCTGGTTCTAAACTCGCAGCATGATCTGTACCTTTCCATGTTCTATCTAGAGTAAAATGTCTCTCAATATAATTTGCTCCTAATGTATAAGCAGCCATGTCAAACGAAATACCTTTGTGATGGCCAGAAAACCCTATATCCTTTACTTGATCTGTTATTTTATATTTTTCTATTAATCTCTTTATTTCTAATAAGCACACATCATTAGTTTCAACTGGATAAGCTGAAGTGCACGCATACAAAATCAAATCATTATTTCTGTTATGTTTATTAAAAAAATTAACAATTTTTTCTTCCTCATTTATTGTTGTCATTCCAAGAGATAAATGAATTTCTCCATTAAAGTTTTTACAAATATAGTTTAATATATCAAAATTTAAATTTGTTGCAGAACCAATTTTAATTTTTTTTGGATTAATATTACAGATTTCTTTTGTTGATTTAATATCCCAAACAGAACTAAAATATTCTATACCTATATTTTCACATTCTTTTTTTAAGATTTTATGTTTTTCAATATCGAATTCTAAAAATTCTCTATGTTCACCATAAGATTTTCCATATGAATTTTGTTCGACTGGATGCGGTAAATTATATTCTTCTTCTGATAGTAACGTTTTAGGATCTCTTTTTTGAAATTTAATACATGGCACATCACAAAATTCTTTTGCTACTTTTATAAACTGTTTTGCAATTTCTATTTCACCCTTATGATTACATCCTACCTCTGCAATTAATGTTGGTTTTTTAAAATTCATATGCTAAAAATATATAATTTTTCGACAAAAAGATAGAAATATTGAACATTATTAGTTTACATACTTTAACTCATAATCCATCAGAAGCTATTATAACAACTGATGGAAAAATATTTTGCATTGCTCTTAAGGGGTTATCAAGAATAAAAAATTCATCAGGACTGTATTCTAACAATTTAATTGAATATTTATTAAATCAGACTAATTTAAAAATTGAAAATATTGACAAATTTGTGATTGATAAAGTGGTTAAATTCAATACAAAAAAGTATTTTTTAGATAAAACCAATTGATGCGATTAAAAAATTTAAAAAAAGTGGTCTTGATTATTTGGTTATAGAAAATAGATTATTTAAAAGGTGATAAAAACAATATGATTTTTAAATATGTTTTTGATAATTTGAATAACTCTAATTATACTTTTGATTTTACTTATAAAAAAGAATTTTATATCTTTAAAATTGAGAATTTCTTAGATAAAGAAACTTATAATTATATTGATAAAAATTTTCCAATTTTAGAAAGAGAAAAATTTAAAGAGAATAATTCTAAATATTCTTTTAATAGTTTAGAAGAGAACTACCAAAAACTTTTAGAACAAAATCCTGAATTTTCGAAAATTCATAGTTTTTTATCAAATCAAGATTTGAGTAAATACTTTATTAAAAAATTGTTTTTTAAAATTCTTAGATCAAGAATGAATGATCTCCATCATTTTTTCAGAATGTTTAAAATACAAAACTTTGGTAAACCTAAAAAAACACGCTTATTCTCTAATTTATCGACACGTATTGAATATTCTATTTTAGGAAACCAATCTTACATAAATCCTCACACTGATGCTGTAAAAAAAATGCTATCATTAATGCTTTATTTCCCAGAGGGAAAAGATGAGCATGAATTTAATCACCAAAAACGACATGGTACAGAATTTTGGTCCAGTAAAGAAAAAAATTTTATGAATGTTCACATCAAAAACAAAAATAAAGTAAAAAATTTTAGGAAACAAAACAAAATCATCTACAAAACTAATTTTGAAAAATATCACTTGTATGGTTTTATTCGTAATTCAAAAAGTTGGCATTCGGTAGAAGAAATTAATGAGAATAAAAATTTTTTAAGAAAATCTATCAACATAAATATTTTTTTCGATTAAATTTTTTAATATTTAAATAAAAATGTCTAATATAAAGTCAATACCTTTTTTTTTTAGAAGAATAAATGATCTCGAACAACTTATTCCAATCATAAATTTTTGTTTAAAAAAGAGATACAATATACTTTTAATTTGTTTAAATGATGAATTTGATTTTAATAGATATAAAAAATTTAGAAGACTTAGAAAATTAAAAAATATAAGAATTGATTATTTTTATAACTATCTTATCGAGAAAAAAGTTTTTTTCAAAATTTTATATAAACTATTTTTTAAAATTAACACTTTGAAAATTAGATTTGATAAGAACATTTACCAATTTCAAAATATTGCACAATTTGTTAAAAGATTTAACTTTAGTTCAGCTGTTTTTGATTTTCCTATTTCCAATCAAAATTATATTAATTATATAAAAATTTTAAAAACTTTAAATATAAGAATTTTTGGAATTCACCATTCTATTTGGGTTAGAGAAGTTGATATTAAAAAAAAAGAAATAAAAAAAACATTTTTAAAAGATAAAAGAATTTCTTCTGTGTATGATAAGATTTTAGTTTTTAACGATGAGTATAAAAAATCATTAGAAAAAGTTGGTTGTAAAAGTAAAATACTTTTTTTTGGTCTTTTAAATGAAAAAGATATAACTTTTAAAAAAAAAGAAAAACCAAAAAAAAATAAAATTAATATCTTATATTTAGACCACTCTAAAAAATTTGGTATTGACAAATTAAAGGTAGTTGAAGACCTTAAAATTTTAAAAAAAGACTCCTTAATTAAATTAACTATACGACCAAATACATCTATAGAATTTATAAAAAATAAAAGTGATTTGGATATTTTTTACAAAAATAATCTTGGTTCAAATATTGATTATGATGAAACAATTAATTTAATAAAAAAAAGTGATATAATAATTAATCCAATAAGTTCAGTAATCATAAAAGCATATTTATTAAATAAAATTATAGTACATCCAGTACACTATATACCAAAGGAAGTAATGATTTGGCAAAGATACAAGAGTTGTTTTGAAGTAAATTCCTCAAAAGATATTGTTAAATTAGTACAAAAATTCAGATTAAACAAACTTAATACAAAAAACTATTTTGATAATTGTAATAAAATGTTGAATTTTCTGATTCAAAACAAAAACATTAATAATAAATTAAAGAAAATTCTTGAAAACATAATTTAAATTTTCTAGATCAACAGTCTAAATATTTTTTTATTAACTTTATTTTCAAAACTTTTTGCTCTTGTTTTTTATTTTTCTTACTACTTCATACAAATTTTTTTTTGTATCAACAGCAATTGATTTATCTGACATTCTGATCATTTTTACATCATGACCAATTTCTAAAAATCTTAGTAATTCACAATCTTCTATTTTTTCAATTGGTGTTTTTTTCTTTATTGACTTGAATGCAATTAATGACTTGTATGGCATTGAATAAATGCAAACTTGCCTCCACGCTTTTACAAATTTTTGATTTTTTGTAGTCGGTATAGGTGCTCTTGACTGATATAAAAGTCTTCCATCTTTTCTAAAAACAACTTTAGGAATATTTCCAGATTTAAAATGCTTCATGCTCTTAATTTCAGTATAGCCATTTATAATTTCTTTAGGATATTTTTTTGCAAATTTGAGTAATTTAACTAAATCAGCTGGATTACATAGGGGTTCGTCACCTTGTACATTTAAATAGAAATCAGCCTTAAATTTTTTTGCAACTTCAGCAACTCTATCAGTACCAGTCAGACATTTTTTTGATGTCATAACAACTTTAATTTTATTTTTTTCACATACCTTTTTAATTCTTTCATCATCCGTTGCTACTAGAATTTTTGATTTAGGAATCGCTTTACAACATTGGTTATAGGTTCTAACGATCATCGGAATACCACAAATATTTACAATTGGTTTACCAGGAAATCTTTTTGATTTATATCTAGCAGGAATCACTAAATAATATTTCATCTTAGTATACTATAAAGCATAAACTGATGTTGATTTTATTTTATATTTAGTTGGAGTAATACTCTCAACTTCAGCTTTTTTTTCTAAAGAATTATATAAAGAAAATAATTCATCCATTTCCATTCTTTTGGGATCATCTGTTTCATAACCGTCAAACCCTGCAACATAAATTTTTTTCGCTCTACCACTGTTCGCAATTGCCAAAGCATAAGAAATTGCTAAAGTATTTGGTATCACTGCAGAAGACTTCAGAAATTTAAATGAATTGCTTTTTACATTTATACCAAAGTCTAATTTTTTAACTTTCTTAAATTTTTCTTTAATTAATTTTGATAATCTCTGATAGGGAAGAATTAATTTTTGAGGGAAATATTTAAATGATTTGTGATCTGTTAACAATCGTAGTGTATTACTAACTGCTCTTGTATCAATTAATTTTGAATTAATTGAATTTTGAGTATTCAGGGCAATAACAAACGGTTTATATCTTTTAATAAAACTCTCTAAAGCTATCTTGTGAGACTCGACTCCACCGCCTGATCCAAGAATAAGAACATCTTTATTTTTTATATGCTTTGATGGTTGATAGGTTCCTTTATCTTTTCCAAGATGATAGTCTTTATATATATTCAGTAAATCATTGCTAAATTTTTTTCCTCCTTCTGTCTTTAAACTATTAATAACTGAAAGTATTTGTTCTGAACTAAAAGATTTAGTAGCGAGCATTCCTTGAATAAAACTAGGATGTATTCCGTGTAGTCCCGAAAGATAATAATAAAAATTGGATCCCCATTCATATTTTTTTTTCATAGGAATAAAATCTTTAGAAATTAGATTTATGAGTTTATTATAATTGATTTTTCTCTTAAATTTTTTTTCTAACTCTAATACAAGATTCTCTGTTTTCACATTACCTGGCCCACGACCCATTCCAAGAACAGTGGAGTCAATATAGTTTACACCATTATTTAGTGCGATCATGGTATTTTCCATTGCCATATTCATATTATCATGTGCATGAATTCCTAGGCTTCCAATCCAATTTTTTTTAAAATTTTTTACTATTTGCTGGGTGTGTGTGCCATTTAAACTTCCCATGCTATCTGCAAAATATAAAATATCCATATCATATTTTTTCATTAGAACACAAAAATTTTTAATCTCATTATTTGTCCTATCAGAGATTTGCATAAGATTTATTGCTACTTTATATCCTAACTTTTTAATTTTTGATGCAACTGGCATTACTTTTTTTATTTCAGAAAAATGACAAGCGACTCTAACCAACTTAACTTTACTAAATTTAGATTCTTTAAATATTTGATTTAATAAATTATTTTTTTTTCTCAAAAATTCCCTTTTTATCAACTCGGAACCATTGATCATTACTGCAATTTTTAAGCTTTTGGGTATCTTTAAATTGTTTAAAAAACTATCTGAAGTATAAGCGCATGGACCTTTGAAATTTTTTTTTTCTAATGATCTAAAACCAATTTCAACAAAATCAATATTTATATCTGACATTACTTTTAAATATCTATTGATTAAATCAATATTAAAATTCCAATTGTTATAGTATCCACCGTCTCTTAGGGTACAGTCTAGTATGTTATATTTTTTTTGCCTCATAATTAACTTTCTATAGTAATTGTCTAATTTTATAAATATTTATTTCTCTCACATATTGAAATTAAAAAAATTATTTTAAATATATTAATTTATCAAAATATCTTGAATTTCTTTTTTTGTGGGTTATCACAAAAATTAATAACTTCTTTTTAATTTTTTTAAAATTTTTAAAAATAAGATCTTCAGTATGGGAGTCCAAATTACTTGTTGCTTCATCAAAAACTAGTATATTATCAGCATGATAAATTGCTCTTGCTATAGCAATTCTTTGTCTCTGGCCAACAGAAAGATTAGAACCATCATTTTTTAGGTATATATTATCCTTAACTTTTTTATTTAATAAAAAACTTTTTACACGAGAAATTTCGATAGCCTCTTTATATTTATTATTATCTACTTTATCCCCAAAACTAAAAGTTATATTATTTTTAAGAGTATCATTTAATAAATGAATATTCTGAGAAACATATCCAACATTTCCAAAAACATTAAAAATACTTTTATTTTTTTTTAAATTTTCCTTATTTATTTTTATAAAACCAGATTTTGGGATTAATATTCCTGCAATTATTAATCCAAGTGTTGATTTACCAACACCAGATTTTCCCATAATTCCAATAATCTGTCCTTTATTAGCTTTAAATGAAACTTTTTTTAAAATTTTCTTTTTATTATAATCAAATGAAATATTTTTTAATTCAAAGGCATTTATTTTTTTTTTGTTTTGATATTCTTGAGCAAAATTTTTGATCATTCTTTTTTTTAAAATTGATAACTCATTACTAATGTTTTCAAGTGACCTTTTGCTAAAATAAATTAAATTTATATTTGATTGTATCAATGAAATCGATGGCATGATTCTTGAAAGTGTTGCTATTATTATAAAAAATTCCTCAAATATTATTTGTGGGTCTTTACCAAATTTTAAATTATAGATTAAAAAAAAAACAAAAAAAACAATTATAGAAAGTTCAATTATACTTTTTGGCAAAGAATTGAGGAAAGTTTGTAAATTTCTCTGTTTAACTAATTGATCAAAAAAAATAAAATAACGATCAAAAAATCTATTATTAAGATTTTTTAATTTTTTTTCTAGAAATAAATTCGCACTATCAATCACTGACTCCGAAACCTTAACACTAAAAGATGCTATCTCGTTACTTATCAATAGCATCTTTTTTTTTAATAACTTATAAAATAGATAAACTATTAAAATGATACCTAAAAAATATGGAATTAAGAATTGAATATTTCCAACATTAAGTATTAACGTAATTGATAAAATAACAAAAATTAAATTAAAAAATAAATCGAAAATATTAAATGCAAGCCTTTCAAAATTTTTACTTTCAGTTAAAATATTTCGAATAAGCTCCCCTTGAGTGAAAGATCTAAATTTTAAAAAGTTATAATTTGTAAATACTTTTAAGAGATTAATATATAAATTTGAAACAATATACTTTTGAATTCTTAAATTAGTCCATGTAAATATAAGAAGTATTGTATGCTTTGTAATAAATGTCACTAATAAAATGGATAAATAAAAACTTATATCCTTACTCAAAAAAAAGTCAGTGTTTATAAATTCAGACATTTTGAGCAAATATTTTGGTGGTTGTTTACTTATCAATAAAAGTATAATGGGTAGTATCGTAAGGAGCCCTAATAATTCAAATATTTTTGATACGACGTTCAATAAGTTTGAAAACGTATATAAAATTATGTGTTTAAAATTTAAAAATTTAAATACAGACTTAATGATTTTAAATAGCATAAATTAGCTAAATTTAAGTGTTATTTTGAACAATTTTCTTATACATTTTTATTACTTAAAAAATCCACTGCCATTAAAATCCATACGTGATGAGTCATTTCGACAATATTGTACTCTCTCGAATTTACCCAAAAATTTAATTTACCCAATTTTTTAAGAGGATTATTTTTTTTAAAACCACTAAAAGTCACTAATTTAATTTTTTTTTTATTACAATACTTAGCTGCATTAACAATATTTTCTGATTTTCCGCTGCTACTTATAAGCACAACCAAATCACCTTTATCAGCATGAGACTTTAGTGCTTCAGTAATCCAATTATTATAACCATAATCATTTGCATAACATGTTATTAAATCTGCTTCGTTAAAATTGATTGACCTTATTTTACAAACTTTTGAAAAATCAACACTCACATGAGAAGCCATTGCAGCGCTACCCCCATTACCAGCAAAAACAACTTTTTTATTATTTTTTTTTATTTTCTTTAATAAATCTATAAACAGTTCAAAGTTAGTTGTTGGAAGTTTTGAATTAATTAGATTTAACTTTTTAAAATAATTATTAACAAATTTTTCAACCATTAAATTAATATCTCGAATTCAATTTGTTTCTGATTGATTTTGAGAGGTTATATATAATTGTATCAGATTTAATTGTATTTTTCAAAGTATTTAACTTATTTTTACTGCCTAGATAAATACATTTAGTATTCGCGTTATAGCTAGCTAAAACATCCCTGGGATCGTCCCCAATATAAAATGTTTTATCGAGCAGTAATTTATATCTTTCTGCTGCTCTTAGAAAATTTCCTGGATTAGGTTTTCTATAAAAACTTTTTGATTCAAAATGATCGGTCGATATAAAGTAATCCATTAAAGTTATGTTGTGTGTTTTGAGATAACTTTTAATATATCTATTTATCTTAATTAAATCTGAAATTTTGACATCTTTTGTAGAAACTCCTGCTTGATTTGAAATACATATTAGTCTGATTTTTGGATATTTTTTTAATATTGATATAATTTTATAATTCATTTTTAATTCCTCTAATCTAGTTACATATCTATTTTTTGAATTGACCTTATTAATTACTCCATCTCTATCAATTAGTATTACATTTTTCTTCTTAAAATAATGTCTAGTCTCCTTAAGCCTTTTTATATCAGAAATACTTAGATATTTACTGAAAGTCTTTAGGGCTGTTAATTTTTTTTCAATAAATTTGTTTCTAAAATAAGAATTAAAATTAACATTATTTGAAGCAAGATATTTTATAATTTTCTTACTACAAATCATGTATCCAATCTCAACAAATTTAAAATGTTTTTTTCTTTTTAAATGGTAACGGACATTATAATCTTTGGTGAAGTTAATGTTGCCTAATTTTTTTCTTGCTACTGTTAGGGTAATCAAACTTTTAGTTTTTTTAAAAAATTTATAGTTTTTATTGAGGTTTAATGAACAATAATTATCAGAGTACATTAATAAAAAATCTTCATTTATTTTATTTTTAATTGTATATAATCTTAATCCTGACTCAACATTAGGGGGATTATAAGAATACTCAATTTTCAAACCTAATTTTGTCCCAAATTTGAAGTATTTAATAATTTGATCTTTTTTGAAGCCAACAAGTAAAAAAACTTTTTTGATACCCTGCTCCTTTAGTTGAACTAATAAATGCTCTAAGAAAGGTTTTTTTTGGACAGAGACCATTGGTTTAGGTTTATTTTTAGTGATTGATTTTAATCTTGTTCCATAACCTCCACAAAAGATAACGCAAGTCTTAATCATAAATATTAATAAATTCAATTTTAAATTTATACATTTTATCAGAAAGTTTTTTACTAATTGATAATTTATATAAAGATAAAATTTAATAGTTTATTTTTTTTTTTTAAGTTATAAACAGTGTTTAATCAAATAAAATAATATTAAAAATCGTGAAAAAAAAAAATATTCTTATTACTGGTGCCAATGGATTTGTTGGATCGCATTTCTTAGATTTTTTAATTAAAAAATATCCAAATAATAACGTTTGGTTAAGTAAAAGATGGCATTTGTCTAATCTTGATAATATAAAAACTCATCTCAAAAAAGTAAATTTAATAGACTGTGACATCACCGACCCTGTTTCAACAAGACAAATGATTTTAAAAATAAAACCAAGTCATATATTCCATTTTGCAGCTGAAAGTTTTGTTTCACCGTCATGGGAAAATCCAAACAGATACATGAGTGTGAACTACAATGGTACTTTAAATTTACTTGATGCCATAAAATTTTTTAAACTTAAAACAAAAATTTTAATACCAGGTTCTGGTGAGGAATATGGTGAAATTTATAAGAACGAGGTTCCTATTACTCCTGAGACAGTTCTGAGGCCAGTTAACCCTTATGCAGTAAGCAAAATTGCACAGGATTTAATAGGTTATGTTTATTACAAATCATATGGAGTAAATGTAATAAGAACCAGGTCATTTAATCATGAAGGTCCTCGAAGACAAAATGTATTCGGTATACCATGGTATGCATATCAAATCGCCAAAATTGAGAAAAATTTGCAAAAACCAATAATTGAAGTTGGTGGAATTGATGATGAGAGAAATTTTACTCATGTTAAAGATATTGTAAAAGGTTATTGGTTAGCAATGACAAAATGTAAACCTGGAGAACTATATTTGTTAGGATCTGAAGATAAAAAAAATATTTCAACATTCAGAAATATTATAAAGATGCTTTTAAAACTTTCTTATAAGAAAAATATAAAATTTAAAACTAATCTCAAATACGTGAGACCAACGCGGGTCCCTCTTTTAATTGGTGATACAAAAAAATTTAGAAAATTAACGAATTGGAAACCTAAAATTTCATTAAATGAAATTCTTGAAGATACACTCAATTATTGGCGCAATGAGCTAAAGTAAATTTTTAAATGCAAGCAAGAAAAATTGTAATAACAAGAACCCCACTTCGAATTAGCTTTATGGGTGGAGGTACTGACTTTAAGTATTTTTATAAGAATAATGTTGCTGGAATAGTAAGCTCAACAATTAATAGATTTGTTTATGTTACTGTTAAGAGACATCCAAGATTTTTTTTTGAAAACTATAGACTTAATTATTCAAAATCTGAGACCGCTTTAAAAATTAGTGATATTAAAAACGATATAATTAGAGAATGTATTAAATTTTCTGGTATTAAAGAAAAACTATATATATCAACTATTTCAGACTTTCCCTCAAATACAGGGCTAGGTGGATCGAGTGCATTTGTGGTTGGTTTATTAAAAGCATTATTTGAATTACAGAATAAATCTATTTCAAAAGATAAATTATTAGAATATGCAATAAAAATTGAAATAGATATTCTTAAGAGTCCAATAGGTATTCAAGATCATATATCTGCTGTTTACGGTGGTTTAAACTATATTAAGATTCATAAAAACAATATAAAAATAAATGAAATAAAGATGAACAAGTATAAAATTAATTTTTTTTTTAAAAAAATAAATTTATTCTGGACAGGAGGAACTAGAGAAGCAAATAAAATTTTGTCAGATCAAAAAAAAAATTTAAAAAAAAATATAAAAAATTTAAAAGTATTGCAAAACAAAAGTGTACTTTTTTACTCTGAATTAAAAAAAAAAAAACACAATTTAAATAAAATCTGCGAAATGATTGATGAAAGTTGGAAATTAAAAAGTAAGTTTTCAAATAAAATAGTAAATAACAAAATTTTAAATGTAATTTCTTTGTTAAAAAAAAATAACTTTCATGGACTTAAAATTTTAGGTGCAGGTGGTGGGGGTTTCGTACTTGCATTTAATAAAAAAAAAAATTTAAATAAAACCTTAAAAAATTTAAAAAATATTTCAATAGAATATCAAAAAGTTGGGAGTGAAATTATATACAAAAAATAAATATGAAAATTTTAAAACAAAAAATTAAAGGTGTATTTTTAATAAAACCAAAATTATTTAGAGATAAAAGAGGTATCTTCAGAAGACATTTTTGTAAAAGTACATTCAAACTTAACAAACTTTCACACAGTGTATTACAGTCGAATTTATCAGAAAATTTTTCTAAAGGAACTTTGAGAGGATTTCATTATCAAGAAACACCATATGGAGAAGATAAAACAATGTCGTGTATTTCGGGTGCAATTTACGATATTGTTTGTGATGTAAGGCCAAAATCTAAAACATATGGAAAGTGGATTGGATTTGAAATTAATGATAAAAATAGATATTCAATCCACATCCCAAAAGGCTGTGCAAATGCATTTTTAACTTTAAAAAATAATACTGTTGTACATTATTATTGTTCACAAAATTACAAACCAAAAAAAGAAAAATGTATAAGGTTCAATGATCCATTTTTTGATTTTAAATGGCCTATTAAACCGAAAATTATTTCTGTAAAAGACAAAAACCACAAAAATTTCCAATTATGATATTTTTATGAACATACTAATAGTTGGCGGAAGCGGTTTCATTGGACATCATTTAACAAAAAAAATTCATGACCTTAAATATAACTATTTATCCACTTACAGAACAAAAAAACCAAGTAAATTAAATTTTTTTAAATTAAATCTGAATAAATTTGAGAGTAAAAAGAATATAATTTCTAAATTTAAGCCAAATATAATAATTTATCTTGCTTGGAATGGTATACCAAATTATTCCAAAAAAAATTCAGAACATAACTTGTATATTTCAAAGAAATTTATAGATTTTATTAGTAAGTTAGACTCTATAAATAGAATAATCATATCTGGTAGTTGTTTTGAAAAAAAAAAAGATATTAATCTTAAATTTTTTGTAAAAGCTAAATTAGAACTTAAAAATTATATATATAAAAAATTCAAAAATAAAAAGGTTAAACAAATATGGGTAAGAATTTTTTATGTTTATGGAAAAGGTCAAAGAAAACTTTCTTTAATACCAACATTAATTCGAAAACTTAAAAAAGGTATTAACCCAGAAATCAAGAACCTTAATTCCTCAAACGATTTTATTTACATAAAAGATGTTGTAGATTTTTTTATTAAATGCATAAAACTAAAAACAAGTAAAAATATACTTGAATGTGGCTGCGGTAAATTATATTCCGTAAGTGAAGTTTGCCTAATTACAGAAAAGTTAATTCTAAATAAAATAAAATTTTTTAAAATTTCTAAGCAAGGACCTGTAAAAAAAGGTATGAAGGCTAGTGCTTATAATTGGTTTAAACCAAGATACAAACTTCAAAGGGCAATCAAAGAAATGCTTTAATTAAAGTTGATCTTTATATTTTGTAAAAATTTTTAACAATTTTGAACTCTGAAAATGTATTTTTATTGTTTGTCTTGTGCTTATTATTTTTTAGAATTAAATTAAATTTTTTTTTTAAAAAACTTTTTCTCGGAAAAAAATCAAATTTTAAATTACAAATATTTATAATTGAAAAAAAATTAAATTTCTGAGTTGGGGGATAATCTTTTGATATCATTAATAAAATTCTGAAAAAATTTTTAATTCTAAACCAAAGCGGATAATTATATAATATAGCTAGACCAACCTTGGTATTTGATTGTTGTCTCATATTATAAATCTTATCAGTGTAAGATATTTTTCCTAAAATTAATGAATATAAAGTAAAAAATAGCTCATGATTTATCTCAAATTCAGTGAATGATAGTTTTTTAAGTTTTCTAATCATTTTTTTAAAGAAATTTGTTTTATAAATACAATAAGTAAAAAAAATATTTTTTTTTTTGATAAAAATCTTTAAGTTATTAAATGCACCTTTATTAAAATCAATTGATGATGGTTTTCTTTTAAAAAAAATTTTTTTGTTTTTTAGATAAAAATTATAAGTTATTCCTCTACCTACATCGTAATCATCTTTATTCATTTTATCCAAAATTATACGAATATTCTTAGGGATATAAAGGTCATCATCTGCCGCTAAGCAAACAAATCTCGTTTTTACTTTTTTTAACGCAAACTCAATTCTCTCTCTTCTATCTAATTTGGGTTTATGAAAGTAATTTTTTTTATCTTTAAAAAAAATATTTTTTTTATTTGTTCCATCAATTATTATGAAATTTTTTTCAATTTTATTTTTTTTATAGAATTTATATAAATTTACTAAGTCATTTGATCTATTATAAGTAGGTAAAATAAATGTTAAATTCATAAACATTTAATCATTTCTAAATTGATAATGAATTTTGTTTTTTGAAAGATCCTGGAATTTTAATGTTGCTATTACTTTGATTTTCTATCATTCAGTTTTTAAAAATATTAAAGTGTAAAATAATTTATTTTTAAACTTGAATTTAAAGTTTCATATAAGATTTAGCATCAGATCTGTCTAAGGATCCTTTATTATCCTCATCATTCCAAGTCCATCCTCTTTGGGCATTACTATAAAGAATTGTGCATGTGCTGCACAAATCAATTTGATTTTTATTCTCCTCTAAATTTAATTTTCTTAATTTTTTATACGCAAGTGAATTGAATGCCTCTATTGGTGAAATTTCCTTAACATTACCCAATTCAAACTGACCCTCTAAAAAATCAGCAGGACATAAAGCAAGATTTCCATCTGCTAGAATACACAAAGATTCAAACACATAATGGCAGGGTTTTTTTTCTATGAACTCATCATATCTATTGCCTAACATTTTTTGCTTATTACCCTTATATCCACCCCAATTATGCTCAACATATGAATAAATATCATCATTTTTTTGTGGATCTAATAGTTTTGACCAATATTCTTTAAATCCCTCATATTGGTGTCGATTGGAGTCTTGTAGAACAAACCTGAATATAAATCTTGTCTTATAGTTATTTTTGTCCCTTAACTTAATTATATTTTCAAAATTTCTAACGACTTTTTCATAATGAAGACCAACCCTTATTTTTGCATGTGTATCTGGATCAGTAGCATCAATACTTGCAATTATTGTGTCTATGCCTGCATCAAGCAAATCTTTACCCAAATTTTCATCTAATGCTTCACCGTTTGTAGCGATAGCAGTTCTTTTAAAATTTTTCTTTTTTGCATATTCTACTCTTTGGGCTAACCACTTATCAATGGTTGGTTCACCCAAACACCACAAATCAAATTTATTAATTTGATCTGCATATGGTGACATCTGATCAACTATAGACTCATACAAATCCATCTTCATTACTCTTTTTTTTCTTGTAGTTGGATCATCTATAAAACACATTGTGCATTTAGCATTACACCCAAACACAGTTTCAATTGCTAATTCTGTAGGTATAATCTTGCCTTGTTGTGCAAGTTTCATCAAATTTTCTCTGTTATTTTTTGATAAATCGTATCCCATTTAGTTAGTATAACTTATAAATTATATTGATCTTATGTACGTAGTCTTACCCGGTATATAACACCTTGAATTTAAATTGTAAACTCTACATATAAGAGTAAATCTTATTTTTTGTGATCTATTAACTCCACTTTTATGTAATGTATTGAGAGTAAAAGCAACTACATCACCTTTTTTAGCAGGTACCTCTATAGATTTGAATTTTTGGATTATTCGATCTGGTATACCTAGTGATTTTGAAGTGAAAGGGTCCCTAGGATTTTTTTTTGTTAAATTTTTTTTGTATCTTTTAAATTGACTGCCGATACAAAAAAAACAAGATCCATTGTCGTAATCAACATCTTGTAAAGGTATCCACAGAGTGTAAGCATCTATATAGCTATGATTAATTTCCTCAATTAAACTATCCTGATGCCAGTCAAGACTGTTTCTCTCATCAGCAGGTGGATCCATTCTTAAAAAACATGGATATATAATTAAATTATCTGATGATATTTTTAATTTATTTTTAATTAAATTTAATATTTTTTTTCCAGTAAAAAACTTATAAATTAGTGCTGTATTTTGAATTACATCATAGATCTTTCCAAACGCTACTTTATTTTTTTTTCTTAATTCTATAGCTTTAATATGAAACTGATCATTATTTAAGAAATTTTTACTATCAAATTTTTTGAATTCTTTCCCACCATATTTTTCAAACAAAGAAAGTATTATTTCTTGAATTGATTTAAAATCATTTTTAAATAAAACATTTCTAAATTTTTCAACTCCCTTAATTTTTAAAGAATTATTTATGTTTTTCATTTTAAAAATCCGTAATTTTTACAATCATCACTTATAATAATTTTACTCTTCTTATCAATAGGCCATTTGATTTTTAATTTGGGGTCTTGCCAATTAACCTTGAGACTATTTGTATCATTATAAATATTATTACACATTATGTGTATAAGGGATTTTTTATGTGAAACAGAACCATGAAGATAATTCTTTGGTACGTAAAGTAATAGATTTGGATTTAACTTAATTTTGTAAGACTTAAGAAAATTTTTAGACTTTTTTTGCATGTTAACAATTATCCAAGTTACCTTGCCATACAATAAAGTAATAAATTTTGACTCAGCAAATTTTCCTTGTTGCATATAAAGACCTCGAACAACATTTTTTTTTTTATAAATGGAAAATAAATTTTCTTTCATAGTAAAATTTATCTTTTTCAGGCCTTTAATTTCTTTTTTGTTATAGTTTTTTAGCATACCACCTCTTTTATCCATTAGCTTTCTTATTTTAAAAAGTTTATGCATTTTTTATTCCCCACCAGAAATAGATATTGTCTGACCATATATAAATTTTGACTTATCGCTGAGCAAAAATTTGACTAGTGATGCGACATCGGTTGGTGATCCTGGTTTTTTTCCTGGAATTAATCCAATCCTTTTTCTAAATCTTTTTTTGTCGTAACCTTTAAGATTTTTTGTCATACCAGAGTTAATAACACCAGGTCTTATATTGTTAATTCTTATTTTAAATTTAGAATAATATTTTGACAAATTTTTGATCACTGCCTCAATTGCAGCTTTCGAACATAAGTAAGGTATATTTTTTTGTGATCCATTGAATGATATTGTATTTGAACTTAAGTTAACGATAGTTAAACTTTTATTATTTTTTATATTCCTTTCGATATTTTCTCTTAATATAATCAAATGAGATATTAAATTTATATCTATGTTATCTTTAATCTCATTTGTAGAAGTATTAAAAAATTCTTTATAGGGATTAGCATTTCCAGCGCAATTAATTATGTAATCAAAATTCTTTATTTTAATTAAGATTTTTTTTATAGTTTTTTCTAATTGATTTAAATTTTTGAAGTTTACTTTAAAGGAAAAAACATTCCTTTTATTAGAAATAATTTTTTTCTTATTGTAAAATAAAAAGAATTTATCTTCATTTGTGTAAATTTCTTTAAAAATTTCTTTACCAATTCCACCACTCGCACCTGTTATTAAATAATTCATAAAATAATTATAATTGATTTTTAAAATTTGGCATTAATTCATCCAAATTATCATTTGAATATTTTGTATATAAACTTACATTTTTTATTGTTCTTAAAACTTTGGTTTCCAACATGTAAGCATGTTTGTTTTTTGATTTTGATAAATCATAAATTTCCAAATTTTTTGTTAATCTTACGCTTTTAATGATTTCTGAAAGATCATTAAAATTAGGATTATTGATTATAAATATTTCAGAGTTGTAAATTTTTTTTGAATTATTTTTTTTTTCTAAAAAATCGTAAACTGAAAAACCATAGAGAACAATTGTTTTTTTTTTATTTCCAAATTTATAAACTGAATAATCTGTATTTAATTTATTTGGTGTTAAATCAAATTTTTTATTAATATTTTTTTGACTAAAACATAACAGATTAAATCCAGATTTATTTAATAAGTATTTTAAATTATATTTAATATCTGAACTCATCAACATAAACCTGCAATTTATTTTTGAAATTGAAGCAAAATCACTTAGGCAATTTAATCTAGATTGTGGCCCTTCATTACCTGTATCAACTATATATGTTATTATTGTAAATGATCCCTTTCTTTTTTGTAAAAGAAGAGAATTGTAAGAATTTACAATATGATCCAAACCTAGCAACAAAAAGTCTAACTGTTTTGCAACATAAATTGCTCTACCATTTGATGCCATAATTCCTAAACCCATGCCAATTAGACTTGCCTCTGAATTTTGTGTGTTAAAGATTTTACAATTTTTGATTTTATTGAAACCATTACATAATCCAGATACTTTTGAACCAGCCAAAATATTTTGACCATAGATTATAGTATCTTTTTTTACGTTCCTTACAAAGTTAGAGTTAAATGATTGCAGAATACTTTTATTTTTTTCTGAAAATTTCATTTATTTAAAATTTTAAATATGTTGTTATTATCAAATAGTCCATCTTTAATTGATATTTTGCCATGATGATATTTATTTACTTTTCCACTAATTTTATCCAATACTTTTCCCAATGTATTAACTTCAAACTCTAAAATTATTGGTTCATTTTTTTCTCTACAATACTTTATTGCCTCTTCGTATTTTGAGATATTTTTTTTGATATCTTTTAAAGGAAAGAAATGGTGTCTAACATTTAAAGATTTTCCTAAATATTTTATATTTAACTTACATCTTCTCTCTGATTTTTTTGTGGACATTGACCAATCATTATCTTCTATAAGGTAAACAATGGGTAATTTTAAGGATTTTGCGAGCATGATTGACTCGTAAAAAGTGCCTTCTTCAATAGCACCATCTCCAGCATTACAAATGACGATATTTTTTCCCTTTTTTGCTTTAAAACCAAATCCACAAGCGATTGAAAAATTATTTCCTAAAATACTAGAGCAATATGAAATTTCTTTACATTTTGGATCAAAATAATTCATGGACCCAGAATATTTATAAACATTTTTTTTTTTAAAAAAATTAGAATAATAAGCTTCCGGTTTTTTTGAAAAAATTGAGGTAAAATGAATATTTCTGTGAGAAAGAATCAAAATATCATTTTTCTTAAAAAATACTTTTACTAAAGACGACACAAATTCATGACCTAAAGCTAAATGAATTGGTACATAAAAATTTTTTTTTAGCATCTTATTGTTCAGATTAATTTGGAAAGACCGACTTTTTTTAACAAGACTTAATATTTCTTTAATTTTTTTGTGCATATATTCCAATAAAATAATAATTTCTTTTGTTCAAGCCTTGGTCAATTTTCAATATCTTAAAACTATGTTTATTTAACATATATTTAAGAGAATTTTTTGAAAAAATAAAATTATGAGTAGAATTGAAAACATCATGATTTTTTCTTTGAAAATTAAATGCTTTATCAGATGGCACCTCAATATACAAAATGCCTTTTTTTGTTAATAAATTTAAGGATTTTTTGATAAAATCATTTGGATTTGATAAATGC
Source organism: uncultured Pelagibacteraceae bacterium (assembly GCA_902541315.1). GTDB lineage: Bacteria > Pseudomonadota > Alphaproteobacteria > Pelagibacterales > Pelagibacteraceae > Pelagibacter. Next base: position 64,317 of record CACBQF010000001.1, read on the forward strand.
TCAACTATAAAATTTGATGTAATAAATGTAAATTTTTTCTTTAATGAAAAAAAATTTTTTTTACTAAATCTTATATTATACTTAGATAAATAATGTGCATTATCATGAAGATCAATACATTCTACATTTTTTGAATTTTTTTTTAAAAAATAAGCATAAACCCCAAATCCACAACCGACATCTAAACATTTTTTAAAAATAGTATTTTTACTAATTTTTTTTATTTTTAGAAATTTTAATAATCTTTTGTATCTATCATGACTTTCACTTTTTGATAAAGGTAGATTAATTATTTCATTAAACTTTTTTTCATATTCTTTGCTATTTTTATTTCTATAGTTTTGTGAGTAAAATTTATTGATTTTTGGAATTTGAATTTTTTTAGTTTGAAAAAAGCATTTGCAATTTTCACATAAGTTCCATTCCTTTAATTGTTTTCTATTTTGTTTAATTGATTTTTCATAAACATCAAACTTTTTTATTTTAAAAATTGTTTTGTAATCTTTCGAATTACAAATTTTGCATATTTTGTCTTTTTTTATAATTTTCATAAATCATTTTTAATCCTGTGGATATATCAATTTTTGGTCTCCATTTAAAATTTTTATTTTTTAAGATTTTATTTTGTTTTCTAATTGAAAATTTATTTGGATTAATTTCTTTTATATTAATCTTTTTATTAATAATTTTACTAAATGTATTAAATATTTTTTTAAAATTTATTAATTTTTGACCCTGGATATCAATAACTGTAGATTTTTTTAATTTCAAACTTTGAAGTATAGCATCAACAACATCCAGAACATGCAAATATTTTCTAGCAGTTTTTAATGAACCAACTTTTACATTTTTTTTATCCAAAATATCTTTACAAATTTTATCAATGGTTGATGAGTATTTGGGGTTATTGCCATAAACAATTCCTAACCTAAGTATAATGTTAGTAATACCTTTGGTTTTTTTCAAAATATTTTCTGCTAAATATTTTGTTAAACTATATTCGGATTCATATAGTGATGGATCTATAATTGGATTATTTATATTATTTTCATAAACCCATTCTGTGGAAATAAAAATAAACCTTCTTACTCTTTTTTTTTTGGCAAACTTAATAAGATTTATCAAGCCTTTAATATTTGTATCATAAACTTTAGAGCCTTCTCTAATACTTTGTTGATGAGAAGAAACTGCCGCAAGATGAATAATGGTATCAATTTTTTTTTTTATTAGTTTATCTAGGTTTTTATTGTTTATATCAATAACTCTACAATTTTTATTTGATCTTTTATTTCTATCAATGCCAATATATTTGAAATTTTTTTTTTGATCTTCTAATTTTTGTATAAGATTTTTTCCGATATAACTTGATGAACCTGTGATTAATATATTCATAGTAAAAAGATATCTTAATTGATTTTTTTTATAATTAATATTAAAGACTAATATTAAACTAAATTAATATATATAATGATATTAAATTTTTTAAAAAACATAGAATTTAAAAAAAAAGAAAGTCCTATTCCTTTATCAAGCGGAATTATTCATAAAATATTGTTTTTCAATGAAATAATTAACAAAATTAAAAATATAGAAGGAAAAATTGTCGAGTGTGGAGTTGGTTGGGGGAGAAGTGCATTTATAATTTCAGAGTTATCTTTCATACACAACTTAAATAAAAAAATTATCTTATGTGATACTTTTGATGGTTTTCCAGAATTATCAAAAAAAGATATAGAAATTACTGGTATTTTCAAAGGTTATTATAAAGCCCCAAAACATAGTGTAGGTGAATATTTTAAAAACTCAAAAATGAGTGATTTTACTAACATTGAATACAAAGTTGGTGACATTAAAGAGACTCTAAAAAACTTTGATGAGAATATTTGTTTATTAAATCTTGATTTGGATATTTATTCATCCTACGATTTTGCTCTAAGCAACTTATTAGACAAAGTTGTTAGCGGTGGAGCAATAATTATCGATGAATACAATTCCAAAAAGTGGGCTAATATAAAAGATCTTGTAGACAAATATATGAAAAATAAAAATTATAAGTTATACAAATCTAATTTTTCTAAATTTAATAGGGTTTATTTTCTAAAATTATAGAATAGTTTAGAAATATTATCATTAATGTAGTTTATAAATGAAAAAATTCATTTTCATATTAAATTTTCCAAGAGGTGGTGGTAAATCTATATCAAAACTAAAGGCTGTTAACTTAAATAAAGATATTTATTTATGGCCATATGAATTTTTTTATTTTAATCTTTTCAATGAAGCGACGAATAATAAAAAAAGGGAGAAAGGTATTATTCTGAATAAATTTTTTTATAAAGAAATAAAAAATAGATTATACAAATCACAAAACAAAAAAATAGATTTCTTATTTTTTAAAAAAAAATTACATAAATTAGATCACAAATATTTTGATAACTTAAATTATTTAAAATTTTTAACTGACTCTCTGGCATTATCTTACAAAAACAATAAATCAGAAAATTTTAAATATTGTATTTTAAATACTACGGCTAGAGGTTTTGATTGGTCTTATAAAAAAAAAAATAGTTTTATTTTTTTTGTAACAGACAGAAAATTTTCTGATTGTTTTGTATCATTGAGAAAAAAAAATTTTGTAACAACTGGTTTTAAAAATTTTTTTTTATTAGATGCTAAAAAATCTTTATTTTATTGGCTTGAAACATTTAGAAGAATTCAAATTGAATATAAAAAAAGATATTTTGAAAAAAAAGTTTTGCGTTTAAAATTTGAAGATTTGAAATATAATAATAAAGTTAGAAATGAAATAAATGACACAAATACAAAAAAAATTTTAAATTATTTGCGTTTAAAAAAAAATAACTATGAAAAAAATTTTTATTATCATCATAATAAAATTGATAAAAGAGTAGATCTCGCTAATAGTCCTATAGAAAAATATCTAGTAAATAATTATATCAACTCTAAAAAGTTGAATTTTTTTATTTATTTCTTCAAACTAATTATCTCAGTTAAATTTTTATTTATCAATATTGAACACAATAATATCAAAAAATTTTTTTATATATCTAAAATTATCTTCAGCTTTATTTATTTTTATTTTATCAAATATAAAAAAGAGAAATTATTCAACACTTTGAGGTCAGCGAACAAAAATATCACATATATGAGTTTATGGAGATAAAACTTCTAGAAATCTTTGTTATAAAGAAAAGTAAATAATTATAATTTTGAATTTTTTCCAAGTTTTTTTCTTATATTTGTGGCTGAAATATTTCTAAATTTTTTAGGTGTTAATATTTTTTCAATATTATAACCAACTTTTCTTCCAACAATAATATTTGTTATATTTGGAACTTTTGTAATTTTAATTCTTGACTTAAAAATCTTTAAGTCTTTTTTTATCATTTTTTTAATTTTTGAAAATGGGAAAGGGTTTTTGTTGTCTAAACCGAATGAGTCTTTTACTTGAATATTTACCTGTAGATTTTTTTTAACTATTAATTCAAATAATTTTTTATGTCCTTCATGCCATGGTTGAAATCTTCCTAGCATTTGTGCTGTTGGTTTTCTATTATGCCATCTATTCTTTCTAATTAAATCTAAGGCTACAATTTTCCATAATTTAGCGTCTTTTGTTGTTACTCTTAAGTCATATTTTTTTGGTTTCTTAAAGATTGGATTTATATCATCTAAGTGCTTACGAATATGTCTACCTTTATCAATCGTATCAACCCAAATAATAAAGTGTGATTTAAAATTTTTAAATGAATCTTGATTAGGACAAATAAAGTCCACAACAACATACTTCCCTTTTTTTAAAACTTTGTCGGATAAATTATTAAGTCTTACAGCTTGTCTAATTCTACCCTCTTTTGTGAAATCCCAATCTTTATATTTATTTCTAACTTTATCACCATTCAACCAAACAGCATTTAATTCTTTGTAGATTTCCTTTGCAAGAAAAGTTTTTCCAGCTCCTGGTAAACCCATTATTAAAATTTTTTTTGGTTTATTTTTTTTTAACACTATTTTTTTCTATTTTTTTTATAAACGTTGATTATTTTTCTCAAAAATTTGACACATTCTATTGGATACTTTCCCATTGCAGTCTCGCCAGCCAAGACTAAAGATGATGCTCCCATTTCTAAGGAGTTATAGATATCATTTACTTCTGCGCGTGTTGGATAGGAATTATCAATCATTGTTTCTAAAAAATTTGTAGCAATTGCTACTTTTATTTTTCGGTATTTTTTTGATGTTTCAAAAATTTTTCTTTGAGCGATAGGTATATTTTCAATTCCTATATCTTTTGATAAATCTCCCCTATCAATTAAAAAATTTTTTTGTTTTTGAAAAAAGGAATTTATAGATTTTAATCCACTTTTTGTTTCAATTTTATAATATTTATTTTCTGTTGGCAGAATTTTACAAAATTTGTCTATATCACCTGCTGAGTTAGTAAAAGAAAGTGCGTAATTTTTTATTTTAAATTTTTTGGCAATTTTAATTGCTTGTAAATCTTTTTTTGTAACAAAGTTTAATTTTATTTTTCTATTTTTTAAATGAACACCTTTGTTATGCTCTATATTTCCTGGCTTAGTACAAGTTAAGTAAATCTTATCCTTTTTTTTATTAATTAGTTTTAACTGTAGGCCCTCAAACCCTATATCTAAAATATCATTTCTTTTTAATAGATCGAAAACCTCGTCTGGATATAAATTAAAATTTCCCCTTTTTTTGTTTATTACAACCTTGTTATTTATTTTTATTTTTTTTAAATTAGATTTATTTGATTTTACTCTAATTTGAGCTCCCTCTGTATCAATACAGATCGGGACTGAACAGTGTTTTTTTATAAACAGTATTTTTTTTTCTAATTTGCTTAACTTGACATGAGACATGTTAAGTCTAGCTAATGATGCTTTACCATTAATAAAATTTAGAAATTTTTTATTTAAAGAACTTGGACCAATAGTTACAAAAATATTAATATCACTCATTAAACAAAGTTAAATTCACAGACTTAATAATTTTTTTCAGTGCATAAATCAAGCCAATTGAGCTATTAGTACTGGTCAGCTGCACGCATTACTGCGCTTCCACACCCAGCCTATCAACGTGGTGGTCTACCACGGCTCTATGGGAAGAACTTGTTTTGAGGTGAGTTTCCCGCTTAGATGCTTTCAGCAGTTATCTCGTCCATACTTAGCTACCCGGCACTGCAGCTGGCGCTACAACCGGTCCACCAGTGGTATGTTCAACCCGGTCCTCTCGTACTAGGGTCAACTCCTCTCAATTCTTCTACACGCATAGCAGATAGGGACCGAACTGTCTCACGACGTTCTGAACCCAGCTCACGTACCACTTTAATTGGCGAACAGCCAAACCCTTGGGACCTGCTCCAGCCCCAGGATGTGATGAGCCGACATCGAGGTGCCAAACACTGCCGTCGATATGAGCTCTTGGGCAGTATCAGCCTGTTATCCCCGGCGTACCTTTTATCCGTTGAGCGATGGCCCTTCCACTCAGAACCACCGGATCACTATGACCGACTTTCGTCTCTGCTCGACTTGTCAGTCTCACAGTCAGGCAGGCTTATGCCATTGCACTCTACGAACGATTTCTGACCGTTCTGAGCCTACCTTCGCACGCCTCCGTTACTATTTGGGAGGCGACCGCCCCAGTCAAACTACCCACCATACAATGTCTTGATGCCGGATAACGGCAATCAGTTAGATATCAAGAAAAACAAAAGAGGTATTTCACTGGTGACTCCACAAAAGCTGACGCCTTTGCTTCAATGTCTCCCTCCTATGCTAAATATGTTTTTCCTAACACCAATGTAAAGTTGCAGTAAAGGTGCACGGGGTCTTTCCGTCTAACTACGCGAACTCCGCATCTTCACGGAGAATTCAATTTCACTGAGTTGATGTTGGAGACAGCGGAGAAATCGTTACGCCATTCATGCAGGTCGGAACTTACCCGACAAGGAATTTCGCTACCTTAGGACCGTTATAGTTACGGCCGCCGTTTACTGGGGCTTCAGAAATGAGCTTGCACCCATCGCATTAACCTTCCAGCACCGGGCAGGCGTCAGACCCTATACATCCACTTACGTGTTAGCAGAGCCCTGTGTTTTTGATAAACAGTCGCTTCTCCCTGACTTGTGCCACCCTCCTATAGTTGCCTACAAAAAGGTCTTCCTTATTCCGAAGTTACGGAAGCATTTTGCCGAGTTCCTTCAACATCATTCTCTCAAGCGCCTAAATATACTCTATTAATCCACCTGTGTCGGTTTAGGGTACGGTCTAATGATGGAGCTATTTCTTGGAACCTTTTCGCGGCAAGTTCAATCCATTAAGAACTCACAACTTACAAGATTCGTCACTTCCATCTGGTTAAGGAATATTAACCTTATTTCCATCGACTACGGCTTTCGCCCTCGCCTTAGGTGCCGACTAACTCTGCGCGGATTAACCTTGCGCAGAAACCCTTGGATTTTCGGCGAAGAAGTTTTTCACTTCTTTTATCGTTACTTATGTCAGCATTCGCACTTCTGATACCTCCAGGATCCCTCACAGGTATCCCTTCACAGGCTTACAGAACGTTCCGCTACCAGTTATAATTTTCGAAAAAATTATAAATCCACAGATTCGGTATATGATTTTAGCCCCGTTACATCTTCGGCGCAGAAACTCTATTAGACCGGTGAGCTGTTACGCTATCTTTAAAGGATGGCTGCTTCTAAGCCAACCTCCCGGCTGTTAAGGAATTTCCACATCCTTTCACACTTAATCATAATTTGGGGACCTTATCTGGTGGTCTGGGCTCTTTCCCTCTCGACCATGGACCTTAGCACCCACAGTCTGTCTGTTGAAGAACAATGTTTAGCATTCGGAGTTTTATTAGGTTTGGTAAGAATCTCTTCCCCCTAGCCCATTTAGTGCTCTACCTCTAAACATCTATTTATTCAACGCACTACCTAAATAGTTTTCGCGGAAAACCAGCTATCTACGAATTTGGTTGGCCTTTCACCCCTTACCACAAGTCATCCAAAGACTTTTCAACGTCAACTGGTTCGGTCCTCCGGCAAGTGTTACCTTGCTTTCAACCTGCTCATGGTAAGCTCATTCGTTTTCGGGTCTAATTCATTAAACTATTCGCCCTATTAAGACTTGCTTTCGCTACGCCTACACCTAGATGGCTTAAGCTTGCTTAATAAATTAAGTCACTGACCCATTATACAAAAGGTACGCCGTCACTCTAAAAAGAGCTTCGACTGATTGTAGGCATGCAGTTTCAGGTTCTATTTCACTCCCCTAATAGGGGTTCTTTTCACCTTTCCCTCACGGTACTAGTTCACTATCGGTCACTGAAGAGTATTTAGGCTTAGAGGGTGGTCCCCCTATATTCGAGCAGGATTTCACGTGTCCCGCTTTACTCTTGAATTTTGTTAAACATTACTCATACAGGACTATCACCTTCTATGGTTAGCTTTTCCAAACTATTCAAATTTTTTTAACAAAACTGCTGGCCTAATCCGCCTTCGCTCGCCACTACTAACGGAATCTCAATTGATTTCTTTTCCTCTGGTTACTTAGATGTTTCAGTTCTCCAGGTTATCTCCTTAAATCTATGTATTTAATTTAAGATACCACATAAAGTGGTGGGTTTCCCCATTCGGAAATTTTCGGATCAAAACTTACATACAGCTCCCCGAAACTTATCGCAGTATATCACGTCCTTCTTAGTCTTTCAGTGCCAAGGCATCCGCCACACGCCCTTAAACGCTTGATTTATGCACAGAAAAAAATTCTGTGTTGAATCAAATTTTTGTTTGAACATTAGCTAATAACATTTCTAATGTTCGGATATAGATATTGATATTAATATATTTTATTCACTTTTATGACATCTAAATGTTTCTTGGTGGAGGATAGCGGGATCGAACCGCTGACCTCCTGAATGCAAATCAGGCGCTCTCCCAGCTGAGCTAATCCCCCCGTGATCTTAAATTGGTGGGCCGAGAAAGACTCGAACTTTCGACCCCACCCTTATCAAGGGTGTGCTCTAACCAACTGAGCTACCGGCCCCCATGCAAGAGAAACACATAATCTAAGAAGAGAAATGAGGACGGCCAACATTAACCTGTTTATTATTTAGAGTAAAAAAATTTTTACTCATCCTTAGAAAGGAGGTAATCCAGCCGCAGGTTCCCCTACGGCTACCTTGTTACGACTTCACCCCAGTCGCTGACTATACCGTGGTCAAGGGTTTAAAACCTTGCCTTAAGGTAGAACCAACTCCCATGGTGTGACGGGCGGTGTGTACAAGACCCGGGAACGCATTCACCGTGGCACGCTGATCCACGATTACTAGTAATTCCAGCTTCATGCACTCGAGTTGCAGAGTGCAATCCGAACTGAGGTATTTTTTAAGGATTTGCTAAACGTCGCCGTCTCGCTTCCTTTTGTAAATACCATTGTAGCACGTGTGTAGCCCAACACGTAAGGGCCATGAGGACTTGACGTCATCCCCACCTTCCTCCAGCTTATCACTGGCAGTTCTTTCAGAGTGCCCAACTTAATGATGGCAACTAAAAGTGAGGGTTGCGCTCGTTGCGGGACTTAACCCAACATCTCACGACACGAGCTGACGACAGCCATGCAGCACCTGTGTTTCGTCCGGCCGAACCGAAAACTTTAATCTCTTAAAGTCGCGACGAACATGTCAAGTGTTGGTAAGGTTCTGCGCGTATCTTCGAATTAAACCACATGCTCCACTACTTGTGCGGGTCCCCGTCAATTCATTTGAGTTTTAACCTTGCGGTCGTACTCCCCAGGCGGTGTGTTTATCGCTTTCGCTGCGACACTGAAAATAAATTTCCAACGTCTAACACACATCGTTTACGGCATGGACTACGAGGGTATCTAATCCTCTTCGCTACCCATGCTTTCGTTCCTCAGTGTCAGTAATGATCCAGAAAGCTGCCTTCGCAATTGGTATTCTTTCTAATATCTACGAATTTCACCTCTACACTAGAAATTCTGCTTTCCTCTATCAAACTCTAGCTGAAAAGTTTTGATGGCAGTTCCAGAGTTAAGCTCTGGGATTTCACCACCAACTTTTTCAACCACCTACGAACTCTTTAAGCCCAGTAATTCCGAACTACGCTAGGTCCCTTCGTATTACCGCGGCTGCTGGCACGAAGTTAGCCGGACCTTCTTATTCGGGTACAGTCATTTTCTTCCCCGACGAAAGAGCTTTACAACCCAAAGGCCTTCTTCACTCACGCGGCATCGCTGCATCAGAGTTTCCTCCATTGTGCAAGATTCCCCACTGCTGCCTCCCGTAGGAGTTTGGGCCGTGTCTCAGTCCCAATGTGGCTGATCATCCTCTCAAATCAGCTATTGATCAAAGTCTTGGTAGGCCATTACCCTACCAACTAACTAATCAAGTGCAGGCTCATCCAATGGTGCATAAAGCTTTCTCCGTGAAGACTTATCCGGTATTAGCACAAGTTTCCTCGTGTTATTCCAGGCCAAAGGGAAGATACCTACATGTTACTCACCCGTCTGCCACTAAGTATTGCTACTTCGTTCGACTTGCATGTGTTAGGCGTGCCGCCAGCGTACGTTCTGAGCCATGATCAAACTCTCAAGTTTAAAAACGGCGCACACTAGCTTCTATATAAATTCTAAGAATAAAATTTATATAATGTTGAAGTGTGTACGACAAATTTTTGGTAACCTTAACCGTCCACACTTCTCTTCTTAAATTTTTACTTTTAAAACAACTAATTGAGCAAAAAAAACTCAATAATTTCAAAAAAATTAGCTATGAGTCATATTTTTTTGAGAAGTTGAAGCTTATAGGCTAAAATTAGGGGAAATCAAGCACTTAACAATAAAAAAACTGAAAAAAAACCTTATTTTTAGGGGCTTTTTTTGGTATTTTTGCATTATTAAAACTGTTAATTGCAAAATCTAAAAATTACTAAATGTTTAATAAATTTAAAAAAAAATTAAGCAAAAACACAGAAATTATTGCTTTGGGCTTGTTACTAATTACAACGATATTATCAACGACCTATTATAATTTTAATAAAAAAAAAATTTTCGAAAACTATAAAAACATCCTAAATAACGTTTATTTTAAGAAGACAATCAATCATATTTTTGAAAATCTTGAGCCAAAATTTAAAACAGTAGTGCACAAAATTGAGGAAGGTGAGACATTTGACAAAATTTTAGAGGCTTATGCTATCAAAGAAGAGGAAATTTCAAATATTAAAAATAACTTGTCAAAAAAAATCAATTTAAATAGGCTTAAAACTAATCAAAAAATACAATTTACTGTAGATCAATCCAATAATCATTTAAAAGAATTTATTTTTCAGATTTCTAACACCGAAAAAATTTACTTAACAAAAATTGGTGAAAAAGATGAGTTTAATCAAAAAATTATTTTAACCAAATTAAGAAAAGAAATTGTATATAGAGAAAATATAATTTTAAATAGTTTATATAAATCTGCAACCCAAAAAAAAATACCTATTAATACTATTATTGAGTTTGCAAGAATTTATGGATTTGAGGTAGATTTTCAAAGAGATATTAGAAAACGTGATACCTTCCAAATTATGTATGAAGTATTTATAGATGATAACAAAAAAATTGTCGAAACTGGAGAGATTCTTTTTGCAAACTTAAAATTAAGTGGAAAGGACAAATCTTTATATTTTTTTGACTACAATGAAAGTAAAGGGCACTATGATAAAAGTGGTAAGAGTAGCCAAAAAGCATTGATGAAGACTCCTATAAACGGTGCAAGATTGTCATCTCCTTTTGGAATGAGAAAACATCCTATTGATGGGTTTAATAAAATGCATCGAGGAACAGATTTTGCAGCGCCTACAGGGACTCCAATAATGGCTTCTGGAAATGGAATAGTTAAAAAAGCAGGATGGTGTGGTGGTGGGGGTAATTGTGTGGTCATTAAACATAACTCAACATATCAAACAGTCTATGCACATATGTCAAAATTTGCTTTCGGCATCAGAAGTGGTGTAAGAGTCAAACAAGGACAAACAATTGGATATGTAGGTTCTACAGGTAAATCAACCGGTCCACATCTACATTATGAGGTAATTATGAATGGAAAAAAGATTAATTCTCAAAAGCTTAAATTACCTTCGGGTAAAGTACTAAAAGGTAAAGAACGTAAGCTGTTTGAGACTTCAAAAATTAAGTTAGATGTTTTAAAATCTGAAAAAATAATTGGTTTAAACTAACTAACTTTCGTCTCAATTTTATTGTTTTTTAAATCCTTACCTTGTGATAAATTTTCGTCTTCTTTACCTTTTTTTTCAGAGAAAATATTATTTGTTTCTTTGGAAGATTTATCCTCCAAAGATTTTTTTTGAAATTCTTTTTCTTTTAAAATTCTTGTGAAATGATCAGCATGTTGAAAATAATTTTCAGATAATATTTTATCACCAGATGACAATGCCTCTCTAGCTAAATTGCTATACTTCTCAATTAATTTTGAGGCATTATGATTATTTCTTCCTGATATTTTTCTTTGAAAATTATCATTATGTGAAAAGTTGTTATTGTATTTCATTCTTTCTGAGTTAACCTTAAAAGTTCTTTCATTTCTTCTAAAGTTATTTCTCCTGGAGTTATTATTTCTGAAAGTTACCATATTTTATTTCCTTGTGCTTATTATGCACCTATTTTTCTTGGATAAGTCTTTAATAATCTCATTTATATAAAATTCATTTTGTTTCAAAATACTTTTTACACTCTCTGCCTGATCAAAAGCTATTTCAAGAACTAATTTGCCATTTCTTTTTATTAACTTAGATGAATTCAAAATAACTTTTTTTAATTCTGATAATCCATCTAGACCACCATCTAAAGCAGGTTTTGGCTCATAAAAACTAACTTCTTTCTCCAGATATTTTAAATTAAACTTTTTTATATATGGAGGATTAGATATAATTAAATCATATTTGCCATATCTGAAATTGTCAATATCTGTTTTAAATAACTTTACCCTGCTAGATAAACTAAGATTTTTGCAATTAATTTTACATATTTCTATTGTTTTTTTTGAAATATCAATACCAGTGCCATAAAAACTTTTTCTTTCCTTTAAAATAGATAAAAGAATACACCCCGAACCTATGCCAATTTCTAACACTTTTAATTTGTTCTTATTTTTTGTTAACTTTAAAGTTTTTTCTACGATAATTTCTGTATCTGGTCTTGGTATTAATACATCTTTTGTAACACTAAACTCGTATTTCCAAAATTCCTTTTTTCCAGTAAGATAAGCTATCGGTTTTTGTTTCGATCGCTGAATTATTAAATTTTCATATAGATTATAATCTTTTTGAGATAATTCAGTTTTTGAATTCAAAATAATATCTGCGCGATTTTTCTTTATAACCCGTGACATTAGAATCTCACTATCAATTTTATAGGATTTAATTCCACTTTCTTTCAATATTGCTTCTGCTTTTTTTATCGCCTCAAATATATTCATTAATTAAAGATTACTTAGACTCTCTTCCTGTGCTTTAAGTGATAAAGACTCTATCATCTCATCAAAGGCTTCCCCTTCTAAAAACTCCTCAAGTTTATGAAGGGTTAAGTTTATCCTATGATCCGTTACTCTGCCTTGAGGAAAGTTATAAGTTCTAATTCTTTCTGATCTGTCACCTGTTCCAATTTTACTTTTTCTGTCTTTTGATCTTTCTTGATCAATTCTAGATCTTTCTAATTCATAAAGTCTAGCTCTTAAAATTTTCAAACCTTTAGCTTTATTCTTGTGCTGCGATTTTTCATCTTGTTGAGAAACAGAAATTCCACTAGGAATATGCGTAATTCTCACAGCGCTATCAGTTGTATTAACAGACTGACCACCTGGCCCACCAGCTCTAAAAACGTCAATGCGTAAATCTGAGTCATTTATTGTTAAATCAACTTCCTCAACTTCTGGCATTACCGCAACAGTCGCAGCAGATGTATGGACTCTTCCTTGAGTCTCTGTATCCGGAACTCTTTGTACTCTATGAACACCACTTTCATATTTTAGAGTAGAATAAATATTGGTGCCTTTAACAGAAGCTATCACCTCTTTTAAACCTCCAGCATCGCTCTTTGAAATAGATATCACTTCTAAAAACCATTTTTTTTTATTACTCACCTTTTCGTACATCTTAAAAAGATCAGAGGCGAACAAACTTGCCTCAAGACCTCCGGTACCTGCTCTAATTTCAATTATGGCATTTTTTTTATCTGCTTCATCTTTAGGTAGAAGAAACAATTTTAATTTTTTTTCATTTTTTTCATGTAATATCTCTAATTCTTTAAGTTCAATTTCTGCCATTCTTAATAGTTCTTTATCGGTATTTTGCTCATCCAAGATTTTCTGTAACTCACTTTTATCTTTTTCAAATGAAATGTAATTTTTTGCATCACTTATTATTTCATTCAAATCTGAGTATTCTTTTGATTTTTCCGCAAAAAATTTTTTATCTATTTTTCCTGAGGATAGATCTCTCTCTAAATCTGAATGTTTAGTAATCAAATCCTCGATTTTTTTCAAAGGTATCATCTTAACTATTTTCTAGTTCCGAAGCTTTCTTTTCAACTTCTAAAACAACTCTTTCGATCAAATCATCTGTTAAAACTTTCTCTGATTGAATTCCTGACAAATAAAGCATGTTACTTCCCTTTTTACCGCCTGTGATTCCTACATCTGTAGTTGCTGCCTCTCCTGGGCCATTAACGACACAACCTATTATTGATAGTGTTACGGGTTTTTTGATATGTGAAAGTTTTTTTTCTAAAACTTTCACTGTTTCTATAACTTGAAATCCTTGTCTAGCGCAAGAGGGGCACGAAATAATTTTTACACCTCTCTCTCTTAAATTTAATGACTTAAGTATCTCATTTCCAATTTGAACTTCCCTAATTGGATCATCTGATAAAGAAATTCTTATTGTATCACCTATACCGTCCAACAATAAGACACCCAAACCTATTGAGGACTTTATACTCCCAGACACAAAACCTCCTGCCTCAGTAATTCCTAAATGAAGCGGGTAATGAATTTTTTTTGAGAGCTGACGATAAGCTTCTATAGACAAAAAAACATCTGAAGATTTTACGCTAATTTTTAAATTTTCAAAATTTTCGTCCTCTAAGATCTTTATATTTCTTAAGGCGCTTTCAACTAAAGCCTCTGGACAAGGTCCCCTAAATTTTTCTAATATATCTTTTTCTAACGATCCAGCGTTAACACCTATTCTTATAGAACAATTGTTATCTTTAGCTGCTTTAATCACCTCTTTAATTTTGCTTATGTTACCAATATTCCCAGGATTTATTCTTAAACAACTAGCACCATTTTTAGCTGCCTCTATCGCTCTTTTAAAGTGGAAATGAATGTCTGCAACTATGGGAACATCAACATGTTTCACTATCTCTTTCAATGCTTTTGTTGATGGTTCATCAGGACAAGATACTCTGACTATATCAGCACCTTCATTATGTATTTCATTAATTTGATTAATTGTAGATTTTATATCTGTAGTAAGTGTATTTGTCATTGATTGAACTGTTATAGGATTGTTACCGCCAACTTTTACATTACCAACATTAATTTCTTTAGTTTTTTTTCTTTTTATGTTTCTAAATGACCTAATACTCATTATTTAATCTTCTAGTTGAAATTCTTTGTGTAAAGCAAGTAAAGCTTTTTTTGTATTTTTTTTGTCAATCAAGACTGAAATTTTAATCTCTGATGTTGAGATAACTTGTATATTAATATTTTTTTTTGCAAGAGCTTGAAACATTCTAAAAGTTACACCAGGTGTACTAATCATGCCAACGCCAATGATTGAAACTTTAGAAACATCTTTTTTTAATAAAATTTTTCTAAATTTGACGTGTTTATTTGCATTAATTATTTTTTTTGTTTTATTCAAATCTTCTGTTTTAATTGTAAATGTCAAATCTGTTTCTTTTCCATTAGCAGAAATATTTTGAACAACCATATCAACATTTACTAAATTCTTTGACAAGGGTTTAAAAATCATTGCAGCTACGCCTGGCTTATCTTTAACACCAACCAAAGTTACTTTTGCATCATTCTCAGTCGATGAAATTCCTGAAATTATTTTGCCACTCACTATGTTTTTTCTTTTTGTAATTAATGTGCCAGATTTTTTTCTAAAAGAAGACTTTACTTCAATATTAATCCTATTTAAGCGTGCATCTTGGATTGAAATCGGTTGCATAACCTTTGCTCCTAGAGATGCCATCTCTAGCATTTCTTCATAAGAAATAACTTTTATTTTTTTTGCATTTTTAAGTTTATTAGGATCAGTTGTATAAACACCTTCAACATCCGTATATATTACACATTTTATTGCTCCAAAAAATTTTGCTAACATAATAGCACTCGAGTCTGAACCACCCCTTCCAATTGTTGTTACTCTATTATTTAAATCCACTCCTTGAAAACCAGTGATAATAGGTATTCCTCCTTCTTTTAAATATTTGATAATTCTATTTTTGTAAATTGAGACAATTTTTGCGTTTTTATGTTGACCCCTGGTAATAATTGGTACCTGCCAAGATAACCAAGAACGAGATTTAAGACCAATATGATTTAATCTTGCTGCTATTAAAGAACAAGATACCTGTTCACCTGAAGACAAAAGAACATCATACTCTTGAGGTGAAAAGTTACTGCTTATCTCTTTAGATTTTTTTATTAATTCATTAGTGATTCCACTCATTGCGGAGGATACGACGATTATTTTATACCTTTTTTTATAATAAGAATGAATTATTTTCGCAACATTTTTAATTCTATCAATGCTACCAACGGAAGTTCCCCCAAATTTTAAAACTACAATTTTCATGAGTTAAAATTTTAAATAAAAATATTGATTAAATACATCTTGTATATAAAGTTTAATAAATATGAAAACTAACACAATAAATAAAAAAGAAATAGAAAAATTTTCTAAAATTGCTGAGGAATGGTGGGATCCTAATGGTAAATTTAAACCATTACATAAATTTAATCCAATTAGAATTTCTTACATAAAGGAAAATATTATAAATACTTTTAATCTTAAGAATAAAAAAGATAATCCGTTATCGGAAATTAAAATTTTAGATGTAGGCTGTGGTGGGGGTTTGTTGTCCGAACCCTTGTCAAGACTTGGAGCTGAAGTTTTTGGGATCGATGCATCAGATAATAATATCAAAATTGCAAAACTTCATGCAAAAAAAAGTAATTTAAATATTAAATATTTTTGTTCATCTCCTGAGAAGTTTAAAATAAAAAATGAATTTGATGTTATTTTAAATATGGAGATCGTTGAACATGTGGAAGATGTGGATTTCTTTTTAAAATCTTGCTCTAAACTACTTAAAAAAAATGGAATAATGTTTGTTGCTACATTAAATAAAACTTTGAAATCTTACCTATTTGCAATTATTGGTGCTGAATATATTTTGAAATGGCTTCCAATAGGAACCCACGAATGGGAAAAATTTGTAAAACCAGATGAGTTGATTAATTTTTTAAATAAATTTAGTCTCAAATTAACTGATTTAAAAGGGGTAAAATTTGATTTGCTAAATAATGATTGGAAATTTAGTTCAGATACATCTGTAAATTATATTGCTAAATTTATTAAAAACTAATTTTTTTTATCTTCTAACCACGGTATAAGTTGAGTCTTAATTCCCTCATCACTTAAATCCTTAAGTTCTTCCTTTGAGGCAGTGCCATATATCCCTTTATCTTTTTTCTTATTTTTATAGTGTATGGATCTTGCCTCATAAGCGAAATTTTCACCAACATATTCAAAATTATTCCTGATAAATTTTTTATATTCTCTAATTTTTTCATCAATTTTTTTTAATTTATAATCTCTTTTAATTATATCTTTTTGCCAAGACTTATTAAGTAGCTTTGGTGCCATAAGAGTTTTTTCAACTTTTTCTGACCCACAATTGTGGCAATTTAAAAAATTTTTTTTTTTTAATTTCTCATACTCTAAAGAGGAAGCGAACCAACTATCAAATAATAATTTACACTTTTTGCAACACAGTTTATATTTAATCATTGTGTATAATTAATTACTCTTTTACAAAATTCAACTAATTTAACTTCTATAATCTGAGTTAATCTCAATATATTTTTTTGTAAAATCCATAGTATAAGTAGTAAATTTTTTTGAGCCCTTAAAAATATTTATATTAATCTCAATGTTGTCATTTTTCATATAATTTGCAATATCAGTCTCATTGTAATTAGTATTTAATTTTCCATTATTAATAATAGATAATTCACCAAATTTTAAAGATAATTTTTTCTAAATTTATTAGCACATTTGATTTTCCTATAGCCATAATAATCCTTCCCCAATTGGGATCTTCTCCAGCTATAGCAGTTTTTACAAGAGGAGAGTTCGCAACTGAAAAACCTATTTTTTTTGCATCAAACTCATTTTTTGCAATTTTCAACGTTTATAGTGATAAATTTTGAAGCTCCTTCACCATCAGAAACTACTCTTTTTGCTAAATTTAAAAGAACTTTTCTTAAAGCCTCCTCAAAATCTCTTAATTTTTTTTCATTAAAATTTTTGATTTTAGAATGCCTAGCTTTACCGGTAGAAAAAATGCAAACCATATCATTCGTACTTGTATCTCCATCACAACTTATCGCATTAAAAGTTGTAGAAATATTTTTTCTAAGTAGTTTTTTTAAAATTTCATTTGGTATGTCAGCGTCAGTAAATATATACCCTAATGTTGTAGCCATATTGGGTTGTATCATGCCTGAACCTTTTGCTAATCCAAATATTTTAACTGAGCATCCTCCAATTTTACAATCTTCCATTGCCATTTTTGGTTGAGTATCCGTTGTCATTATTGCTAAGGCAGCTTTCATCCATATATATTTATTTTGGGTATATTTGATATTTTTTATGAGTTCTGTAATTTTATTTTTAATTTTTTGCTCAGGAAACATTTCTCCGATAGTACCGGTGCAACCAAACATTATTTCTTTGGATTTAATTTTTTTGGGAGTGTCCTCATCAATTTTTTGTTTATTTGTTAATTCTTGTGAGACTTGCTCAGCTATTTTTTCTAGACTTTTATATCCTTGTTTACCTGTAAAGCAGTTTGCATTTCTAGAATTCACCATTAAAGAAAATATCTTTTTAGATTTTTGATTTAAATTCCACTTAATATTTTCAGAAATTATTTTTGACTGAGTGTAAACTGATGCATAATTTGCTCCATCTCTAAAATAAAACATTACTAAATCATCTCTGACATTTTTGTAAAGATTTGCACATACAGTTGAGATCGAAACACCATCAATATGATCCAAATCTTGGTATTCTAACATTCTCTTGTTTTTTGATTTAGATAGTAAGAAATTAGATAAATTTATACCCATAGTATTTAAAATATTTATTTATTAATTATATTAAAGGATATAAGTAAATAATAAATCAAAAAACCAATGCTTAATCCATTAAAATTTATTTCAAAATTAATTAAATCGAGCAACCAAAAAGAGCTAGATAGAATAGGAAAAATAGTTCAGAAGATAAACTCTTTGGAAGAAAGCACTAGAAAACTAAAAGATTCTGATTTTCCTAACAAAACAAAGGAGTTAAAAGAAAAATTAAATAATGGAAGTGATATTGATAAATTACTCCCAGAAGCTTTTGCTTTGGTTAGAGAGGCATCAAGAAGAACGAGGAATGAAAGACATTTTGATGTACAGATTATAGGTGGAATAGTTTTGCATGAGGCAAAAATTGCTGAAATGAAAACAGGCGAAGGAAAAACTTTAACAATTGCTTTGTCAGCATATCTAAATGCCTTACTTGGAAGAGGTGTTCACATTGTAACTGTTAATGACTATTTGGCAAAAAGAGATTGCTTAGAAATGGGAAAAATTTACAATTTTCTAGGTTTATCTTCAGGTTTCATAAATAATAATCAAGACGATAAAGAAAGAAAAGAAAATTATAATTGTGACATCACTTATGCGACTAATAGTGAGCTAGGATTTGATTATCTTAGAGACAACATGAAGTTTAAGAATGAGGAAATGGTACAGAGAGAACATTTTTTTTCAATAGTTGATGAAATTGATTCATGTTTGATAGATGAGGCAAGAACTCCTTTAATAATTTCAGGTGCTGCTGAAGATAAAACTGACAAATATCAAGCTGTGGATAAGTTAATAAAAAGACTCGATGAATCAGATTATGAAATAGATGAAAAAGATAAAAATATTTTGTTAACAAATAAAGGGATTAATAATGTAGAAAAAATTTTTTCTGATACAGGTATATTAAAAAATAATAATTTTTACGACGCAGAAAACTTAAATTTAGTACATCATGTAAATCAAGCATTGAGAGCAAATCACTTATTTGAGAAGGGTAGAGACTATATTGTTAAAGATAACTCATTAAAGATAATTGATGAACTTACAGGAAGAATACTTGAGGGCAGAAGATTTAGCGACGGACTTCACCAAGCATTAGAAGCAAAAGAAAAAATTGAAATTCAAGCTGAAAATCAAACTTTAGCCTCTATAACTTATCAAAATTATTTTAAACTTTATAAAAAAATTTCTGGATGCACTGGTACCGCGGTAACAGAGTCTGAAGAATTTTTTGACATCTATAATCTACAGGTCGTGGTTATTCCAACTAATAAAAAAATGATAAGGAAAGATTACAATGATCAAATTTTTAAAACAGAGCGAGAAAAAAATAGTGCTATAATAAATAAAATAGTTAGCTGTAATAAATCTGGACAACCTCTATTAGTTTTTACTTCTAGCATCAACAAATCAGAAGTTTATTCGAAGTTACTTAGCCAGAAAAAAATTCCACATGTTTTACTAAATGCTAAAAATCACGAAAATGAAGCTGAGATCATTGCTAATGCAGGAAGAGAGGGATCAGTAATTATAACTACAAGTATTTCAGGAAGAGGAGTAGATATTCAACTTGGAGGAAAAAAGGACACTCTTGATGAAGAGAAATTAATAAAAGAAAAAGAAAAAATTAAGTCCTTGGGTGGTTTGTTTGTTATAGGCACGGAAAGAATGGAGTCAAGAAGAGTTGACAACCAAGCAAGAGGAAGAGCCGGACGTCAAGGCGATGAGGGAAGTTCAATTTTCTATGTAAGCTTAGAGGATGACCTAATGCGAATTTTTGGTTCAGAGTCAATGAACAAAATGCTTGAAAAATTAGGACTAAAAGATGGTGAAAGTATTGATCATCCATGGATCAACAAAGCTCTAGAAAGAGCTCAGCAAAAAGTGGAAGCTAGAAACTTTGATATAAGAAAAACTCTTATTAAGTTTGATAATGTTTTAAATGATCAAAGACAAGTAATTTTTTCGCAAAGAAAAGAGGCAATGAACAGTGATAAGATTTTTGATTATTCTAATAATTTTTTTGATGAAATAAAAAAAAATATAATAGATTTGAAAATCGAGAAACTATCAAATCCAAAAAGTCAGCATTTTGAAAATCAAATCAAGACTCTCTTGGGTAAAAACTTTGATGAAAAAGATTTAGAAAATTTGTTAAAAAAAAAAGATAATGATCTTATTAAGCTATTATCCGAGAATTTTGAGAATGCAAGAAATGAAAGAGTAAAACTTTTAGGTGAAAACCAGTCTAAAGAGGTAGAAAAAAGAATTTTTTTACAATCAATTGATATCAATTGGAAATCTCACATTCAATATTTAGAACAACTGAGACAAGTAATTGGATTAAGATCTTATGGGCAAAGAGACCCCCTTATTGAATACAAAAAAGAGGCTTTTACATTATTTGAGAACTTACTAAAAAAGCTTAAACAAGACTATATTAATGTTCTAATGAATCTCAAATTTGTTGAGACATCAAATAAGGAATTAGATGAAAAATTGAGTGAAAAAACTTCGATAGATAAGATAAATAAAAAGGTTAGAAGAAATGAACCTTGTCCATGTGGCTCAGGAAAAAAATTCAAAAAATGTTGTGGGAGCTTATAAAATAATTAATAATGAGATTAGAAATAAAAAACCAAAAAGAAAATAAAGTGTTTTTTTATATCTTAAAATTTTAAAAATTTGGTCTTTATAAACATTTAAATTACTCAATTCATCAGTATTAGTTACAAACCCTTTACTTCTTCCAATTTTAATAAACTTATTTTTTCTATCATTATAAATTTCATCAGCAGACATCGAGCGAAAAGTAATCAAACTAGATGTAAGTGCCTTATTTACATTCTCTAAGATGAGCTCTTTGTCTCTGTGAGCACCTCCCAAAGGTTCCTCAATAATTTCATCAATTACATTAAGTTGAAGTAAATCCTTTGCAGAGAGTTTCATTGCTTTGGCAGCATCAAGCATTTTTTTTGGGTCCCTCCATAAAATTGTTGCACATCCCTCAGGGGAAATAACTGAGTAAATTGCATTTTCAAGCATCAAAACTTTGTTTGATGAAGCTAAAGCGATAGCACCACCTGACCCACCTTCTCCAATAATGATTGCTATTGTCGGAACTTTTAACTTCATACAACATTCTATGGACCTAGCTATTGCCTCTGCTTGGCCTCGCTCCTCAGCACCCACACCTGGATAAGCTCCTGGAGTATCAATAAAAGATATTATTGGTATACCAAATCTATCAGCTAGCTCCATTAACCTTATAGTTTTTCTATAGCCTTCTGGCCTCATCATGCCAAAATTTCTTTCTATCCTACTGTCTAAATCCTCACCTTTTTCTTGACCAATCACTAAAACAGATTGATTATTAAATTTCGCAAAACCTGCAATGACAGATTTATCTTCACCATAATACCTATCACCAGAAAGTGTAATGAAGTCATCAAACAAATTATCGATAAAAAATTTAGACTTAGGTCTATCTTCATGTCTCGCTACCATAGTTGTTTGCCAGGGATCTAAATTAGAGTAAACTGACTGTAGTCTGTCGTTTATTTCCTCTTCTGTTTTGGAAATTTTTTTAGTATCTACTTCAGAAATACCACCCTGATTATATGGATCTTTAAGTTTTTCTAGCTCTTCGTCTAATTCTTTTATTTCTTTTTCAAAATTAAGGTAGTTTTTCATTGTTTTTTATAATGATTACTTAATTAACAAAAAAGGCAATAAAATGATATTGAATTAAACATGTATTTGTTATTTAATAGATTATCCTTTATAAAGAATAAAGTTTTACTATCGGGAGAGACTATTTTTAGCGCCGAAGGAGCAACCACCCCGGAAACTCTCAGGCAAAAGGACCGATCGAAGCATAACGCTCTGGAAAGAGATTGATTTCCGCCGAAGGAGCAAAACTCTCAGGCAAAAATACAGATGGGGTATAAATTTGAGTGCTATGCAAGAAAAATACGTTAAAATTAACAAATTACAAGTATCTGAAAAGCTGTCAAACTTCGTAAATGATGAACTATTAAAAAATACAAATATATCTCCTGAAAATTTTTGGTTGGGTCTTGAAAAAACTCTTGATGAGCTTGCACCAAAAAACAGAGAATTAATTAAATTTAGAGAAGATTTGCAAAAAAAAATAGATGAATGGCATATCAAAAACAAAGGTAAAGAATTTAATTTAAAAGAGTATAAAAAATTTTTATTAGAAATTGGTTATTTAAAAAATGAGGGGCCTGATTTTAAAATAGAAACTAAAAATGTTGATGAAGAAATCGCAAATATAGCTGGACCTCAATTAGTAGTGCCCGTCATGAATGAGAGGTATGCGCTAAATGCTGCAAATGCAAGATGGATGAGTTTATATGATAGTCTTTATGGTACAGACGTAATTGAACAGTCTGAAGATAGCGTATCTGAGAGGTATGATCCTCTAAGGGGTGAAATGGTTATTAAATATGGTAGAGATTTTTTAAATAAGTACTTTCCATTAGCAGGATTAAGTTGGAGTCAAATTACAAGTTTTGCTGTGAAATACGGTAAATTAAAAGTTCTAAAAGGTGCTGATATTTTTGATTTGGAAGATGAAAATAAATTTATTGGACATAGAGGTGAGAGTGATAATCCATCTGCAATTATTCTTAAAAATAATAACTTACATATTGAAATTCTAAAAGATTCTAGAGCGTTTGCTGCTCAACAAGATCATGCTGGAATAAGTGACATAATACTAGAGTCTGCCGTATCAACAATTTGTGATAATGAGGATAGTGTTGCAGCAGTTGACTCGGAAGATAAAATTATTTGCTATCGAAATTGGCTAGGCCTTATGAAAGGCGATCTGAAATCAAAATTTAAAAAAGAAGGTAAATTATTTGAGAGAAAGCTAAATCCACACAGAAGTTATATTTCAAAAGATGGTAAAGTTTTAAAGTTACATGGTAGAAGTCTTTTACTTATAAGAAATGTTGGTCATCTAATGACTAATCCGTCGATTTTATTAAGCGATGGAAGTGAAGTTCCTGAAGGAATTATGGACGCATTCATTACAACAGCAGCTGCACTACATGATATTAAAAACAAAACTAATTCAAGGACTGGATCTGTGTATATAGTAAAGCCTAAAATGCATGGTCCAGATGAGACCGCGTTTACAGATTTAATTTTTTCTAAAGTTGAAGAGGTTCTAAATTTACCTAAGTATACTTGTAAGATTGGTATTATGGATGAGGAAAGACGAACGTCTGCAAATTTAAAAGAATGTATTAGAAGTCTAAAAAATAGAGTTTTTTTCATAAATACTGGTTTTTTAGACAGAACTGGTGATGAAATGCATACATCAATGGAAGCTGGCCCTATGATTAAAAAAGGTGATATGAAATCATCTAAATGGATCAACGCTTACGAGAATAACAATGTCGATATTGGTTTAAAATGTGGGTTTTCAGGAAAAGCACAAATTGGAAAAGGAATGTGGGCAATGCCAGATAAAATGAAAGATATGATGGATCAAAAAAAAGGCCACCTAAAAGCTGGCGCAAACTGTGCATGGGTTCCATCTCCAACAGCAGCTGCTTTGCACGCTTTACATTATCACGAAATAAATATTTTTAATGAACAAAAAAAATTAATGGGTAGAGAACCAGCTAAAATTGAGGATCTCTTAACAATTCCAACAGCAGACCGGCCTAATTGGTCTGTAGAGGATATAAATAAAGAAATTTCTAATTCTGCACAAACTTTATTGGGTTATGTTGTAAGATGGGTAGACCAAGGCGTGGGTTGTTCTAAAGTACCTGATATCAACAATATAGGTTTGATGGAAGATAGGGCAACTCTTAGAATTTCATCTCAGCATATAGCCAACTGGATCCATCATGGGATCACAACAAAAATACAAGTAACTGAAATAATGAAAGAGATGGCAAAAATAGTTGATGAACAGAATAAAGGTGATCCATTATATGTTAAAATGAGCAATAATTATGAAAACTCTATAGCATTTCAAACTGCTTGTGATCTGGTATTTAAGGGTAAAGAACAACCCTCAGGTTACACTGAGCCATTACTTCATTTAAACAGGTTAAAAAAAAAATCTAATCTGAGTTCGAAATCATATTAGATCGATTTTTAAAAGCAGAAATTAAAGTTCCATCATCTAGATTTTCTATCTCACCACCAACCGGTAAGCCTTGAGCAAGCTTAGTAATTTTTACTTTGGAATTTTTTAAACTTTCTTGAATATAATAAGCAGTAGTTTGCCCCTCTATTGTAGCGCTTGTTGCCAAAATAACCTCTTCTATCTTATCTTTTTCAACTCTGTTTATTAATGAATCGATTAACAAATCTCCTTTTCTATTTCCTGCAGAAGAGATAGTACCTCCAAGGATATGAAAATATCCTTGATAAATATTAGAACTTTCGATGGACCATTGGTCTGCTATATTTTCAACCACACAAATTTTATCATATTTTTTGTCTAAAATTTTGCAATTTTCATAATCACAGTCTATATAATTAGACTTTAAAGCTCCGCAAATTGTACATCTGGAAATATTTTTATAAATATCTGTTAAAGATTTTGCTAGAGGCTTTACTAATTCGTCTTTGTTATTAATTAATTTTAAAATAATTCGCTTCGCTGATTTTGGCCCCAATCCAGGTAATTTTGATATTAGTTTAATTAACTGATCTATCTCATTACAATTTTGCATATTCTATAAAGGCCATTTAAATCCAGGAATACCAAATCCACCCGTTGCTTTTGAAATTTCCTCAGTTGTTTTTGATTTAAGTTGAGATTTAGCACTATTATGAGCTGCAACAATCAAGTCCTCAATTATGGTTTTGTTCTCTCTCATAACTTCATCAGATAACTCTATTGTTTGCATTTCTCCTTCTCCATCTAAAGTTATCTTCACAGAATTTGATCCTGAAACTCCTACAACTCTAATTTCTTTAATCTTTTGTTGGCTTTCCTTCATCTTTTCCTCAAGCTCTTTAGCTTTATCTAATATTTTACTAAAATCAGTCATTATCAACTCCGTTTTTGTTTGAATTTACGTCTATTAATTCGACATCAGGAAATTTTTCCAGCACACTCTTAAATATCTTTGAGTTTTTCATTTCATCAATCAATATTTTCTTAGCATTTTTTTGTTTATCATTTATTGACATTTGTCCTTTTAATTTACTAAACGTAATAATCCATCTTTCATCAGTCCATTCAAAAAGTTTTGACGATAGATTTTTTACAAAATTTTTATCTAAACTTTCATTAAAAGATATTTCAATTCTATTTTTTTCAAATTTTACAAGATTAACGTTTTTTTCTAATTCGTATTTTAATTTTATTTCCTTTTTATTTGAACAAACTTCAATTAAGTTTTCAAAAGTATTTATATTAGTTTTATTTTCTGCTTTGATTTCTGATTGGACTTCTGGTTTATTTTTATCTTCTTGTGCAATATTCTTTATTTGATTGACTGTTTTAGAAGTTGACTCACTTTCTGAATTCTTGTCTAGATTTTCACTTTTTGTACGAACCTCAATTTTTTCAATTTTATTTTCAAATTTTCCAGAACTTAAATACATCAATCTCATTAGGATCATTTCAATTGAAAAGTGTGGGTTAGAAACTATCTCTAACTCATCAAGTGAAGAGATAACAAACTGCCAAAATAATATTAATATCTCTGGGTCTATTTGATTTGATAAATTTTTAATTTTAAAAAATTCTTCATCATTCAAAGAAAAATTTGTGCTTTCTAAAGTTAATGAATTTATATTTTTGAAGTAATAAAGTATCTCTAAGAAATCATTAATAAAAACCCTGGGTTCAACACCTTGATCATAAATCTTTCTATAAGTGCTTATTACTTTTGTTTCTTCACCGTTTAAAATTAATTCAAACAAGTAGATTAATTGAGATTTATCGAAGTATCCAAAAATTCTCTGCGCTGAATTTAAATCTAACTCTTTGTCATCATCCAAGCTTAATAATGCTCTATCTAACAAAGATAAGGCATCTCTAACAGAGCCTTCTGAAATTTTAACTATAAGCTTTAAAGCATCGTCTGTTATTTTTCCATTCTCTTTATCTTTAATTATTTTAATATATTCTAATAGTTCAGATGATTTAACTCTAGACAAATCAAATCTTTGACATCTAGAAACTACAGTAACAGGAATTTTTTTAATTTCTGTCGTTGCGAAAATAAATTTTAAATATTCTGGCGGTTCTTCTAGGGTTTTTAATAAGGCATTGAATGCTTGTTTACTCAACATATGAACTTCATCAATTATGAAAATTTTATATTTAGCGGATGTTGGTCCATATCTGGAAAATTCAATTAAATCTCTTACATCATCTACACCTGTTTTGCTTGCTGCATCCATTTCAAGAACATCAATATGATTTGAGTTCGTTATTGCATCACAATTATCACATTTTACTTTACATTTATTTTCTATACCATTTAGACAATTCAATGTCTTTGCAACAATTCTTGCTGTTGTAGTTTTTCCAACCCCTCTTATTCCAGTGAACAAATATGCATTGGGTATTTTGTTAGCTTTAATTGAGTTTATAATGGTTTCAGCAAGAACTTTTTGACCAATTAAATCATCAAAAGTTTGGGGTCTATATTTTAGTGCTAATACTTTTGATTTATTATTCATAAATTTAATAAGGAGACTAGAACCTGAATAACTGTCTCTACGACTGCTTCCGTTAAGATCTGGTCGGGTTCAAGCGGCATCCACCTCTAGCCTCCAGATGTATTATAGCAGTAATGTTTTCTAAACCACAAGAAATAATAAAAATTACTTTTCTCGTATTTTGTCAGCCTCAAAGACACCTAAAACGTGAAAATCTTGACAATGCAAACCTAATTCCTCCAATGATTTTTTAACTTTTACATCTTCTATATGACCATCAAGATCACATAAGAAAAAATAAGAATCGAAGGAATTTTTTTCAGGGTAACTTTGTAGTTTGGTTAAGTTTACACCATTAATAGCAAAACCGCCTAATGATTGATATAAGGCTGCTGGTTTACTTTTTAATTTGAATAAAAAAGATGTAATATATTTTTTGTCACCATATTCTGGTTGAAAAATGTTTTTACCCATAATTAAAAACCTGGTAAGATTTCCTTTTTCATTTTCAATATTTTTTTGAATTATTTCTAATCCATAAGTTTCTGCACTTAAAGTAGAAGCTATTGCAGCATTTTTATTATCTTTAATTCTAGATATCATTTCTGCTGATCCAGCTGTATCTGCTCTGACGTGTTCAATTAGATTGTTTGATTTTATAAAATTTGAACATTGTGATAGTGCTTGTGAATGAGAGTATACATTTTTTATGTCAGATATTTTTGTACCAGGGATTGCTAGTAAATTATGTTCAATTTTTTGAAAATATTCTGAATAAATATTTAATCGATATTTAAATACTAAATATTCAATTCCTATATTTCCGGTGATTCTATTAGACTCTGGTATAATTATTCTTGAAGATGAGTCTTCAGAAGCTTTTAAAAAACATTCATCAAAAGTCTTACATGGAATTATTTTGGCTTTTGGTGCAACGGATAAAGCAGCTAAATGTGAATATGCTCCAAATATTCCTTGAAAATAAATTTTTTCCATCAAGTCTTATATTCCATAATCTTTTTAATAGCCACAAAATCCTCTTTTGTGTCTATTCCAATTGAATGTGATTTGGCAAGAGCAACATTTATTTTAATTTTATTTTCTAAAGCCCTTAATTGTTCTAACTTGTATTTGGCCTCATTAGAGGACTGTTTATATGACACAAAATCTTTAAGTGTATCTATTTCATAACAATAAATCCCCATATGATGGTATGTATTTAAATCTTTTTTTAAGGTTTTTCTTTTAAAATAAATTGCTTCTGGAAAATTTTTGTGATTCAGTTCTTCTTTTGTTTTTACTTTAACAGCATTTTGATTGTCATAAAGTTTTTCATCTAAAATTTTTGAAGCGAGAGTGCCAATTTTGGAATGTGTATTTATCATAAGTTGGTTAAGATTCCTTATATCGTCAACATCAATTAAAGGCTCATCTCCTTGAAGATTCATTACTAAATCAATATTTGAAATCTCGGTTTTTTGTAAGGCCTCATAAATTCTATCTGTTCCTGTATTATGTTGATTACTAGTTAATACTGCTTGACCACCATTTTTTTTTACATCATCGATGATTTCTTGATTTTCAGTTGCTACTAATACATTCCCAATTTTTGCTTTTTCAGCCTTCTTAAATACGTGAGAAATGATAGATAAACCATTAATTTTTAGAAGTGGTTTTCCAGGCAATCTAGAAGCTGCTAGTCTTGCAGGGATTATAATTAGTGTTTTCATGCGTAATTGTTATTTGTTAATTCACTACAAGCAGAGGCAATAATATACATCAAATATATAAGCAATTTTTAATTTATAATGTTATACGTTCAAAATAAAATTTTATAAAATGGATTCTTTTGAGATAAACAAAATAGTAGCTGCAATTTTACTTGTGGCACTCCTTTTAATAGGTATTAGCAAACTATCTAGCATGATTTTCTATGTTGAAAAACCTAAAACACCAGGATATGCAGTTGATGTTAAACAGTCAGTCACTGCAGAGTTAAAAACTGAAGGTGAAACTTTAGAGCAAAAGATAGATATCGCCGCTTTGATGGCAATGGGAGATATTGCAACTGGAGAAAAAGTTTTTAAAAAATGTGCTGCCTGTCATTCAATCGTAAAAGGTGGAAAAAATAATATTGGGCCTGCGCTGTACAATGTTGTTGGAAGAAAAATTGGTGCTGTGAATGATTACAAATATTCTAAAGCATTAGCTGGGTATGGAAAGGAATGGTCATTTGAGGAACTAAATGGATATTTGATAAAGCCTGCTAAATGGATCAAAGGAACCAAAATGGCATTTGCTGGATTAAGAAAAGAGAAAGATAGAGCTTCGGTTATTTTATACTTGAACAAAAATTCAGACAACCCGTTGCCTTTACCTTAATTTTCCAAAACAATAAAGTAAAATTGATTTTTGCACGTGTACTCTGTTAAGAGCCTGAGTCCAAACTTTTGATTGTTTGCTAGAAAATACTTTTTCAGTAACTTCAGTTCCTCTTGGCAAACAGTGAAGAAAAATACAATCTTTCTTTGCATAACCCATAAGTTTTTCATCAATCTTAAATTTTTTAAAACTGTTCAATTTTTTCGTCTTATTTACTTTGTCATTGATGGATATAACTTTATCAGAAAATAAAACATCTGCATTAACAATAGCTTTTTTAGGACTTGAATAAATTATTATTTTGTTATCATTTTTCTTTATGTAATCCATAATATTTTTAAGTGGATTATATTCTTTAGGACAACCGATCTTTAATTTAAATGAAAATTTAATTGAGGCTGCAATTAAAGAATTTAAAACGTTATTACAATCCCCTATCCATGCAATATTTAATTTATGTATAGGCTTCTTCTTTATCTCTTCAACAGTAAAAATATCTGATAAAATTTGTGTTGGGTGAGATGAAGGGCTTAACCCGTTAATAATTGGAATTGATAAATGTTTTTTAAATTCATCTAGTTTTTTATCATTATCCGTTCTTAACATGAAAGCGTTACCAAAATTAGATAGTATCTTAGCTGTATCTTCTATACTTTCACCACCTTTAGACAAATGAAGCTCATTAGGTCTTAATGTCAAAGCACTGCCTCCAAGTTGTCTAATAGCAAGGTAAAAACTTAGTCTTGTTCTTAAACTTGATTTCTCAAACATTTGAATTAATAATTTTCCTTTGAGTGGCGCATCCTTGTCAAGATCCAGATGATTCAGTTTTTTTCTTAAATTTTTTCTTTTTTTTGCGTCACTAATAATTTTTCTAAGATCTTTAACCGGAATATCTTTTAAATTTATAAAATGTCTCATCTTAATTCATTTTTGAGCATACATTATCAATGATTTTTAATGCTTGATTAATTTCTGTTTTTTTTACATTTAGAGGAGGTAAAATACGGACAACATTCTCTGCTGCACGTATAGTTAGTAATTTATTTTCCATCAATTTCGTAATAAACTTCGACTGATCTTTGTAAAGCTGAACTCCAATTAACAAACCTTTGCCTCTTATTTCTCTAATAATCATAGGATATTTTTTTTTTAAAAGATTCAAATTTATAAAAAAATATTTTGACAATTTTTTTACGTTATTTAAAAATTTTCTATTTGAAACTATATCTATAACTGAATTCCCAACAGCCATTGCTAAAGGATTCCCACCAAAAGTTGAGCCATGTGTACCTGGTGTCATTCCAGAAGCTACTTTTTTATTCATTAAAACTGCACCTATAGGAAATCCCCCACCTATTCCTTTTGCAATAGGGACGATATCTGGCTTTATTTTTGAGCTT
This sequence comes from uncultured Pelagibacteraceae bacterium, assembly GCA_902541315.1. Taxonomy (GTDB): domain Bacteria; phylum Pseudomonadota; class Alphaproteobacteria; order Pelagibacterales; family Pelagibacteraceae; genus Pelagibacter. The sequence goes on from CACBQF010000001.1 coordinate 95,288, forward strand.
TCAAAAGCCAAAAAATCCGCTGATCTAGAAATTCCTGTTTGAACTTCATCCGCTATCAATAAAATTTTTTTTTTAGTACATAATTTTCTCAATTCTTTTAAACACCAATCAGGGATTACTTTAATTCCTCCCTCTCCCATAATTGGCTCGATCATTATAGCTGCGGTATTTTTAGTGATTTTTTTTTTCAAGGATTTGTGGTTTCCAAAAATAAAATGATCAAATCCTGGAACTTTAGGTCCAAAACCCTCTACCATTTTTTTTGATCCACTTGCAAAAATTGCGGCGATAGTTCTTCCATGAAAAGAATTTTTTACACACAATATTCTGTTTTTATGGGGTTTTCCAATTGAGTAAAAATATCTTCTAGCAACTTTAATAGATGCTTCTGTGGCTTCCGCGCCACTATTCTGGAATAATACATAATCAGCAAAAGTTTTTTGACATAATTTTTTTGCTAACTTCTCCCCCTCAGGAATTTTAAAGGCATTAGAAATATGCCACAGTTTTTTTGATTGATTTTGTATTGTCTTAACTAGTTTGGGATGTGCATGACCTAAACAATTTACTGCTATTCCTTGAACAAAGTCTAAATATTTCACTCCTTTCGAAGTATAAAGATAGCTTCCTTTACCTTTTGTAAAAGAAATTTTTTTTCTATTATAATTTTTTGCTAAATAACTCATTTTAATGTTGTTTGTATAAACAAAAAAATTAAATACAAGTTGGGATTGAATATCGTTTGAATAATTGAATTTAAATAATGTTGATAACTATAAATAATCTATTTTTTATTAGTGTTCTTTATCTCTATATTGTGTTTATATATTTTTGAAATACATTATATAGTAAATTATGAGCTGGACTGAGGAAAAAGTCAATAAATTGAAAGAGCTTTGGGGAAAAGGTAGCACTGCGAGCCAAATTGCAGAAATAATTGGAGGAATTAGTAGAAACGCTGTTATCGGTAAAGCTCATAGACTTAATCTTTCCGCAAAAATAAAAACAAGGACAGCAACATCAAGTGAAAATTTCAATAACACTACAGAAAACAAAAATTTAAAAATTAAAAAAGGTCGAAGAAATAAGTTTAGATCATTAATTATTGAAAAGGATTTTGAACCAGAAAATCCAAAACAATTGGAGGAACTTGATGATAATAGTTGTAAGTGGCCTATTGGTCATCCTGATGAAAAATCTTTTTACTTTTGTGGCAGATCATCATTAAAAGATTTTTCTTATTGTCGACTACATTTACTTTATGCTTATCAACCACGAGGTAAAAAAGAAGAAATTGTTGAAAAAGATGAGATACCTGGACTAATAGAAAAAAAAATTAAATCAGCCTAATCAAATTTTTTAATTAAAAATTGTCCCTACCTTTCGAAAATTGACCACCTTCCCGCCACATATAAGAATATTTTTTAACTTCTTCATTGAAAATCTTTTTTGCAGGAGATCCAATATCAAAATTAGTTTTATATTTGCCTGAAGCTATATTGTTATATTTGAGTAATTTTAATTGATCGACTGTTAACAGAGGATTAGGTAACAATTGAAAAAATTTTGCAGTAAACATAGCCAAAGGAAGTGGGAATGGTAATAAAAGTCTTTTTTTATCGATTAAGTTTAATAATTTTATTAAAATTTGTTTAAAAGTGAGTATTTCTGGACCAATGCACTCAATAATATTTGCATTCACATTTTTTGAAATTACTAACTGGATAACATCGGTCAAATCAGAACAATGAATAGGGGTAAATTTTGTTTCACCATTATAATATAACGGAAAGATTGGCAATCTACTTAACAATGTCATTAGATTACAACTGAAATTATCTGAAGAAGAATAAACTATAGATGGACGTAAAATTGTTGTTTGAGGGAATATTTTTAAAATGTTTTTTTCACCCTCTAATTTGCTATGGGCATATTTAGAATCTAATGCTTCGTTTATACCCAGGGCTGACAGATGAATAAATTGTTTAATTTTATATTCCCTACAAAGTTTCGCTAATAAAGATGGAAAAACAGAGTGAATATTCTTAAATGTATTTCCATTTTTTTTTTCAAATAAAATACCAATTAAGTTTATACAGATGTCTGCACTCTCAAAAAGTTTTCTTATTTTAAGTTCATCAAAAATATTGCACTCTTTTATTTGGATATAACCTGCATTACCTTGTGTTTTAATTATATTGCCTTTTTGGTGTATATTTCTAGTTGCTACAGTAACGGTATAGTTATTTTGGGTTAACTTTCGTATCAGATGAGTACCCACTTGACCAGTGCCTCCCCAAATCAAAATATTTTTCATATTATCAATCAAAAAATAGACATTATTATTTAGTCTTATATATATAAATATATATGACTAATATCAAAGTTTTTGAAAACGACTTACCTGAAGATTTAGATTTATCAAATGAAAAATTAATAGGTCTTGATAATGAGGCATTAGGTCTTGTTCTTGGAAGGGATCCACTAACTCTAGTCCAATTAGGGCTTGAGTCCAAGAACTTTTATTTAGTAAAACTTAATAGAGAGACTTATAATGCTCCAAATCTGATAAAAGCCTTATCAAACAAAAATACACAGTTTATTATGCATTATGCTAGACAAGATCTTTTATGGTTAAAATATCATTTAAAAGTTCAACCAAAAAATATTTTTTGTACTAAAGTTGCTTCTAAAATAGCTAGAACTGCTAGTTCATACCACGGCTATAAAGATTTAGTAAAAGAGCTGTGTGGTAAGGATATTTCAAAGAAAGAGCAACAGAGTGATTGGGGAGATCCTAACCTTTCTGAAAAACAAATTAAATATGCTGCTTCTGATACAGAATATCTTTTTGAAATAAGAAAAAAATTGATAAAAATGCTAGAGAGAGAAAAAAGAATTGATCTTTTTGAAAAATCTATGAATGTTATTCCTGTATTAGTTGATATGGAGATAGCAGGATACAAATTATCTACTTTTGAACATTAAGTATGAAAAAAAATTTTATAAAATCTGCTAAAGATGTAATTAATTTAGAGATTGAGGGTTTAGTAAGATTAAAAAAAAGTTTAAATAATTCTTTCAACAAGGCTGTAAAAGAGATTGTAAAATGTCAATCAAAAGTAATTCTTTGTGGTGTAGGAAAAAGCGGCTTAATAGCGAATAAAATAGCAGCAACTTTTTCATCAGTTGGAACCCCAGCCTTTTTTTTGTCTGCAAGTAATTCATCACACGGAGATCTTGGAAGTATTACTAAGAAGGATATATTAATATTGATCAGTTATTCAGGTGAAACAAATGAGTTAAAAAATATCATTCAATACGCGAATAGAAATAAAATTTTATTAATTGGAATTGTCTCAAAAAAAGATTCTACTTTATATAAAGCTGCTGATATCAAGTTATTGACCCCTCAAGTTAAGGAGTCAGGAGGTATTATCCCGACATCTAGCACAACAGTTCAATTAGCCTTAGGTGATGCTTTAGCAATATCAGCTATGAAACAAAAAAATTTTAATAGAATTGACTTTAAAAAATTACATCCAGCAGGCACATTAGGTGCTAAACTAAAAACTGTTGAAGATATAATGCTGACAGGAAAAAAAATACCTTTTGTAGATGAGAATTTAAAAATGAAAAATGCTTTAAAAATATTAAGCGATAAAAATCTTGGTATATTAATTGTGCAAGACAAGAAGAAACACACAATTGGTATTATTACTGATGGTCAAATTAGAAGGTTTAATCAAAAAAATTCAAATCTCCACTCTACGAAGGTGATTAAAGTAATGACCAAAAATCCAATAAGTATTGAAAAAAATGAATTAGCAGCTAAGGCTCTATCTCTAATGAATAACAAAAAAATTACTTCTCTATGCGTTTTTGATAAAAAAAATAAAAATAAGACGATAGGTGTCCTCCATGTTCATACAATATTACAATCTAACATATCCTAAATGTTAAAGAGGTTGTTAAAAAGTATTTTATTTATAATTTTTATTATTTTTTTATCTTTTTTTTCTTACTACAAGTTTTTTAAACAGCAAAAGAAAATTTCTGAGGTTGAAAAAATAAATGTTGAAGATACAATTACATCTACTAATATTATTCAAGATGTAAACTACTCATCTCAAGATGCTAAAGGGAATGAATATATTTTGTATGCCTCTGAGGGCCAAATAGATCTGGATAATAATAAAATAATTTTTTTGACAAATGTTAGGGCAAAAATAAAAATGATAGACGGTGATGTAATAGAAATTCAATCAAATTTCGGAAAATATAATATTGATAATTATGATACTATTTTTTCAAAAAAAGTAAAAATCAATTATCGTGAAAATGAAATTACGGGCGATTATGTAGATTTTTCTCTAAACAACAATTCGTTGATAATTTCAAAAAATGTTGTTTATTCTAATCAAAAAAACTTACTTAAAGCAGATGTGTTAGAAATTGATATTGAAACTAAAAATACAAAAATTTTTATGTACGAAGAGGAAAAAAAAGTTAAAATCAAATCATTAAAAAATCATGGCAATAATTAAAAAATTTAGAATTAAGTCATTTAAAAGTACAAACAATATAATCGAATTTAGAAACGTGTCATTATCTTATGGAAATAGACTAATACTTGACAATATAAGCTTTGAAATCAATGAGGGCCAAATTTTTGGGATGCTTGGCCCTAATGGTGTTGGTAAATCCACTATATTTAATCTAATTACAGGATTAATTACCCCCAAAAATGGAAAAATACTTATCAATGGCTATGACACAACATCATTTCCAATTTATCTAAGAACTAAAAAATTTAAAGTTGGTTATGTTCCACAGTATGGTGGTTATTTCAATGATCTGACATTATATGAAAATTTAAAGGCCATCAGTGAGATTATTATTACTGATAAAAACCTTAGATTTGAAAGAATAAACTATGTAATTTCAAAATTTGAACTAGACAACTTAAAAGAAATAAAAGCTAAACATCTTTCCGGTGGTCAAAAAAGAAAATTAGTTCTTGCACTGGCTTTATTGAGTGAGCCAAAAGTTCTTCTTCTTGATGAACCATTTGCTGCACTTGATGTCCTTACAATAAAAATGCTTCAAGAAATAATTGTAAATTTACAACAAGAGCATCGTATCACTATTTGTATATGTGATCACCAGGCTAGGGATCTTCTGGCTTGCGTTGATATTGCAATGATTTTAAGTAATTGTAAAATTGTTGCAAAAGATACACCTTCAAATTTAGTCAAAAACATACATGCAAAAAACGCATATTTTGGTGATAGTTTTAGAATAAACTAATAAATATGCCTAACCACATATTGATAGAAAATAAAATAGGTAAGTTCAATAAGAAAATTTTTGTTAGTGGTGATAAAAGTATAAGTATAAGATGGGTTCTGTTTGCATCACTAGCCTCTGGTATTTCAAAAGCTAAAAATTTATTAATGTCTGAGGACGTATTAGCTGCAATTGATATTATAAAAAAATTTGGAATTAAAGTTATTAAAAAAAAAAACATTTTTATTATACATGGCAAAGGTCTCAATGGATACAATTACAAAAATAATTCTGTAATAAACGCTAAAAATTCAGCTACGTTAGGGAGATTAATTCTAGGATTGTTAATTAATTCGCCAAAAAAAATAAAATTAATTGGTGATCAAAGTTTATCAAAAAGAGATTTTAAAAGAGTTGCTTTTCCACTTACTAAATTTGGTGCAAAATTTCAGCTAAAAAAAAATTTTAGTTTGCCACTTACAATTTGTGGAACCAAAAATTTAAAACCAATTAAATATTATGAGAAAAGAGGTTCAGCTCAGTGCAAAAGTAGTATCATATTTGCTGGTATGAGAACTAAAGGTAAAACAATTATAAAAGCAAAAAAATCTAGAAATCACACTGAACTTTTATGTAAGTTTCTAAAATTACCTGTGAAAATTACAAATAAAAAAAAATATGATCTAATTGAAGTTAATAAAGTAAATAAAATTAATCCATTAAATTATCAAATTCCATCAGACATAAGTTCGGCTGCTTTTTTTATTGTCTTAACAGCCTTGTCCGAAAATTCCAAAATTGTCATAAAAAAAGTAAATATAAACCCATCTCGCATAGGAGTAATAACAATCTTAAAAAAAATGGGGGTTAAAATTTTTTTTAGAAACAAAAATATTTATAGAGGTGAAGAGATTGCAGATATATGCGTATTAAGCTCGAAAAAATTGAATAGTATTAAGTGCCCAATTCATTTGAATTCAAGTGCTATAGATGAATTTTTAGTTATTTTTTTAGTTGCAGCGAAAGCTAAAGGCATATCCTACTTTAGAGATATAGCAGAACTTAATACTAAAGAAAGTCCAAGATTAAAATTAGCATCCAAAATTCTTAAAATGATGGGTGTGAAAAATATTCTTACAAAAGATTCAATTAAAATATTTGGTAATCCAAAACTAATTATTGATAGAAAAATAGTAATTAAGAATTTCTATAAAGATCACAGAATCTTTATGACAAGTGTTATTGCTGCTTTAATTTTCGGTGGTAAATGGATTATTCATAACAAAGAATCTATTAATACATCTTTTCCCTCTTTCTTAAAAATTATCAAAAATTTAAACACATGAAATATAAAAAAAAAGGTACGATTAAGATCGCAATTGATTCACCCGCCGCTGCAGGCGCAGGAACATTAGCAAAAGCAATATCAAAACATTATAATCTCTTTTACCTAGATACTGGGAAGATATACAGATATATTGCTAATTTGAAATTAAAATCTTCAAGAAATTTAAGCATATCTTTATTAAAAAAAAAAATAAAAGCCTTAAAAATGATTGACTTAAGAAATAAAGAATTACGTTCTGATAAAGTTGGAATCGAGGCTTCTATCATTTCAAAAAATAAAAAAATAAGAAACCTCGTTCACACTTTCCAAATAAATTACGCTTATAGTCCTCCAAGAAAGTATAATGGTTCATGTTTAGACGGTAGAGACATAACTTATAAAATAGTGCCTGACGCCGAATTCAAATTTTTTATAACAGCTAATATCAAAACTAGGGCAAATAGGAGATTTAAAGAATTAAAAAAAATAAAAAAAAATATTACCTACAGCGAAGTGTTAAAAAGCATTAAAAAACGTGATAAAAGTGACTATTCGCGTAAGTTATCACCTTTAAAGAAAACAAAAGATTCAGTATTGATTAACACCACAAATTTATCTAAAAGAGCGTGTTTTTTAAAAATAAAAAAAATTATAGACAAAAAACTTAATAAATAATGGAAATTTATAAAGACCTAAACAACCCTGATAACCAACAATTTGAAAAACTATTAAATAGTCAACTATCAAAAGTAAATATCGAAGAGGGAAAAATAATCGAGGGAAAAGTAAACAAAATAACTGAAAAATATGTTTTTCTACATGTTGATGGACTAAAGTCAGAGCCTGTTCTTGATATAAACGAGTTAAAGACTATGGGCCTTAATGAAAAAATTAAGATTGGTGAAAAAATATCAGTATTATTAGAAAAATTAGAGGACAAGATGGGTGAAGTGGTTGTGTCTGCCAGCAAAGCACAAAAAATAAAAGGATGGGATAAGCTAGTAGAGGCTTATGAAAAAAAAATGCCAATAATGGGTAAAATTACATCGAAGTGTAAAGGCGGTTGTATTGTTGAGCACATAGATACAGGTTCATTAATGTTTTTACCAGGTTCTCAGATAAGTGATAAACCTCTTAAAGATATAAGTCATTTAATGAATGAGCCACAAAAGTTTGCATTAATTAAGCTAGATAAAGTCAGAGGTAATGCATGTGTTTCTAGAAGAGAGATAATTTCCTCATTTAAAAAAGAGGATAAAGCAAAAATTGTAGATAAATATAAAGTTGGAGATATTATCAAAGGAGCTGAAGTAAAAGGCTATAGCACATTTGGTTGTTTTTTTAATGTAAATGGAGAGCTTGATGTTTTGGTTCATCTTCAAGAAATCTCTTATTCAAGAGTTAATCATCCAGATGAAGTTTTTAATATAGGTGAAAAACATGATCTTAAAGTAATATCTGTAGACAAAGAAAAACTTCAAGTTGGTTGCTCAGTGAAACAAATGTCACCAGATCCTTTTGAGCATATTCAAAACTACGAGTTGAATAAAGTTTATAAAGTAAAAGTTTCTAAGATTATGGATTTTGGTGCATTTTGTGAATTAGAGCCAGGATTAACAACTCTTTTACATTCAAGCGAATTAAGTTGGACAAAAAAAAATGTGTCAGCTAAAAAGATGTTTAAAGTCGGTGATGAAGTAGACTGTATCATTACTGAGATTGATAAAGAAAAAAGAAGAGTTGCTATCTCTCATAGACTAACACTAGAAAATCCTTTTGAAGTTTTTCAAAAAAAATATCCTGTTGGTACCGTTGTAAATGGTGAAGTGATTAACAAAAATGAATATTCTTTATTTGTAAAGGTGGAGGACATAAACCTAGATACATTTTTACATTGCAATGATCTAACTTACTTAAACAATGGTGAGGAAGAACTCTCGAAATATAAAAAAGGCGATAAAATTCAAGTGAAAGTTTTAGAGATAAAAGTAGAAGAGCAAAAAATAAGAGTAGGTTATAAACAGACACAAAAAGATCCTTTAGATTGGTTTGCTGATAAGAAAAAAAATCAAACCATAACTGTCAAAATAATTTCAACAGACAATAAAGGATTAACTGTCAGACCTGAGGGATGTGAGATGGATTTTATTATTAAAAAGTCTCAAATTGCAATCAATACTGCAGATGCAAGGCCATCTAGATTTACTGGTGGTGAAAAAATAGACTGTGCTATATCTGAAATTGATCTCGATAAAAGAAAAATTTCTTTAAGCATGAAACTATTGGAAGAAATTGAAAAAAGAGAAGCTCTTGACAAATATGGATCGGAAGGATCTGGAAAAAATCTTCCTTTTTCATCTTTATCAGAAGATTTAAAGAAAAAAGAAAAAAAAAAAATAAAATAATTAAAAAAGTAGTGCAAAATTGGGTGTAGTAAAGTCAAAACTTTTAAAACAAATTTCCAAAAGTTTTCCAAATTTGCTTAAAAAAGATATCGAAAAAGTAACAAATATAATCTTAAACGAAATTAAAAAATCTCTAAAAAGGAGTGAGCGAGTAGAAATCAGGGGATGGGGATCTTTAAGCACCAGGATTCAAAAATCTTCTATCAGGCGGAACCCTAAAACTGGGGATAAAATTTCTGTACCAACAAAAAAAGTAATATATTGGAAAATGAGCAAAGAAATGTTTAAAAAGATTAATAATGAAAAAGAGTAAAATATTTGTTGCATGCGATACAACAAAGTTATTGAAAATTAAAAATATTATAAAAGAAACTCAAAATAATAAATTAAAAATTGGTTATAAATTTGGTTTAGAATTCCTAAATTCTAAAAATGGAAGAATTTTTTTATCTAAAGTAAAAAAAAAAATAATTTTTGCTGATTTAAAACTTCATGACATTCCTAATACATGCGTTTCAACGATTAAAGCGATTAAAGATTTAAAAGTTAATTATTTGACCATACATATTAGCTCAGGTTTAGATGCTCTTAAAGCTGCAAAAAAAGTTTCAGGAAAAATTAAATTAATAGGTGTTACTGTTCTCACTTCTCTAGACAATAAAGCATTAAGAGAAATAGGATTTAATAAGAATGTGAAAAAAATAGTTCTTCATCAAGCAAAATTGGCAAATAAAGCGAAATTAGATGCAATAGTATGTAGTGCACAAGAAGTAAAAATTGTAAGAAAAATATTTAAAAAAGAGATAATAACTCCGGGGATAAGATTTACCTCAAAAATAAATGATCAAAAAAGAGTTTTGACACCTAAAGAGGCTTATGCAAATGGCGCTGATTGGCTTGTAATAGGCAGAGATTTAACTAAAGGTAATATTAAAAAAAACACACAATCATTAATTGATCACCTAAGTCAATGATTAGAGGTTTAAAAATTTGTGGGGTCTCAGATCCAAAAACTTTAAACTTTATTTTAAATCATCCTCACCCACCAAAATTTATAGGTTTCATCTGCAACTATGAGAAAAGTAGAAGATTTGTTAGATACGAAATATTAAAAGAATTAATTAATGTTGATAAGAAAAAGGTAAACTTTACTTCAGTGCTTGTTAATCCGACTGACGAAATTTTAGAAAAAATAAAGCTTTTAGATTTTGATTATTATCAACTTTACGATGTAAGTCCTGAAAGAACGCAAAAGATTAAATTAAAATATAAAGTTAAGATAATTACTGCAATTACAATTTCTAATAAAGATGATGTAATTAAATATAAAGATTACTTAAACGTTTCAGATATAATTCTATTTGACTCAAAAGGTTATCATAAATCTGAAAGTTTTGATCATAATTTGCTAAATGATGTTGCTAAAAAAATAAATAAAATGATTGCAGGAAATATTCAAATAGATGATATTCCTAGCTTTATAAACAAAGAATATATGATTGATCTTAGTGGGGCACTAGAGGATGAAAATGGAAATAAAGATATTAATAAAATTAATAAATTGTTAAATTTATCCTCAAAAATATGAAACTCAAAAAAGGAATACCTGTGATTGATCAAGGAAATAAGCTTGGTTTTTGGGGTAATAAATTTGGAGGAAATTTCGTTCCAGAAACTTTAAAAAAACCAATCGAAGATTTGGAAATTTTATTTAACAACCTAAAAAAAGATAAAAAGTTTATTGCTGAAAGAGATAAATATTTTAACAACTGGATTGGAACCCCTACTCGTTTCATAAAACTAAAAAACTTAACAAAGCACGTTGGAGGAGCACAAATTTGGTCCAAAGTTGTATCAGATGCTAATGGCGGTGCACATAAAATCTATAATGCAACAGTTCATTGCTTGCTAGCAAAACGATCTGGTAAAAAAATTATATGTGGGGACACAGGTGCTGGATATGCTGGTAAAATGTTGAGTATGGCAGCTAAAAAATTTGGCTTAAGATGTAAAATTTTTATGGGAGCGAAAGATATTGAAAGACAACAGCCAAATGTGAGAGCCATGAAAAAAAATGGTGCTGAAGTCATTCCTGTTTATTCTGGAAGTCAAACGCTAGTTGATGCAGTTTCTGAGTGTATGCGTTTTTGGGTTGCTAATTGCGATACAACAGCTATGTGTGTTGGTAGCACTGTAGGTCCAGCTATCTTTGTTCGTATCTGTGGGTGGAGTACAAGTCAAATATCTAGAGAATTGAAAGTTCAATTAATTAATGAATTTGGTTCTATTCCAAAAAAACTTAAATTGTATAATTGCGTTGGTGGAGGTAGTTCAAGTTTTGGTTTTTGGAATGAATTTATGGATTACGACAAAAAACAATGTGAATTTATTGGAGTAGAGGCTGGTGGCCCAGCAAAAAGTAAAAGACACGCTGCACCTCTAACTTACAGTTCAAAAATTGGAATACTGCATGGAGCAGCTCAATATGTAAATCAGAATTCAGATGGACAAATTGAAGAGACAGAGTCTATTTCAGCTGGACTTGACTATCCAGGAATTTCTCCGCTTCATTGTTTTCTTAAAGATACTAAAAGAGCCAGATATACAGCTGCCAGTGATGAGGAAGCATTAAAAGCTTACAAGCTTGTGACTAAATATGAAAAATTAAGACCCTCATTAGAACCGAGTCATGCTTTCTCTGTTGCAATAAGGGAAGCAAAAAAAATGAGTAAAAACACAATCGTTGTAGTTAATAGTTGCGGAGATGCATATAAAGATAAGAAAATTTTAAGAAACAGACTGGGAAAAAAATATGCTTAATCCAATTGATCTTGCTTTTAAAAAAGCTAAGAAAGAAAATAGGCCAGCCCTTTTAACATACACTGTTGCAGGTGATAGTACTAAAAACCAATCTTTAATAATACTAAATACCATATCAAAACACGCGGATATTTTAGAATTAGGAATTCCACATAACACACCGGTTGCGGATGGAAGCCAAATACAAACTAGTGCTTACAGAGCCATAAAAAATGGAATTAAGATAGAAGATATTTTTTGGATAGTAAAAAAATATAAAAAAAATAAAAATCCAAAACCTATTATTTTAATGGGTTATTATAATATGATATTTCAGTACGGGGAAAAAAATTTTTTAGAAAAATGTAAAAAAGTTGGAGTTGATGGCTTAATAGTTGTTGATTTGCCTTGGCCAGAAAATAAATCTTTTGCAAAAAAATGTAAAAAAAAATCAATTTATTTAATTCAACTTTTGTCACCTACCACTTCAAAAGAAAGACTTAATAAAATAATTAAAGATTCTCATGCTATGAACTATTTCATATCAATGTTGTCTACAACGGGTGGCAAATTAAAAGTATCTCCTAAAAAAATTATGTTAAATTACTTTAAAATTAAGAAAATAAATCCAAAAAAGAATGTTGTAATAGGTTTTGGGATTACAGAAAAATCAATAAAATCATTAAAAAAAGCTGATGGATTGGTGGTAGGAAGTGCAATTTGCAAGGAAATTTCAGTTTCAATTCAAAAAAGACAAAATCCTGTCACAAATGTTGCTAATTTAGTGAAAAAGCTTAAATATAAAATTTTATGAACTGGATTACCAAAATAATTAAAGCTAGTGAAAAAATTAAGTCTGCTCTTCACAAAAGAGCTACAAAAGAAGATATTGCCAATAGTGACTGGACATCATGTTGCAAAGGCCCAATCTTAAAAAAAGATCTTGAGAAAAACTTATGGGTGTGTCCTGAACCTGAATGTAACAAACATCATCGAATTACCCCAAAACAAAGATTTAATATTCTATTTGGAGAAAACAATTACGAAATTTTTAAAACCCCAATTCCCAAAGATGACCCTCTGAACTGGACTGACTCTAAATCTTATAAAGATAGACTAAAGAGTGCTAGGAAAAAAACCGGTATGGATTGTGGAATGATGGTCGTTTGTGGAACAATTAACAATATTAAAATTACTGCTGTTGCATCTGACTTTGATTTTTTAGGAGCGTCAATGGCCGCTGCAGAAGGTGAGGCCTTTTTATATGGTATTCAGCATGCAATTGAAAATAAAACACCTTTTTTATGTATTAGTGCTGGTGGAGGAATGAGGATGATGGAGAGTTTAATTTCTTTATCTCAAATGACTAGAACAACTTTAGCGATTAATGAATTAAAAAAAAACAATCTTCCATACATTGTTTGTATTACTGATCCCACAGCGGGAGGCATTACTGCATCGTACGCTATGCTAGGTGATATTCACATAGCAGAACCAGGTGCTTTAATCGCATTTGCTGGCGCAAGGGTAATTCAGGGCACAGTTAAAGAAGAGTTACCTGAAGGTTTTCAAAAAAGCGAATATGTTGAAAAAACTGGGTTTGTAGACTTGATTGTTGATAGAAAAGATCTTTCTGAAAAAATTGGAACTTTATTATCAATATTGTTAAAGAAAAATTCTGCTATAAATTCTGAAGAAAATGAAACTTCAGAAGATAATCAATCGCTTACAAAAGCTGCATCCTAAGGAAATCGATCTTAGCCTCGATCGTATAAAAAATCTTTGTGAAAAATTAGGAAATCCTCAGGATAAAATCAAAGCCATCAGTGTTATTGGGACAAATGGTAAAAACTCTACAATTCAAGCTTGTTATTCAATTTTAAAGGAAGCAGGAATTAAGTGTAATATTTATACCAGTCCACATATTCAAAAAATAAATGAAAGATTTGTTTTTAACAACCAACAACTTGGAGATGATGAACTAGCTTCTTTATTTGAGGAGGTTGAGAGAGTAAATGCAAATAATCCAATAACATTCTTTGAAATTTTGACTGCATGCTATTTTTATAAAGCAGCTCAATGTCCTGATAATCTTAATCTGATTGAGGCAGGTTTATTTCATAGGTTTGATGCAACAAATATTCTAAAAAATAATCTTGCAAGTATCATAACTTCTATTTCAAAAGATCACTTAGATTGGCTTCCAGAAAATGAGAGAACTATTGATAAGATTATTTTTGAAAAGACATCAAAACTTTTAAATTCAAATATTATTGTCGCAAAACAATACCCTATTTCAACATTAGAAAAAATTAAAAAAACTATTCACCAAAATAAATCTAATAAGTATTTTTTTAATGATGATTTTTCATTCTCAAATGGAGAAAATGAATTCTTTTACTATGAAGATAAATTTGGTGGATTGAAACTACCGAAACCAAATGTTTTAGGCCAATTTCAAAAAGAAAATATTTCAACAGCTATTGCAACTTTGCGAATTTTAGATCTGGGCATTGAAGACCATCATATAAAAAAAGGTATTCAAAAAATTGATAATATTGCAAGACTTCAAAAAATTGAGTCAGGTAAATTAAAAGATTTAGTTAAAGACAATCTTTTTTTAATATCTGGAGATCATAATGAAGATGGAGCTAGAGTATTAAATGAATATTTAAAAAGCCTAGATTGTAGAAAACACATAATTATCGGTATGATGGATAATAAAGAACACGAAAAATACATTAACCACTTTAGAGATATCGCCTCAATAACAACTGTAGATATTAAAAACCAACCAAATGCAATTAGTGGACTTAAATTAATAGAAAAATTTAAAAATATGCCAAATGTAAGTTATAAAGAAAGTATTGAAGATGCGATTAAAAGCATAAATCTAAATCATGGAGATCTACTATTAATCACTGGATCTTTATATCTTTGTTCTGAAGTTTTGAATTTAAATTAAATATTTTTTTCTAAAAATTCTTTCATGTGACTTTCGGGTACACCGCCAACTTTTCTATCTACTTCGACACCTTTTTTATAAATAATTACAGTTGGCACACCTCTTATTCCAGCAGCACTACCAGTATTTATTCCACCTTCTTCAATGTCAGCGTAATAAAATCCTGCTTTATCTTTATACTCAATAGCTAATTTATCCATAATTGGTTTTAAAGCTTTACATGGTCCACACCACGCAGCTGAAAATTGAATTACAGAAATGTCTTCGTTTTTAATTTTGTTATCAAAATCTTCATCTTTAAAATCTGTCAGCATCCAATCTTTCTATAATTTACTAATACAAAGTCAACTACGCAATTTCATATTTTTTTTCAATTGACATTATAAATTCGTTTATTTCATCTAACTTTTTTAATTCTTCCTCATCATCTCTATTGGAAGCTTGATCTCTTAAATAGTCAATTTCAGTATAAGCCATATTAACAGTTTGCCACTTTTCCTTATTTTTACTCAAAATTCTTCTGGCAATTTCACTTTTGATATTTTTGTAAAGATCAGGTGGTAAAATTTGTGGTGCCTCTTGATAAATAATTTTTTGGCCAAACCAACTACATCTTTTATCTGTAAACTTATCTAATAATCTCAATTTATCTTCCCAAGATGAACTATGCCAAGTTTTAAATAGTGCAGTATCTTTATTTGGAATAAATTTCTCATAAAGAGTTTCCTCTGGTAATAAATCCTCTTGAGTTTTTGTTTGTTCTTTTTCTTCAGCGGCTTCTCTATTTATAACTTGAATGTTTTTACAAAAATTTTCGTTTTCTCTAACAAGTTTAGCTCTTTTCTGAATTGTTGCTAAATCCAAATCTGAATAAGGTTTTTGTTTAAGAGCAAATTGTTTGTCTAAAATTACTGGAGCTTTATTAGTTTTTAAAACTCTTAAAGCCTTAGGGCTATATTTTTTTAATATGTCTCGTAATTGATTTACTGGTAGGTTTAACAATGGTTCTGGATCCCTTCTTAGGTCCCAAACATATCCCCAAGATGCATAAGAAGGGTGAAAGCAATGATTGGGATGTAGCGTACCAGTAAGATACATCATATTTCGACCCTTCACATTTTCAAAAATAGAATATATACCTTCATTTTTTAAAAATGTCTCAACGCTAGTCTTTGTTGATGTCTTTAAAAACGTGTCCCAATTTTCTTTATGTTTGTCCTTAATAATTCTTAAAACCTTCAGTGAATTCTGCGCATCAACATAGGCTGTATGGCTAGCTGAAGTGTCAAAACCCTGCATTCTAGACAAAGATTCAAGTGCAAGACTTGGATTACCTGCTTCGGTTAGTTCTGTTTTTAGGGTCTCTGAGTTTAATGTTTGAGCTGCTCTAGCTATGTGTAAACCATCATGTTCACTATTGGGCGATGAGTGAGTAGCATAAGGATACCTATTACCCTTAAAAAAATTAAAGTGGAACATTCTTCGATCAAAATTTAAATTTGACCAACCCATAAATACTGCCGGAGCACACTTTGTGAAAAAATTTTCAACAGCACCTAAAAAATCGTAATGTGAATAATTGCCTTTAGTAAGTAAATCAATGCTAGTTGAATTAACAAGTAAGGCCTTTGCGCTAGGCACCTCTCCTTCTGGCATTCTGCCTCTGATATTTAATTTTCCAATCTCTTTAAGATTTTTATCAACAACGACAGCACCAACTTCAATTATTGATCCCCAAATAGTGCTATTGGTCGTTTCAGTATCATAGATTACTATTTTATTCATTATTTACATTACTCCAAATTTGTGAGTTCATTAAATTTTTTAAGTCTTCCAAGAAATAAATTTTGATAAGTAACTAATTCAGGTCCTTGAATTTTAAACTCTTGAAACAAATTATCTACTGTGCAAACAAGAATAACGCAAGCATTGATGTTTGAATTATAAACAACATTATGGGCTAAGGAATAAGCAGCAGTTTGAAGGAACCAAGAATCTATATACTCAGCTTTTTTTGGTTTATTGGATTGTTTGAAATCAATAATAGTTTCTTTGCCCTCATAAATACCGACGCAATCTGCTGTACCTGCATATCTTTCAGGATAATGCATTGTACATTCTACACCATATATTTCCTCTAACCTATTTGTTAAACCTTTATCAATTATTTCTTTTGCCATTTTTTTATATTGTTCATCATCCTCAAAGAAACTTAAATTTTCTCTTCCTAACAGAAAAGATTCTAAATATCTGTGCATCTGAGAACCTCTACTACTGGCTGCTTTTGTAATAGCTTCAGCTTCTTTATGGCCAGTTCTTTCTCGCCAATTTGCTAAGGCTGCTTTGTCTTCCTCTGACTTTGTCGCATCAAGTATTGACGTTACACTTGGTAATTTTGCTTCTCCTAAAACATATCTTCTTATTCCATCTTCGGTAGCTCTTGAACTTGAGGGATAGTTGTATTTTTTGTTCCAACGCATTTGATTTCTTATAGTCGGTAATATGTGAAAAAAGAAATTATTTTTTAAGCTGTTTATTTCTCTCAACAAATTTCTCAACGTTCTCTGTCAGTACAGCTTTTTCAACTTGCTCGGGATCTTTAATATTTTCTAAAGTTCTAGTGATTGATCTTGCATCAGTTCCAAACTTATCGACTACATTCATAGCCTCTTCTAGCTTTTTTCTTAAAACTATGACGTTGTCAAAATGCTTTGCAAACCTTGTACTGATTGTTTTTAAGTGGTTATAAATTTCTGTTGCACCCTTTTGAACCTTAAGAGATTGAAATCCCATGTGTAAAGACTGTAAATAAGCTGAGAGTGTATTGGGGCCACAAATTACTATTTTATATTTTTTCATTAATTCTTGGGTTAATAATTCTTTTGTGCTTGGATCTTGATACTCAGTTAATTCTTTATAAAGACTTTCGGTTGGTGCGTAAACTATTGCAAAATCAGTTGTTTTTGGCGGGACAATGTATTTTTCCATGACACTTTTTGCTTTGGCCTTAAATGCACTTACTAATTTTGTTCTAGCATCTGCAACTGCTTTTTTATCATCTGCATCATATGCATCATTGATGGTTTTGAATTTTTCTACTGGAAAATGAGAGTCTACAGGAACCAAGACATCTCCTTGAAGCTTGATTGCAAATTCTACGTTTTCACTAGTGTCCTCTTTCATTTTAACATTTGTCATAAATTGAGATGCTGGTAACAAATCTTTGATTAAAGCATCCAAAGAATATTCAGCCAAAGTTCCGTACTTTTTAACCCCTGCTAAAATTTTAGTAATCCCCTCTTGGCTTTGATTTAATAATTTGACTTGCTCATTAAAGTTACCAACCTTTTCATCTACTTTGGTTAAAGCCTCAGTCATATCCTTTGTAACACCAGTTGATAAAGAATTAAATGAAGTAGACATTGAACTAAGGGATGTATTGATTGTAGAATTAAGACTATCTTTTAACCTCACTATTTCAGCGTTTAAATTAGCTAATTCCTCAGCTTCTTTATTCTCATCTTTAGGTTTTGACCTTAAATTTAAGTATAAAATACCTAAAGTTGCACCAAGTAGTATAACTAGAATTATTAATAGAATCGTATCCATACTTTTAAAGATATACGTGTTTTAATGGAAATCAACTTATTACTAGATTACTATGAGATACTAAGATTGGTTATTATTTTTAAAAAATAACTAATAAATATGGATTTTTTTTTAGTTTTAAAAATATTGTTTGTTATTGGAATGATGATCGCTCTATATGCGATAATTAGAAATTTAGATATAATAAAGATTATTTTAATTTACTTTAAAGATAAATTACTTGGAAAGTAATTTAATTAAATTGTTTAATCGCTTTTTCTTTACATTTTTTTTTGAAGTTAAAAGACAAGCTTCAGATTTTAAAATTTCGCCATCCTTTAAGATGCGTAGATTATTTGCTTTTAAGGTCTCACCTGTAGATGTAATATCAGTAATCAATTCAGCAGATCCAGTAAAAGGATAAGCCTCAGTAGCTCCTAGACTTTCAACTAACCTAAATTGTGTAACACCTTTTGAAAACAAAAAATCTTGTGTTAAATTTGGATATTTGGTTGCAACCCGAATTCTTTTTTTTTTAATATCTCTAAATTCAAAGGCAATTTCCTCAAGATCAGCAATAGTCTGAACATCAATCCAAGGATCCGGAATTGCTACCACTAAATTTGCTCTTCCAAAATTAAGTTTTTTGGCAACATTTATTTTATTTTGGACATTTATTCCGCTTTCTTTTAATAAATCAAAACCAGAAAAACCAATATCCAAAGAGCTATCACTTAGTCTTTCAATAATTTCTCTAGCATGTAGAAATAAAATCTTAACATATGGTTTATTTTTAATTGATCCAATTAAATCTCTTTCGCCTCTTTCAGATATAATTCTTAATTTTTTTTTCTTAAAGATTTTTAAAACATCTGCCCTAAGTCGACCTTTGCTTGGAATACCTATGTTGATTAAATTATTCATTTTAATAAACTAAATTTAAAGCAGCACCAACTGCTGGAGTTTGTTTTTTTGAACCAAGGTCGGAAATCAATTTGTCATATCGGCCGCCATTGCAACAATTAATAATTTTTGATTTGAACCTAATATCTATTTTAAAAACCATACCCGTGTAATACTCAAGCTGTCTGCCAAAAGCAGCTGAAAAAGTCACATTTAATTTATTAATTTTATTTTTTGAGATTGGAAAATATCTCTGATCTACTAATAAATTAATTTTATATTTCTTGAAAAAATTATTTAATACCTTGGCTGCATTATTTATTGGACATTTAATTTTCAAAAACTCCTTAATAATTTTTGAAATATTTCTTCCTTTACTAGGTCTCCTTGGATCTTTAATCTTTTTATCAAACCTAATTAAAATTTCGTTAATTGTTCTATTTGCAATAATAGTTGATTGATCATCTTTTAACATTCTAAAATATCTTTTTTTATCGATCTCAACTATTGTTGGATCAACATCTGAATTAGTCTCTAATCTTTTAAGAAGATCATTAAAATAATCTTCTCTCCAAAAATGTCTTGAAAGTCTTAATTTCCATCTTTTAGGGATATCTAATTTAGATATAAGAAGATTGAATATTTCAACATTCCCTAATGTGATCTCACCTGATGAATAATTAAAATTTTTCAAAGATTTTAATGATGTATTTATAATTTCCTTATCATCATCTTTCTCATTGCGTGACCCTATAATTTCAAAACCAATTTGATTTCTTACAATAGAGTCCTTTTTGTTTTCTGATTTACGATATGCTTGACCATTATAAAATATCTTCTCCCTGCCCTTTAGATTATTTTCTAAATATCTAAGACAAGATACAATTGTCAGATCTGGCCTTAGACATAGTTCATTTCCTCCTTGGTCAGTAAATGAGAAAATAAATTTTCGAAAACTTTCTCCAGATCTTTGTACAATATGGTTAGCTTCAATTACTGAGGGTAATTCAATATATTTAAAACCATTTGATTTAACAGTTTTAAGTATGCTGTCAGATAAATTTTTTGATTTCATTTACTAAATTTTCTTTTAAAAAGGTAATTTGATTATCTTCCCCCTTAACACCTAGGAGGTTCTTAAGTGTAATTTTGTTATCTTTAAATTCATTTTCTCCACAAATAACTGCAATCGGGCACCCTCTTTTATTTGCATATGTCAGTTGTTTCCCAAGATTTTTCTTACTATCTAAAAAAATTTCTGAATTAATATTATTTTTTCTCAAAATATCTAAAATTTCGTAATAATTTTTTAAATATTTTTCATCCATTACGCAAACAATGACTGGTTTTTGATCATCTAATTGGACTTGATTTATTTGAGACATAGCAAACAAAAGTCTATCAACCCCGATGCTAACACCTGTTCCAGGTATATCGACACCTTTAAATCTTGAAATTAACTTATTATATTGCCCGCCAGAGCATACGCTACCAATATCAATTTCTTTACCTTTACTATTTGTTGTTTTAAAATTTAGATTAGTCTCAATACAAAAACCATCATAATAAGCTAATCCTCTAACTATTGTGAAATTTGTTTTGACTAACTCAGAATAATTTCCAAAATCTAGCACCTCAAGTAAATCCTCAAGCTCTTTAATCCCTTCTTGTGTAAGAGTATTTTTAAAATCTTGTTTGAGTTTTTTTAAATCTTTAATTTTTAAAAAATTTAAAATTTTTGAAACTTGATCATCATTTAGATCAGCTCCTTTAGTTATCGCACCGCTTTTATCCTTTCTCTCTTTTTTTAGTAGATCTTCAACTCCTTTTATTCCAAAATCTGGTTTGTCTAATTTATCAATTGCTCTCATCACCTTGATCTCTTTATTTACAGGAATTTTCAGATTTTGAATTAAACCTTGAATAATCTTTCTATTACTTACATTAATTGTAAATTGATCTTTTTTTAAACCGCATTCAATTAGAGTACTTGCAACCAGATTACATAATTCAGCATTTGCTTGTGCTGGATTTACGTTGCCTACAATATCGCAATCGGCTTGAGTAAATTCTCTGAAACGTGCATTACCAGACTTTTCATTTCTAAATACATTTTGAATGGCGTATCTTTTATAAATTGATGGAAGTTCCTGATTATTTTGGGCAACAAATCTTGCTAAAGGACTGGAAAGATCGTATCGAAGAGTAATATTCTTTTCACCGTCATTAAAAGAAAAGACATCAGACATAGGATTACTATCATCCTCTGCAAGAAAGGATCCTATATTTTCTGCAATTTCAAATGATGGGGTTTCTAAAGGATCGAAACCATATTTAATAAAATTATTCTCAATGACTTTTAATAGTCTTTTTTTGAGAATTAATGTTTTATTCCATCTATCTTCAAAACCTGAAGGTAATCCAGGAATTAATTTATTTTTTTCACTCATTTTTTGGTACCTTGAGTAGGTTACGCTCCTACGACTTCGGATCCACAAACCGACGTGATACTATTTCACCATCAAGGCATATCCTATTTGTTTTTATCTTATTTTTTGTGGATTTAAAATTATAATTAAATGGTAAAATGCTAGCTTTAGCCAGCATGAATATGAGTATGCACAACTATCTCTTTTCCTTTAAGAGCTATTCTCAAAGTACTGTTGCTGATCCATTTTATTAACTCATATTTTTTCATAAGGTGCTTTTTAAACAAAAAATTTTATTATGCAACCTTAAAAAGAAAAAGGACGTAATTCTGGTTTAGAGAAAACGTCCTTTATATAAATTCGAGGATTAATCTAATTTTTTAAGATTTACTGCTGAAGGACCTTTTGGTCCATCCTCTAATGTAAATTCTATTTTATCACCTTCATTCAAAAATCGCATTCCAGCTGCTTTTACTGCTGATGCATGAACGAAAGCATCTTTTTCTTTGTCATCTCTTTCGATAAAACCATAACCTTTTTTACCATTAAACCACTTTACTTTACCTTGTATTGTACTCATCTTATTTCTTAATCCTTTTGTTAATTAATATAATTAGAAGTTAATTTGTTTTAAGGTAATTTCAAGATGAAATCTTGTGGTGGTGGCTGAGGAAGGATTCGCACCTCCGACACAAGCCTTTTCAGGGCTCTGCTCTACTCCTGAGCTACTCAGCCTTAAAGTTACCCTCTAAAGATTATTCTTCCTTTAGTGAGATCATAAGGTGTCATTTCAACTGTAACATTATCACCTTGCAAAACTCTAATTCTGTTTTTTCTTAATTTTCCAGCGGTGTGAGCTGTAACAGTATGACCATTTTCTAGTTGGACTCTAAACATTGCATTAGGCAATAAATCTGTAACCTTACCTTTGAATTCAAGTAGATCCTGTTTTGACAAATTTATTTACTCCTTATTTTTAATTCTTTTTATGATCGATTGAGCATGACCTTTCAACCCCTCATAGTTTGCAAGAGTTATAACTGATGGCCCAAGACTTTCAATACCCTTTTTTGATAAGTTTATGTAAGAAATTCTTTTGTAAAATTCATTAACACTTATTCCACTTGAATATTTCGCTGAACCATTGGTTGGTAGTATATGATTTGATCCAACGTTATAATCTGTCATCGCCATAACAGCATATTTTCCTAAACATATTGATCCAGAATTTTTTACTTTGGAAACCAAGGATTTGTAATTCTTAATATTGAGCTCTAAATGTTCAGGTGCAATTTTGTTTACAATATCAACTATTTTATAATCCTTAGACACATACATTAAAATTCCATTACTTTTTAAACTTTTTCTTGCAATAGATCCTCTTGGGATACTTTTTAATTGTTTTACAATTTCTATCTCAACCTTATTTATTAAATTTTTATCTTTTGAAATTAAAATACACTGCGCGAGAGGGTCATGCTCTGCTTGACCAATTAAATCACTAGCCACCCATTCTGGATTGGAATATTTATCACAAACAATTGTTATTTCAGATGGTCCAGCAGTCATTCCTTCTATTCCAACATCTCCAAAAACCTCTTTCTTTGCAGCTGCAACATAAGAATTTCCTGGTCCAACAATCTTATCAACTTTTTTGATTTTTTTTGTACCATAAGAAACTGCTGCAATTGCTGATGGGCCTCCAATCGAATAAATTTCTTTTATCCTACATTTTTTTGCCGCATATAATACAGCAGGGTTCTGACTACCTTTATAACCAGGATTAATCATAACAAGTCTTTTAACACCTGCAACTATAGCTGGAATGGCGTTCATCAAAACACTTGAGGGATAAGAGGCAGTTGATCCGGGCACATAAATTGCAACTGAGTCTATTGGTAAGTACTTATAGTCAAGTTTGTTTTTAAATTTATCTGTATAAGAAATATTTTTGAATTTTTGTAAAGAATGGAATTTATAAATTCGGTTATAAGCCATATCAATTGCTTTTTTAACTTTAGGATCTAAAGAATTTATTAGTCTATTAATTTGCTTAAGACTTGGAATAATTTTATTATTTTTATTAAATTTTTTTTCATATTTAATTAAAGCTTTATCACCATTTTTTTTCACATCATTAATTATCTTAGTTACTGATACTTTGTCAGATATTATTTTTTTTCTTCTTTCAAAAAGTAAGCTATCTAAAGTTTTATCAAAATTTTTATTTTTACTAAAAAGTACTTTCATAATTTTTTAATTTCATTCTGATCCTCAAGTCTTGCTTCAATTGTTTCAGTAGTTAAAACAATGTGAGAATTATTATTAAAAATCAGATTTATTTCATAATCATCCTTATTTTTCAAATAATCAATTCCAATCAATTCTAAAACTAAATCTTTCTTTGATTGATTGATATTTTTTGATTTTACTTTGTCAACAAAGTCAAACCTACAGATACTATTGATTTTCTTTTGATCTTGCCCTTTTTCAATTAGACTTCTCTCTATTGACAGCAAAAAAACCTTATTAGAGGAGAGGTACTTAATATCGGAAATTTTTACTTTCGCACCCGAACTACAAGCAGAAATCATTTGTAGACCCTCCTGATCATTTGCAATTATTTTTACTAAATATTTATTCACTTTTTTAGTCTTCTTATTTTAACACCAATCTTTTTCAATTTTCTCTCTAAATTTTCATATCCTCTATCTAAATGATAAATTCTATTAATAGAGGATTTACCATTTGAAATCATTGCTGCTAAAACAAGTGCAACTGATGCTCTTAAATCACTAGACATTAATTCAGCACCAATAAATTTTGTATTTCCTTTAATTAACGCTTTATTTTTTTTAATTTGAATATTTGCACCAAGTCTTTGAAGCTCTCCAACATGAAGAAATCTATTTTCAAAAATATTTTCAGTAATTGAACTTGTACCATCTGCTCTACACATTAAGACCATTAATTGTGATTGCATGTCAGTCGCTACACCTGGCCATTCTTTTGTTTTAATATTTTTTACAGATTTTATTTTTTCAGGTCCAATTATTTTAATCTTATTATTATCGATTTTAATTTTCGCCCCAGCTTTTTTTAATAGCTCAAGCTCTGTTCTAATTATATTAAAATTAAAATCTTTAATTTCAAGATTTCCCCTGGTGAGAGTAGCAGCTACACAAAAAGTGCCTGCTTCTATTCTGTCAGCCATAACGGTATACTCAGTCTGATTTAATGAATTAGTACCAAGAATTTTACATGTTCTCCCAAACCATTTAATTTTTGCACCTGCTGAGTTTAAAAAATTTGTAAGATCTTTGATTTCGGGCTCTATAGCACAGTTCTTCAAGACTGTTTTACCTTTAGCTAAACATGCCGCAATAATTGAATTTTCTGTGGCACCAACACTTATTTTAGGAAACTTTATAATATTTCCTTTAAGTCCTCCATTAGTTTTAGCGAAAATGTAGCCATCTTTAATTTTATAATCCATACCAAGTTTTTTTAATGCTGAAAGATGATAGTTAACAGGTCTAGCACCTATTAAACATCCTCCAGGTAAAGAAATTTTAGATTTATGAAATTTTGAAATTAATGGACCTAAAACTAAAATTGATCCTCTCATTGTTTTCACGAGTGAATAACTTGCAAAAGTTCTCATATTTTTTCTATTAATAATTTTTACGGTTTTTTTGTCTTTAGATAAAATTATTCTTGATCCAAGAGATTTTAATAAACTAAGCATAGTCTTTATATCTCTTACTCGTGGTAAATTTTTAATAATTACTGGCTTATCAAATAACAAGGTCGCTGCAAGAATCGGTAAGGATGCATTTTTTGATCCTGAAATTGAGACTTTACCCTTCACTCTACAAGGGCCTTCAATCAGAAATTTATCCATAAATTACTTTTTTATTTTAGCAACCTGAATAGTGGTTTGTCCCTGATATTTACCATTTTTTGATTTATATGTTGTTTCTGGTTGTGTATCAGATTTAAAAAATAAAAATTGAGCTATACCCTCATTTGAATAAATTTTTGCTGGGTTAGGAGTTGTATTACTTAACTCGATAACAATATTACCTTCAAACTCATTTTCAATTGGTGTAACATTACATATGATCCCAGTACGGGCGTATGTGCTTTTACCAACACAAATGCAGAGCACATCTTTTGGTATTCTGAAATATTCAATAGTTTTCGCCAAAACAAATGAATTTGGTGGAATAATACAATATGGTCCTTTTCGCTCTATAAAGTTATCATCAGAAAAGTTTTTTGGATCAACTAAAGAGTTATTAACATTTGTAAATATCCTATATTCATCAGATATTCTCACATCATATCCCATGCTACTTAACCCATACGAGATTTTTCCTTCTGACACTTGATGATCTAAAAATGGCTCAATCATATTATGATCATTACACATTTTTTTAATCCAAGTATCTGGCTTTATCGACATTATTTTGTTTTATTTTTATTTTTTTTCTGAAAGATTTTTCTTTTTTTCAAATTTTTCCTTAGCGCTTTACTTAAGCGCTCATTCCTATTTTTAGTAATCATTCTTTATTTGGATTTGTAAGAAAATCTAAAGTTATTGGCTTTGATGCATCTAGAACCTTAGCTTTACCATCCTCTTTTTTAGGACCTTCCTTAGCTAATCTTTTTGCTTTTTTTTCAGCGAGTTTTCTCTCTCGTTTCGCTTGCTTTTCCATTAACTTGGCACTTTTTGTAGATTTATAGTCGTAATGAATACCCATAAAATTTCCTCAGTAAGATATAAATCATATTAATCCAAAAATTAAGGCAATAATTTGAAAAAAATGCTCTATTATCTACATAAATATATTTAGTTTTAACGCTCCTATAGTTAAATGGTATAACGTGTCCATGGTAAGGATAAATTTCAAGTTCGATTCTTGATGGGAGCACCATTAATCACTAAAAAAAAATTTTCTACTAATAATTGTTAACAGAATAAGTCCAAAGAAAGCGATGAGAGGAATATAAATATCTTTTGAAAAGATAATATCTGTTACACCTGGAACTTCTACATTTTGATCAATAATTTTTTCAAATCCACTACCTATTGAAACTATTAAAAAAACACTCGGTATGATTCCTAATAATGTTGCAAAAAAATAATTCCTAATTTTCACATCAAAAAGAGTTGGTAAAAGACATTGTATTTGCCATGGAATTCCACCAACCATACGATAAATTAATAAATAAAGAAATTCTGATTTTTTAAATTTATTTTCTAAATTTTTAAACTTATTTAAAAACTTTTCTCGTATAAGGTCTTTTAAAAAATAATTACCAAAGGAATATAAAAAAATTGACCCAACACTTAATCCTAAAACAACAACTGCTGTTCCTATCCATTTTCCAAAAATAAAACCACCAACTAGAGCAACCGGCCCCCCAAAACCTAAAAAAGGGAACACCCATAATATAATGATTATAAAAAAAGATATTAAAGTAAAAAATAATTTAGAATTCTTTAATTCAATAAAGTACGTCCTATTATCTCTCAAAAAGTCATAAGAAGAAATTTCTTGAAAACTAAATTTAGAAAAAAAGAAATATAAAAATAAACTAAGTACAAATAGATAGAGTGATCCAATAAATAATTTAATTCTTTTGCCTTTTTCCATTAAATTTAATGTTATATATAAATCTTATATTTGCTATTTATATATTTAATTATTATAAAGGGCCAAAATAATTAAAACAAATCACTTAATATGAAGCGAACATATCAGCCATCAAATATAAAAAGAGCAAGGAAACATGGGTTTAGATCAAAGATGAAAACTAAAGGTGGGAGGAAGCTCTTAGCAAGACGAAGAGCCAGAGGAAGAAAATCTTTGACGGTCTCTATTTAAGTCAATGAGAAGCAAAATAGTTGCTCTTTCAAAAAATGAAGAATTCAGATCATTACTAAAAGAGAAAAAAATATCTAATAAATTTGTCACTATTTTTTTTGGTCACTTAATAAAAAAAGATAATAAAAAATTAAATATTTCGTTTGTAACTAAGAAAAAAATTGGAAATGCCGTAAAGAGAAACAAAATTAAGAGAATGCTTAGAAATATTATGAATGATGCTGTAAAAAAAATATCTTTAAAATATGATTATTCATATCTTGTTATTGCTAAGTCAACTATGCTAAATAATGATTTTAAAATTATAAAGGAAACCTTATTTCAAGAATTTAAAAAGATTAAATAATGAACATTTTTACAATAATATTCATAAAATTAATTCAAGGTTATAAACACTTAGTAAGTCCATTACTTGGTAACTCATGTAGATACTTCCCATCCTGTTCTGATTATAGCATTGAAGCGTTAAAAACTTATGGTTTTTTAAAAGGTGGATATTTAAGTATGAAAAGAATTTTTTCATGCCACCCTTTTAAAGAAGGTGGATTTGATCCTGTAAAAAAAGAAATAAAAGTTAAAAAATAATGGACTCAAAAAATGTCATAGCTGCGATAGCGTTATCCTCTGCGGTGATAGTTCTATATTCTTTATTTTTTGTACCAGAACAAAAAAATTCACAACAAAATTTAATTGAAAAAGAAAAAATTGAACAAAGTGGTGATGCACCAAGTTTAGAACAAAGAGAAACGCAAATTACAATTTCGCGAGAAGATGCATTAAAACAAAGTGAGAGAATTCAGTTTGAAAATAATAATATTATAGGTTCAATATCATTAAAAGGTGCATCAATAGATGATTTAACTTTTAAGAATTATAAAGTAACCCTTGATAGCGAGCAGAAAGTAAATTTATTAGGACCAAGAAATATAAAAGAGGGATATCTTATAGATAGTGGATTTGTTACTTCTGATAAAAATATTGATGTCCCTAATTCAGATACAATTTGGTCAATAGAAGGTAATAACAAACTCACAGACAATTCTCCAATTAAACTTTCATGGACCAACGATCAGGGTTTAAAGTTTGAAAAAATGATATCGTTAGATGATAAATATCTTTTTACAATTAAACAAAAGGTAATAAATGAGAGTAGTAATAAATATGACTTTTATTCCTACGGACAAATTATAAGAAATGAAATTCCTGAAATTATTGATTTTCTGATTCTTCATGAAGGTCTCATTGCAACTTTGGATGGGGAGCTAATAGAGGAGGATTATGATGATATTCAGGAAAAGAAATTTACTAAAGTGGCAACTAAAGGGTGGTTAGGAATAAGTGATAAATATTGGATTACTTCCTTAATACCGCCAAAAAACAAAGAGTTTAAAACAACTTTTGATTATAAAAATAAATTTAGAGCAAATTTTATTTCAACAGAACCTTTAGCATTAAATGAAAAAAGCTCGATCGAAGAGGAATTACAAATTATTGTTGCTGCAAAAAGAGTAGATGTAATTGATGGTTATTCTCAGTCTTTAGATATTGATAAATTTGATTTAGTAATTGATTGGGGTTTTTTATACTTCATAACTAAGCCTTTATTTTATGGAATTGATTATTTTTTTAAACTATTAGGAAACTATGGTTTAGCAATCATAGCTATCACTATTTGTATTCGTTTAGTTTTTTTCCCATTGGCTAACTTTTCGTTTAAAAGTATGGCAAAAATGAAAGTGCTTCAACCAGAAATGGTTCGTTTAAAAGAGCTGCACAAAAATGATAAAATGAAACTTCAACAAGAAATGATGGCTCTTTACAAAAAAGAAAAAGTAAACCCAATGTCAGGTTGTTTGCCAATTCTTGTTCAAATACCTGTATTTTTTGCATTATATAAAGTTTTGTTTGTCACTATTGAAATGAGACAAATGCCATTCTATGGATGGATTCATGATTTAAGTGAGAGAGATCCTACAAGTATATTTAATATTTTTGGTTTATTACCCTACGACGTTCCAAGTTTTTTGGTTATTGGAGCTTGGCCAGTAGCAATGGGAGTTTCGATGTGGGTGCAACAAAAATTAAATCCCGCACCTACTGATCCAATGCAGGCTAAAATTTTTGCTTTCTTCCCGCTTTTCTTAACTGTAATACTAGCACCATTTCCAAGTGGGTTAGTTATTTACTGGACCGTTAATAATATTTTAACAATGGCTCAGCAAGTATTTATTATGAGAAGAACAACAGTCAAAACGACAACCTAAATTTTAATTTAAAATAAATTAATGGACTTAAAAAAAATTCTTCCTGAAAACGGACCCCCAATAAACGAGGTTAATAAATACATAGAAAAATATAAAAATGACTTGATTGTCATTAAATATGGAGGAAATGTTTTAATTGATAGAAATATCTTTGATAATTTTATTACTGATTTGAGTATCTTAAATAAATTAGGTCTTTCAGTTATTGTAGTTCATGGTGGAGGTCCAAGGATCAAAAGAGAATTAGATAAATCTAATATTCATTCAAAATTTATAAGAGGGTTAAGAGTCACTGATGAAAAAATTATAAATATTGTTGAGTCAGTCTTAATAGATTTTAACAATGATATTGTAAGCTCTTTAAACAAAAAAAATACAAAAGCGGTCTCCATCCACACTAAAAAAGATAATATTATTGAGGTCGTACCAGAGGCAAAAGAACTAGGTTTTGTTGGTCTACCAAATAAGATTAATAACGATATTTTATTGGATATAATTCAACAAAATAAAATACCGATTATTTCACCACTAGGCTTAGATAAGAACAATCAAACACATAATATTAATGGTGATACTGCGGCAATGGCTGTAGCCAAATCTGTCAAATCAAGGAGATTACTATTGATGACAAATGTTGATGGTGTTTTAAATAAAGAAAAAAAACTTATAGATGAAATATCCTCATCCGAAATATTAGAGATGGTAAAAGATGAGACAATCACTGAAGGAATGATACCCAAAATAAATGCTTGTCTAGATGCTGTTAATAATGGAGTTACAGCAGCAGGTATAATTAATGGCACAAAACAGCATTCTTGTTTATGGGAAATTTTCTCAGACAGGGGATCAGGTACATTAATAAGAAAATGAACTTAAAAGAAAAAAAATATTTGCTACTTGATCTTGATGGTGTTTGTTATGGAAAGCATAATAACTATTCTTTAGAGCGTGTATTTGGTCAAGTTTCAAAGAGGATGACTCAATTTATATCTGAAAAACTTAAAATTGATAAAGATAAAGCTAAAGAATTACAAACAAATTATTTCTATAAATATAATACATCATTAAGAGGATTAATGGTCCATAATGGAATATCACCAGATGAATTTTTATCTTACGTCCATGAAATTGATTTATCATTTATGAAAGAAGATAAAATTATGAGAAATGAGCTTAAACAATTAGATATGGAAAAATTTATCTTCACCAATGGTAGTGCTGAACATGCTGCTAATATTTTAACTCACTTGGGTGTGTATGATTTGTTTGGAAGAGATAAGGTTTTTGATATCAAAGACGCTGGTTATGTACCTAAACCAGAAGCAGAAACCTTCGACTTAATGGTAAAAAAATTTGGTATAAATCCAAAAGAGACTATTTATATTGAAGATATAGCTAGAAATTTAAGTATAGGTCACGAACGAGGTTGTACAACTGTTTGGTTAATTAATGATGAGCATTTTGGAAAAATGGATGCAGACAAAGATTTTATTTCACACAAAATTGAAAATCTGTCTTTATTTCTAAAAGAAATAAGGCTATTAAAAAGTAATTAATTATGTCTTTAGAAAAAATAATCAATGATGCTTGGGAAAATAAAGATCAGGTAAACCAAAATTCTGACCAAAATTTAAAAGATGCTATTAACCATGTTATTGCTGATTTAGATAGTGGTAAATCTAGAGTTGCTGAGAAAATAAATGGAGAATGGGTAACTCATCAGCACCTTAAGAAAGCTATAATGTTAAGTTTTAGAATTTACCCAATGGAAAATTTAAATGGTCCTTATAGTAGTTGGTATGATAAATCACATTTATTAAAAGGTAAAACTGCAGGATGGACCAAAGCTGATCATGAAAAAGCAGGTTTTAGAATGGTTCCGAACTCACCAGTAAGAAAAGGTTCATTTGTCGGAAAAAACGCTGTTCTTATGCCATGTTATGTAAACATTGGAGCATATATTGACGAAGGAACGATGATAGATACTTTTGCAAGGGCTGGTAGTTGTTGTCAGATAGGTAAGAATTGCCATATTTCTGCAGGTTCGGGTGTTGGTGGAGTTCTAGAGCCTGCGCAAGCTTTACCAACAATCATAGAGGATAATGTATTTCTTGGAGCGATGTCAGAGGTAGTTGAAGGCGTAATTGTTGGAGAAGGTTCAGTTTTAAGTATGGGTATGTATATTGGTCAATCAACTAAAATAGTTGAGAGGGAAACTGGGAAAATTACTTATGGTAAAATACCACCTTATTCAGTTGTAGTCCCAGGCTCGTTGCCTGATAAAAATAATTCTTCTGCACCCTCCTTGTATTGTGCAGTAATAATTAAACAAGTTGATGAAAAAACAAGATCTAAAACTTCTATTAACGACCTCTTAAGAGACTAAAAATGAAAACTTTAAATGAGTTAAAATTAGCTAAAGAGCTAATCAGATTTCCTTCTATCACCCCAGTTGATGCTGGGGTAATGAAATTTTTAGAAAAAAAATTAAAAAAATTAGGTTTCAAAACAAAAATATTGGAATTTAAAGAAAGAGAATTTCAGCCTGTGAAAAACTTGTATGCAAGATTAGGATCTAAGAAACCGAATTTTATGTTTGCAGGACATGTTGATATTGTCCCTCCAGGAAACATTAAGGATTGGACAGTAAATCCATTTAAACCATCTATTAAAAAAGGCCATTTAATTGGGAGAGGTGCCAATGATATGAAAAGCTCTGTTGCAGCTTTTGTGTCTGCTGTAAGCACTTTTTTATCAAAAAATAGAAAATTCAATGGATCAATAAGTTTACTTATTACAGGAGATGAAGAAGGTGATGCGGTAAATGGCACCAAAAAAGTTGTAGATTATTTAAAAAAAAGGAAAGAGAAAATTAACTTTTGTCTTGTTGGTGAACCAACAAATCCAAATAAATTAGGTGAAATGATAAAGATTGGACGTAGGGGTAGTTTAACTGGTAAATTAAATATTTTTGGTCAGCAAGGCCATGTTGCATATCCTCATAGAGCTAATAATCCCTCAACTATAATTGTAAAAATTTTAAAAGAATTAAAAGATATTAAATTTGATAGAGGATCAAAAAACTTCCAACCTACAAACTTAGAGGTTACAAAAATAAATATAAATAACAACGCTGACAATGTTATCCCTGCTATGGCTGAGGCAACATTTAATATAAGGTTTAATAATAAACATTCGTCAAATTCTATTAAAAATAGACTTAATAAAATTTTTAAAAAAATAACCAAGAAAAATAAATCAAAATTTAAAATTGATTATAGAGTTTCAGGTGAAGCATTTCTAACAAAGCCAAATGAAACAACGTACATGATACAAAATATCATAAAAAAAGTGACCAAAATTAAACCAAAGCTGTCTACTACAGGTGGAACCTCAGATTTAAGATTCATAAGAAAAATATCACCTGGATTAGAATTTGGGCTTGTTGGAAAAACAATGCATAAAGTTGATGAAGCCGTATCTTTAAAAGATTTGAAAAATCTTAAGAAAATTTATGAAAACATTTTAATAAATTATTTTAAATGAAAACAGCGATCATAAATTCTGACTCATATGAAAAACATAACACTGGCGATGGTCATCCTGAGCAGCCTAAAAGAGTAATTGCTATAAAAGAAAAGTTAAAAAAAAGAAAAGACCTAATCTGGGATAAGCCAGATCATGTTCCTGATGATATATTGTCTATGACACATTCAGAAGACTATATAAATAATTTAAAAGATTCTTTTCCTCAAAAAGGCCTTAAGTTTCTAGATGGCGATACTGTTGTATCACCTGAAAGTAAAAAAGCAGTTTTTGATGCTGCTGGTTCAACAATAAGAGCAATAGATGGAATAGAGAGTAATCAATTTAAAAATGCATTCTGTTTGGCTAGACCACCTGGGCACCACGCTGAAAAAAATAAAGCTATGGGATTTTGTTGTATATCAAACGCGGGAATAGCAACAAACTATTTAGTGTCAAAATATAAATACAAAAAAATTGCCTGTGTAGATTTTGACGTGCACTGGGGAAATGGAAATTATGATGTCATGCGTAATAATAAAAATTCATTATATATCTCTACGCACCAATATCCTTTTTATCCTGGGGGTGGAACAGATAAAGATAAAGGAGACTTTAATAATTCATTGAATATCCCTTTGCCCGCTGGGACGAACTCCGAAAAATACTTTAATGCATTTGATAGGGTTTTAGAAAGATTAGTTCAATATAAACCAGATTTTCTTATATTTTCAGCAGGTTTTGATGCACATAAAGATGATCCATTAGCTCAATTTCAACTTAGTTCAAAAGATTTTTATGAAATTACTAAAAGAACATTAGCGGCTACTAATAAGTTTACCGCAGGTAAGGTTGTTTCTATACTTGAAGGTGGATATGATTTAAATGCTTTAGCAGAAAGCGCTAACGAACATGTTAATGCATTGGTAGAATTCAATTGATAAATATCTAGCCCATCATAAATCGACTTCATGAAACTATACAAAATAAGAAAATCAAAAATTGATAATAGAGGTCGTGGACTTTATGCTAATAAAAATATCAAAGAAGGTACAAAAATTATTAATTACTTAGGAAAAATAATTACAAATAAAGAAGTTGAAGAGTCAGACAAATATGACAATAAAAAACCTATTTACCTTTTTACTTTGAATAGAAAATATACTTTGGATGGTGATTTCTCATTCAATATTGCTGGGTTAGTCAATCATAGTTGCGATGCAAACGCACGTTATGATGGTAAGGGTTTAAAGATTTGGATTACAGCTGATAGAGATATTAAGAAAGATGAAGAGATAACTTGTGATTATGGTTTTAGTTTTGATAAAGAAGATTACAAACAATTTCCTTGTAAATGTAAATCAAAGAATTGTTGTGGTTTTATTATTCGTGAAGAAAGTCGATGGAGAATTCATCGTAAATTTGCAATGAGTAATAAAAAAAAATTAATAAATAACTCTCGTTAAATAAAGGCCTTGTGATGGTGCAGGTGGGGCACATAATGATCTTTTTTTAGAATTTAATACATTAACAAATTTTTTTAGTGTCCATTTTTTTTCCCCAACATATTTTAAACAACCAACCATGGACCGGACCTGCTGTTGTAAAAAAGATTTTGATCTAAATTCTATTTCTATCTTATTTTTTTTAGATTTGATTTTTACTACTTTCATAGTCTTTATTGGACTTTTAGCTCTACAACTAGATTTTCTAAAAGTACTAAAATCCATGGTTCCTATTAATTTTTCTGCACTTTTTCTCATTAGTTTTAAATCAAGATCTTTCATAATATGCCAGCCCCTATTTTCATCCAAAACTGGTCCACTCATCCGATTTATTATCACGTAATTATAAACTCTCATTTTAGCTGAAAATCTAGCATGAAAATTGTTACTTCTTTTTTTAATCTTAAGTATTGCTACTCCCTCTTTATTCAAAAAATGATTTATTGATTTTAAAAATTTATCAAACTCAATGATTTTATTTCTACAATCAAAATGTGCTGATTGTTCCTTTGCATGAACGCCAACATCTAATCGTCCAGCTCCAAATATGATAATTTTTTCTTTCAATAATTTTGAAATTTTGTCCTGCAATATTCCTTGAACTGTTTTTCCTTTTTTTTGAATTTGCCACCCGCTAAAATTAGTACCCACGTATTCAATTAAGATCTGATATCTAAACATTTAATAAATTTGTGCCTTTTTTGATTTTAGAGCCCAACATAAATTCATTAATTTTTTGTGGTTTTTTTCCTTGTCTCTGAATTTCAAGAATTTTAATAGAATGATTGTTCTTACATGCTATTTCTAGCTTATTTGAAATTACTTCTCCAACTTGACCTGCACCATTTCCAACTACAGCCTTTAAAATTTTGTATCTTTCACCATTAAAATTAAAAAAAGCACCTGGAAAAAGAAACAATCCATTAATTTTGCCGATAATTTTAGAGGCATCATCACTCCAATTAATTTGAGATTCATATTTATGAATTTTTTTTGCGTAAGTTGCTTTTGAGTGATCTTGATCAATAAATTTTGCTTTATCTTCAAGTATATCATCCATATTATCCAAAATTTTTTCTGCAGCTAAAATAGAAAGTATTTTTGAAATTTCTTCTGCATTTTGATTTTGACCTATCTTGATTTTATATATATTGCTTACTGGTCCACTATCTAACTCCTCATTTATCTTCATTATACTTATTCCTGTCTCAGAATCTAAATTCATAATCGATCTTTGAATTGGTGCTGCTCCTCGCCAGTATGGAAGTATTGAAGCATGTATATTAACAAAACCTTTTTTAGTTAAATTTAAAAAATTTTTTGGAATGATTTGACCGTAAGCACAAACTATCGCAAGATCAGCATCTAACTCTTTTAAAAATTTATACTCTGCGTCATTATTTTTAAGATTCTTAGGTGTTCTACATTCTATATTTAAAATTTCTGAGATATCCTGAATTGGACTTTTATTTATTTTTTGCCCTCTGTGAGATTTTTGTGGTGGTTGCGTATATGTCGTTACAATATTATAACCATTTTGATGTAGAGATTTTAAAATAGGAACACAAAATAACGGAGTACCCATAAAGATAATCTTATTCGCCATCTTTAAACTACTATTCTGTCTGGATTTTTTTTAATTTTTGAGATTTTTTTAATAATAAAATCTTTTTTTAATTTTGATAAATGATCAATTATCAATTTTCCATCTAAATGATTGATCTCATGTTGGATACAGGTTGATAAAAGTCCGTCACATTCAAGATTTTTTTTTGAGCCTTTTTCATCAATATACTCAACTTCACATATTTTTGGTCTTTCAATTTCAATAAATGTTTCAGGTATCGAGAGACATCCCTCCTCATAAACTGATGTATCATCACTTAAATTTGTAATAACCGGGTTGATTAATACTATTGGTTGATTTTTTTCATCTTTAGTTGAAACATCAACAACTAAAATTCTTTTAAGAATACCTATTTGGACGGCAGCAAGGCCAATCCCGTTTGAAACGTACATAGTCTCAAATAAGTCATCAATCAATTTTTTTTCATTAATACCAATTTTTTCAACAGGATCAGAAATTTTTTTTAAAATTTCATCTGGTACTGTAATTATTTCTTTAGCGCTCATACAAGGAATAATTAAACTAATTTTTAAACTTTTAAAGGAAGAACTTTAAGTAATATCTGATTTCTTATAAAGTCTATATTTAATTGATTTAAAGTACTTATAATAAAATAAATTGTATCTTCATCCATTCTTTCAAGTCTATCTGAACCAATGACTTCAACAATTCTTAACATTGCGGCGCCTATCTCATTATTGTTAATCATAATTTGTATATCTGTAGGTATTTCAGAATCATTTATCACATACAAATCATCAAATTTATTTGAAATTTTTATCCCATCAGATTTTAATGCCTCAAGAAAAATTATATCTTTTTTTGAAAATAAATATTTTTTGTTTTTTCGTATTTTTTTTAAAAAATTATCAACATCTTTTTCAATTTTTGATTTAGCGTAATCTCCGTTAAAATAATTAATCAATTTAGATTGATACATAATATCGTTATTATATTCGATTTTATCTGAGTAATTTTTATCAATTTGAATGTTTGTATAATAAAAACTAGTTAAATTATCAGGTATTTCTAATGGATCCATTTCTTTGAGAAATTTTTTTAGTTGAGTATCGAAAGCATTACTTAAATTATCCTTTTTAAAAGATGTTTTCAAAATTTTTAAAAGTTTCAATTTTTCTATCATTTCAGACTCAAGTAAAATCCTTTGATAAATCAAAGCTCGAGCCTCAATATTAGACAGAGATTTATAAGTTTCTTTTACATTTAAAAGTTGATTTATATTAAATTGAAATCTCTTGTAAATCTCGAATAACTCTTTTTCTGAGTAATTTTTATTATGAACTGCTTTCTCAATATTTGAAATCTTATCTAACTGAGTAATTTCTATTTCCTTAAAAGAGGTTAACAAATCTGACGATGATAGATATTTCCAAATAATCTTTTTTGTTTTCTCTCCTGGTTCGAATTCAAATTTTGGGTTTGTTTTATGGGCTAAATGAAAATCTAATATTGATCTTTCAGATATTGTCTCATCAACTTTTGAGATATATCCCAATAAATAATTTATCTTTTTTTCAAAATATTGATCATTAAATCCTAATTCCTTTTTTAAATCTAAAATCAATTGGGCTTCTTCATTTTTACCTGAGATAATTAAACAATAAATGTTAAATTTAGAGAGGTATTCATCAGTAATTGGTTTTATGTTTTTTGAAAAAACATTACATGCTTTTTCTACTTTTGCATTTGACAAATGTTGATCAATCAAGAACTTTGTTAGTTTAGGGTTATCGTTTAGAATTTGGTTTTTTAATAAATATGCCTCGATTAAATCTAAATTTGAGTTTTTAATTAACCAATCAGATTTAAATTTTAAAAATTCTTTTTCAGTGATGTTATTTTTGGGATGATTGGCATTTGTCAAGATAGAAATATTCATTAATTCTGCTGCATCCTCAGAAAGATTCAATTTTGATATTCTTCCAAACAAATTTTTTAATTGATCTCCATTTGAGTTCGTCCACATATTTAAGTCTAAATCGTAATCTTGTGGATCATATAATCCTGTAATTTTTATTTTTTTAGAATTTAAAGTGGTATCCTCAATTATATCTTCTATTACTTTGCTTTTTTCTATTTTGAAAATATTAACTTCGTTATTTAAATTATTATTACCATCTAATGAGGAATCTAATTCTAAACTTTTATTATTTTTTTTTTCATTAGATTTCCAAATATCTATTGGTTCATCTGTAGCATGTAAACTAAAAGAAAATGATAATAAACAAATATATATTAAAAAATTCCTACTTAATAATTTTAAAGTTTTCATTTGGAATGATTTTTTTTATATCTTTTTTTGGTGTAGGAAAATCAACTTTATCCAAAAAAAAAACAATTCCAAGAATAAATAGAAAAATTAAAGTTAATTTAATAAGTATTCCAATTAAACTTTGTCTTGAACTTGTTTTTTTATAAAATTGCATATAAATTTAAATAATTTCAAATTAAGACATATTTGTGTTTTTTCAATAAAGAAACATATGGAATCAAAAGAAAATATTGTTTTTTTAGGTATGATGGGATCGGGTAAATCAATCATTGGACTATTAATATCAAAAAAACTAAATTTACAATTTTATGATATCGATCAACTCATTGAAAAAGAATTAAAAATGAGTATTTCAGATATATTTGAAAAAAAGGGAGAAAAGTTTTTTAGAGAATTTGAAGAAAAAATCACTCTTAAAGTCCTTAAAAAAAAAGAGACTATTGTTTCATTAGGTGGTGGTGCTTTTATGAATAAAAAAATTAGAGAGGAAATTAGAAAAAATCACTTTTCTTTTTGGCTAAAATGGGACTCAAAAACTTTAATAAAAAGAATCCAAAATAATACCAAAAGACCTATTGCAATTAAGTCTAGCACTAGTGAATTGCTAGATTTGATAAAGAAGAGATCTAAAGTCTATTCTAGATCAAAATATAAAATTAATTGTGAACAATTATCAAAAAATGAGATAGTAAATAAAATTATTGATGTATATGAAAACAACAAAATTGTTAATAAAAACTAATCATTCTAAATATTCGATATTTATTGGTTCAAAACTTATTTCGAATTTAAGTGAAATTATTGAAAAACAATCAATTGAATTTAAGAAATGTTTATTAGTTATAGACAAAAATGCTCCAAAAAAAAAAGTTTACGAAATTAAAAAGAAACTAAATAAGAAAAAATTATTTTTTCATTATATTAGAGCAAACGAAAAAAACAAAAATCAAGACACTACAAATAAGATTTTAGAAATTTTGTTAAAAAATAATTTTTCTAGAGAAGATTGTTTAATAAGTGTTGGTGGAGGTATAATTGGTGATATAAGTGGATACGCTGCAAGTCTTTTTAAAAGAGGGTTAAAATTTATAAACATACCAACTACACTTCTTGCACAAGTAGACTCCTCAATAGGTGGCAAAACAGGAGTGAATACTAAACATGGAAAAAATTTAATTGGTAGCTTTTATCAACCACAACTAGTAATAAGCGATATTGATTTTTTAAGCACTCTTCCTAAGAGAGAGGTTATATGTGGATATGGTGAAATTTTAAAACATTCGTTAATTTCAAATAAAAAACTCTTTAAATTTCTTAACAAGAATTTTAAAAATATCTTAGCTTGTCGGAAGCCATATATAGTAAAAGCGATTTTTGAAAGTTGTAAAATCAAAAAAAGAATAGTTGAGGAAGACGAAAGAGAGAAAAATACTAGAAAAGTCCTAAATTTCGGCCATACTTTTGGTCACGCGTATGAGGCCAGTTTGGGTTTTTCTAAAAAACTAAACCATGGTGAAGCAATAATTTTGGGCATGTCTAGTGCTCTACAATTTTGTAAATTAAATAAAATTTTATCTTCTAAAGATTATGATATTATTTTAAATCACATAAAAAACAATAAATTACCGAATAATATAAAAAAATTTTTTTCACTAAGAGATACAAATAAAATTTTATCGTTTATGATGAACGATAAAAAAAATATAACAAACAAAATTAATCTAATTTTATTAAAAAGAATTGGAACACCAGTGATTAGCAAAAGTTTTGATAAAAATAAAATTGAGTCATTTTTTAAAAAAGAATTATTCAACTAATTAAAATTTGAAGAGAATGTATATTATTTTTCAATTCTTTATCTAAAATTTTATAAATTTTTTTATTACTCTCAATTCTGTTCATCTTAGAAAGTTCATCAGAGGATATTAAAATTCGTAAATGAAACTTTTTTTTATCATTACCTTTGTGCCCAATATGTAAAAAAGACTTATCCTCAATCTCAATACTTTGTATTACGATTTTGTCATTTAATTTTTTTTTTACGATTGCAATTAAATCGTTTATATTCATATATTAATTATATCATGAAAAATATTTGTGACTGGAATAATTGTAAGAATCTAGGTGAATATAAAGCACCTAAAGAAAAAGATAACAGTAAAAAATTCAGAATGTTGTGTTTAAAACATATCAAGGAATTTAATAAAAATTGGAATTATTTCTCAGGAATGAGTGACAGTCAAGTAACAGACTTTTTAAAATCTGACATGACATGGCATAAGCCCACCCAGAGTTTTAGTTCTTCAGATAATTTTTTCAAAGTACTATGGAATAACACCTTAAAAGATGATTATGAAAATAGAAAAATTAAAAATGATTATGATTACATGCGTCAATTTAAATTTGACCACAAAGATATAAAGGCTTTTGAAATATTAGGGTTAAATGTTGGAATGAAATGGGGAGAAATACAGGAAAAATTCAAAGTGCTTGTCAAAAAATTTCACCCTGATATGAATTTAGGCAATAAAAAATATGAGGAAAAACTAAAATTAATTACACTAGCTTATACTCAGTTAAAAAACACTTATAGAGAAAAAATTGATACCTAACTTAGCAATACAACCAGATATAAAAGTTTCAATTAAACAAACTTTTGGAATAGACTCACAAATGGAAGTTGATGCTTTTTCTGAAAAAAGTGAGTACGTTCCTGAAATAGACAAAAACTATAAATTTGATAGAGATACTACTCTAGCTATCATATCTGGGTTTGCATTTAATAAAAGAGTTTTAGTCCAAGGTTATCACGGCACAGGTAAATCTACTCATATAGAACAAATTGCTGCAAGGTTAAATTGGCCATGTATTAGAGTAAACTTAGACAGTCATATAAGCAGAATTGATTTGATAGGAAAGGATGCAATTATTTTAAAAGACGGTAAACAGGTCACAGAATTCAAAGAGGGAATACTTCCATGGTCTATTCAAAATCCTGTAGCACTAGTTTTTGACGAGTATGACGCTGGCAGACCAGATGTAATGTTTGTTATTCAAAGAGTGCTTGAAGCAGAAGGAAATTTCACACTTCTTGATAAAAATAAAGTAATAAAACAAAATAGTTATTTTAGATTATTCGCTACTTCGAATACTATAGGTCTTGGTGACACGAGTGGTCTTTATCATGGCACTCAACAAATTAATCAAGGTCAGATGGATAGATGGAACATAGTTACCACATTGAATTATCTTAGTCTTGAAAAAGAAATGGAAATCATTTTAGCTAAAAACAAAAATTT
The DNA here is from genome assembly GCA_902541315.1 of uncultured Pelagibacteraceae bacterium. GTDB lineage: Bacteria > Pseudomonadota > Alphaproteobacteria > Pelagibacterales > Pelagibacteraceae > Pelagibacter. Next base: position 137,400 of record CACBQF010000001.1, read on the forward strand.
CAACAACGCTAAAGGTAAAGAAAAAGTCTCAAACATGATCAAGGTGGCTTCATTAACAAGAAAAGGATTTATTTCGGGTGATATATCAACAGTTATGAGTCCTCGAACAGTCTTACATTGGGCAGAAAATTCAGAAATATTTAAGGATACTGGTTACGCATTTAGAGTAACCTTTTTGAATAAGTGTGATGATTTAGAGAAGAATATTATTGCCGAATATTATCAAAGATGTTTTGGAGATGAACTACCAGAGTCTCTTGTGAATATTCAAATTTGATGACAAAAAATCATAACGATACAAATATTAAGGAAAAATTAAGACAAGCACTTATATCTACTGTAAAAGTTATTTCTGAGGATTTTAGAAAAGATATTGAAATTAAAAACGAAAAAGCCGCTAGGAAATTTGATTTTATTGATTTAGATAATCTAGTTACAAAAAAAGACTTTCTTAAAGCAAGAGCCACCTCAGATTCTGTAGCATTAAAGAGAAAGTTCTCAAATGAAAATATCTATAAAAAAAATTTGCCATCAAACTCATCCTGTAAATCACTCTACTCAATTGCTGAAAAAATTCGATATGAGTGTTTGGGGGCAAAAATGCTAAAAGGAATAAAAAAAAATTTAGAGGATAACTATAATCAAATCATACATTCAAAAAAAATTGAGCAACCAAAATCTAAAGATGACGTTAATATATCCGAGGCTTTTGAATTATATATGCTTAAAAAATTTCATGGTATAAAACTTAATCATATTACATCACAAATATTAAGTTTTTGGAAAAAAGATTTTGACAGAACGATTGAAGAACATATTGATTTTTTGAAAAATAATTTAAACCATCAAGAAAATTATTCATCCAAATTCTCAGAACTATTAGATAAAATGGATATTTTTCAGTCAGCAGAAGATGAAATTAATGAAGAAAATCATCAAGATGCACAAAATAATCCTTCAGACGAAAATCAAGATTCAACGGATGAAGACAATAAAGATCAAAATAAAGATGATATAACTGAAACAAGTTTAGAGTCTGAATACGATATCTCTGAATATAAATTAAATGAAGAAATTCTTGAAACTGATAGTGATCAAAATATTAACGACCAGATAATTCAAAAAAATAGTTTTAAAGATTTAAACATTGATTACAAGATTTATACAAATCAGTTTGATGAAATAATAAAAGCTGAGAATTTAGAAAATTCAGATGACGCTAGTAAACTTAGAAAAACTCTTAATCAACAATTAATAGGATTTCATGATATTGTGACCAAACTTGCCAATAAATTACAAAGACAATTATTAGCGAAACAAAACCGTTCATGGAATTTTGATTTAGAAGAAGGTTTATTAGACAGCTCCAAATTGACTAGAGTAATAATAGATCCATTTAATTATTTATCATTTAAAAAAGAGAAAGACTTAGATTTTAAAGATACTATTGTAACTTTGTTGATTGATAATTCAGGATCTATGAGAGGTCGGCCGATAACAATAGCAGCTATTTGTGCTGATATTTTATCAAGGACCTTAGAGCGTTGCTCTGTGAAAGTTGAAATTTTAGGATTTACAACAAAAAATTGGAAGGGAGGTCAAAGTAGGGAATTCTGGAATAAGAATGGAAAAATAAAGTTACCAGGAAGGCTTAATGATTTAAGACACATTATTTATAAAAGTGCCGATGTTCATTGGAGACAGGCGAAAAATAATTTAGGTTTAATGTTAAAAGAAGGCTTACTTAAAGAAAATATTGATGGTGAGGCAATATTATGGGCATTCAATAGATTAAAAAAAAGAAGAGAAGAAAGAAAAATTTTAATGGTCATTTCTGATGGGGCTCCAGTTGATGACTCAACACTCTCAACAAACTCTGGAGACTTTTTAGAAAAACATTTGAGAAAAGTTGTCAAATTTATAGAAGATAAATCTGATATTGAAATTCTAGCAATTGGTATTGGTCACGATGTATCTCGATATTACAATCGTGCTATTAAAATAACCGATGTTAATGAGTTAGGTGATGTAATGGTATCACAATTAAGTTACTTGTTTGATAAAAAAAACAAGCTCAATTAAATATTAAATAGATCTTTATTTCTCCATTTTATAACAACTTCTGCACCAGTTCTTGTTTTAGAATTCCAGCATTCCACTAAAGCAAAGTTTTTTTCTAACAATGTTTTTCCAATAAAAATTCCCAAACCTAAACCGAGCTTTTGTTTATTAGAAAAAGCAAATGACCTTAAATAGGGTTCACCAATTTTTGAAATTATATCATTAGGATAACCATCACCATCATCTTCAATCGTAACAGTGGTAAACTCATTATTTGATTTTAAGTTGATAAAAATTTTACTTTTACAAAATTTATTCGCATTACCAATAAAATTTCTGAGACCATAAACTATCTCTATGGATTTTGTAATTTTTTTTGGAGTTGAGTCTTGTTCAAAATTAAAATTAAATTCTTTATTACTTGTTTCTTTAAATGATGTAATAATCTCTTTTAATAAATCTCTCATGGTTAAATCATCATCAATAAAATTATCTTCAATATCCGGGTTTAATGATAGTCTTCTCAAAATTTGGTTGCATCTCTCAACTTGGCTTGACAATAATTCAATGTCCTGAATGACATCTTTTTGGTTTTTTAATTGCTTAGTTAACTCTTGAGTGATTATTTTAATAGTAGATAGTGGAGTACCTAGAGAATGAGCAGCTGCAGCAGCTTGTCCACCTAAAGACAACATCTCATGTTCCTTTGCCATAATTTCCTCCATTTTATTCAAGGCCTCTTTTCTTAAACGAGATTCTGTTCCAAAAATTATCGCAAAATAGTTGAAAAAAATTAATGCTATTATTAAAGCAATAGGCACAGAATAATAAACATAACTACTAACATGATAATGTAAATCTAAAGGCGCAGGCAGATCTTTTGAGTAAAATGTAAGAAAAGCTATGACTAGAGAAGTTAATAATACAAGTAATAAATTGGTTCTTATCCCAAGATTTGTTGACGCAAATACACTTGGGATGATTAAAAATATTATAAATGGATTTTTTATTCCACCGGTTAAGTAGATTAAAAAGCCTAACTGCATAATATCTATTAATAAAAATAATAAAGCCGATTTGTCTGATAGTTGAGTTTCTTTGTTAAGAAAAACTAAGTACAAATTACTAATTATTCCAAGAATAATTATTAAATTTGAATAAAAAAAATTAAAGTCAAAATTAAAAAAAAAATATACTAAATAAATCGAGATTAATTGTCCAATTATCCCTATCCATCTTAAATTGATGTATGTAGATTTTTTTAGTGTGTGGTATTTCGAAATTTCGAAGAACCCCATTTTTAAACGTCTAGATTTTGAACATTGATAGCATTTGATACAATAAAATCTTTTCTCAAAGCAACATCACCACCCATTAATGTATGAATCAGTTTTTGATCTTTATTTAAATCACTGGAGTATTTTACTTGCAATAAGTTTCTTGTCTCAGGGTTTAGTGTTGTGCTCCATAATTCCTCTGGATTCATCTCCCCTAATCCTTTAAATCTTTGAATGTTCATTTTAGATTTTTCAACTTCAATTTTTTTAATATATTCTTTAGAATTTTTTTTCAAATTTTTAATTTCTTTTGAATTTCTAACTATATAGTCATCTAATTCTTTTTCATCTTTGATATAAACACCTTTACTACCTTTGTTTATTTTAAATAAAGGTGGTTGAGCTAAATATATGTGACCATTTTCAATAAGTTTATTGAATGGTTTATTATTAAAAAAAGTTAATAATAATGCTCTGATATGTGATCCATCCACATCAGCATCTGTCATAATTATTATTTTACCATATCTTAAATCTTTAAGATCTATTTCTTGAGATTTTGGATCGAGTCCAAGCGCATTGATTAACGTAACAATTTCATTGGAAGAAATCATTTTAGATAAAGCCTTAGTCCTTTGATCAGCTCCATTACCGTTTGAATTATTCTTTAATTTAAGATCTTCAACATATGTATTTAAAATCTTACCTCGCAAAGGCAGAACTGCTTGATTTGATCTATCTCTTCCTTGTTTTGCAGAGCCTCCAGCAGAATCACCCTCGACGATAAATAATTCTGTGCCATCTTGCTTTCCTATCTGGCAATCTGCTAATTTTCCAGGAAGTCCACTTAATTCAAGTGCGCCTTTTCTTCTAACATTTTCTCTTGCTTTTCTGGCTACGTCTCTTGCTAGAGCAGCTTGAATTACTTTTGATAAAATAATTTTAGCAATAGATGGATTTTGATCAAACCATATAGATAATTTCTCATTAATTACTGTTTCTACAATCATCCTAACCTCTGAAGAAACTAATTTATCTTTAGTTTGAGATGAAAATTTAGGATCTGGAATCTTTGCGGATAGTACACAAGTTAAACCCTCTTTAATATCGTCACCAGAAATAGTAAATTTATTTTTTTTGAGTAAGTTATGCTCACCTGCATATTTATTTATAACCCGGGTCAAAGCACTTCTAAATCCTAGTAAATGTGTACCTCCGTCTTTTTGATAAATATTATTAGTGTAAGGGTAAACTTCCTCCGAATAAGAAGCATTCCATTTTAAAGAACATTCAATCTCTATATCTTTTTTCTTACCCTCTAGATAAATTGGTTTTTTAAACAAGTCATTTCCGTTTTTGTTCTGAAGTTTCTCTCTTTTTTCATCTAAAAAATTAACAAATTCTAAAATTCCTCCATCAAATTTAAACTCATTAATTCTCTCTTTCTTTGTAGTTGCATCAGTTAAGGTTATTTTTATACCTTTGTTTAAAAAAGCTAACTCTCTCATTCTTTTAGTTAAAGTTTTTTCACTAAATTTAGTAGAAGAAAAAATCTCATTAGATGGTTTAAAATTTATAGATGTGCCTGTGTTTTTTGATTTTCCCAATACTTTTAATGGAGACTTTGCTTCTCCATTTTTAAACTCTATGAAGTATTTTTTTCCATCTCTATGTATCTCAAGTTTTAAATTTTCTGAAAGGGCGTTAACCACTGAAACTCCAACACCGTGTAAACCTCCAGAAACTTTATAAGAATCGTGATCAAACTTTCCACCAGCATGAAGCTGAGTCATTATTACTTCTGCTGCTGATTTCTTTTCACCTTTATGTATATCAACTGGAATTCCCCTTCCATCATCACTGACAGTGACTGAACCATCCGAATTAATTTTTACATCAATATTTTTGCAATGTCCTGCTAAGGCTTCATCAATTGAATTATCTACGACTTCATATACCATGTGGTGTAATCCAGTACCATCATCTGTATCACCTATATACATTCCTGGTCTTTTTCTGACAGCGTCTAAACCTTTTAGAACTTTTATTGAGTCTGCTTGATAATTATTTTTTGTCATTTTATATTTATGGGAAATGCAATTATAACATTTTTTTTTAAAATTTGTTTATTTATAATTTAATTATTAGCTACAATTTATAAAAAAATTACCCTTCTTTTTTTGATTTTTTGTGGCGGAGAGGGCGGGATTCGAACCCGCGATAGAGTGAACCCTATACACGCTTTCCAAGCGTGCGCCTTAAACCTCTCGGCCACCTCTCCTTTTAGTTGGAGTATAATCCAATAGCGATTGTAAACAAAATTTAATATATTAATCGTTGAATGAATACTACAGTAATTATAGTTTCTTATGAAAGTGAACATCTAATTGAACAAAACATAAAATCTTATGATGAAAATACCAAAATCATAGTAATTGAAAATTCAGAAAATTTCTCACTAAAGAATAAAATTGAAAGAAAGTATAAAAACGTTGAGATAATTTTAAACAAAAATTATGGTTTTGGACAGGCTGCAAATCTTGGTGCAAAATTAACAAAAACTAAAAATATTCTTTTTTGTAGTCCTGATAATTTTGTAGAAAAAGACTCTATAAATAAACTTGAGAAACTCAGTGAAAAATTCAATGATAAATTTAACATTTTTATACTTTCGGATGAGAATGATTGTCCAGTGAATGTTGAAAAAATAAAAAAAACTAGAGGCATGTTATGTTTTTTTATAGAAAAAGAAATATTTCTTAAACTTTCGGGTTTTGATGAAAAATTTTTTTTATACTACGAAGATGCAGATTTTTTAAGAAGAGCTTTAAAAAAGAAAATTAATATTTATCAAGTACCAATTAAATATTCTAACAAATTAGGATCACATAATAAAAGATTTAATCATCCTGTTGAGGTAAATAGGAATTGGCATCTTATGTGGTCTAAATTTTACTACAAAAGAAAATATTACGGTTATATTTACTCTTTTATATCAACATTACCTTATTTAATACGATCATTAATAAGACTAATGATTTACTCAAAAAACCCTACACAAAAAGAAATATATTTAGCTAGAATTAGTGGATTATATAATTCATATATATTAAAAGAACCTTGGTATCGGCCAAAGATAAATCAAAAATGAAAAAAATTTTAGTTACAGGTGGTTCGGGGTTTATAGGTACAAACTTTGTAAATTTAATTTCATCCAAAAATTATAAAATATTAAATATCGATAAAATATCTGAAGTTTCTACTCCAGAAAGGTTCAAAATAATTAAATATCCAAAGAAATATTTTTTTATCAAAAATGATCTTAAAAATTATAAAAAAATTTTGGATACTTTAAAAAAATTTAAACCTGATTTGATAATAAATTTTGCAGCCGAAAGTCATGTTGATAGATCAATAAATGATCCTCTCAATTTTATCAAAAATAATATAGATCTTTCAATAAATCTTTTTTTTGCTTACTCTCATTATTTAAAAATTAAGAAAATAAAATTTTTTCAAATTTCTACTGATGAAGTATATGGATCTCTAATTAAAGGATATTCAAAAGAAACCGATCCATACGATCCTTCATCACCTTATTCTGCTTCAAAGGGTAGCGTGGATCTTATCGCGTCATCATTTAACAGAACCTATAAAACAAATATTAAAATCATCAATCTTTCGAACAATTATGGACCCTATCAATATCCAGAAAAATTTATACCAACTTTAATATTACATTACTTAAAAAATAAACCTGCACCTATTTATGGTAAAGGTAAAAATATTAGAGAATGGATACATGTAAAAGATAGTTGTGAGGCTATTTTAAAAACAATAATGTCTAAGAGAAATTTTAAAAAGATCAATATTGGTTCAAGTTTACGAGTTTCTAATATAGAGATTGCAAATCTCATTTTTAAAATAATGAAGTCAAAAGGATTGACAGACCTTAGTAAAAAAAAATTTTTAACGACTGTAAGAGACAGACCTGGCCATGACGAAAGATATGCACTTAATACAAGTTTATTTAAAAAAATAATCAATTATAAAATGCAAAAAAGTTTAAAAGTTGGATTAGAAGATACAATTAATTGGTATCTAAATAACGAAAATTGGTTAAAAAGTACTCACAAAACTTACAACTACAAAAGGCTCGGTTTAATTGATTAAAAAAGCAATAATATTATGTGGAGGTACAGGTTCAAGAATGTTTCCTGTAACTAAGTCTGTGAATAAACAATTGCTTCCTTTATTCGACAAACCAATGTTTTATTATCCACTGTCTTTAATGATGCTTTCTGGAATTAAAGAATTTATTTTCATAATTAATGAAAGACAAGAAGTCAATTTTAAGAAAGCATTAGGTGATGAGAAAGATTTAGGTATTAAAATAAAATTTATTGTGCAATCTAAGCCAAGAGGTCTTCCAGATGCATTTATTTTGTCTCAAAAATTTATTCATAATGAGTCTGTGGCAATGATACTTGGTGATAATTTTTTTTATGGAAATATGCTATCACCTATTATAAAAAGCTCTTTTAAAAAAACTCTTGGTTGCAATATATACCTTTATCCAAGCAATAATACCTCGGCATATGGAGTGGTAGAATTTGACAGAAAAAATAGAATAAAACGTATTGTTGAAAAACCCAAAAAAACTAATTCAAATTTAATTATTACAGGACTTTACGTCTTCGACAAAAAAGTTTCAGAATATGCAAAAAAACTAAAACCTTCTAAAAGAGGTGAAATAGAAATTGTTGATTTAATAAATTTTTATAAAAAAAAAAGGAAGTTAAGTGTAGTCAAGCTTGGCCGGGGATCAGCTTGGATGGATGTTGGTAATTTTCACGATCTACATAGTGCTAACAATTTTATTCAAAATATTGAAAGTCGACAAAGTTTTAAAATTGGTTGTTTGGAGGAAATTGCCTTAAATAACAAATGGATAAACAAAAAGAATATTTTGAATAGAATTAGATTTAATAGAAATAGTAGATATTCTCAGTATTTAAAAAATTTAATTTGAAATAGATGCTTCCGATAAAATACAAAAGCAAGTTGTTTAAAGATAAACGTGGATATCTAATAGAGATAACTCCAAAATTAATGATTTCAAAATTTTCTTACAGTATCTTAACAAATTCGAGAAAAAATGTTTTAAGAGGTATGCATTTTAATAAAAATATGGATGAAGAAAAATTAGTTTATATAATTGACGGTAAAATTTTTGATGTCACAGTAAATTTAAACAAAGGTAAAGATTTTGGAAAAATTTTTTACCATAATTTAAAAAAAAATGACGTTCTTTTTATACCAAAAGGATTTGCGCATGGATATTCTTGCTTAGATAAATCAAATACAGTTCTTTATCTATTAAATAAAAAATACTCAATCAAAAATAATAGTGGATTTATTTGGAATGATAAAAAATTTAAAATTAAATGGAATATAAGAAGACCAAATTTATCCAAGAAAGACAAAAATTTAAAAGAATATATCTTATCGTGAAAACAATTCTAATTTCAGGAGGTCAAGGAAAATTTGCACAAGCAATCAAAAAAGTTAATTCGAAGTACAAAATCATTGCTCCTAACAAGAATGAGATGAATATTAACAATTTGTCCTCGATAGATAATTTCATTAAGAAAAAAAAGATAGATTATTTTATTCATGCAGCTGCATTTTCAACTCCTATGATTGATCATAAAAAGAAATTAGAAAAAAGTATTTTAACTAATATTGTGGGAACTGCTAATGTTACTTTGGCATGTATTAGAAAAAAAATTAAACTTATTTACATTTCAACTAATTTTGTTTACCCAGGAAAACAAGGGAACTATACAGAAAAAAATCATTTAATGCCCTTTAACGAATATGGTTGGTCCAAACTCGGAGGTGAATGTGCATGCCATATTTATAAAAATTCATTAATTCTGAGAGTTTGTATGAATGATGATAATTTTCCACACAAATCAGCTTTTAGTAATTATCTAACTTGCTTTATGAAAAAAACTGACGCAGCAAAATTAACTTTAAAACTTCTAAACAAAAAAGGAATAATAAATATTGGGGGAAAAATTCAAAGTGCTTACAATTTTGCAAAAGAAATAAATGCAAATGTAAAAAAAATTAAGATAAACAACAAATCTAAGAATTTGATTGGAATTAACACGAGTATGAATACAAATAAACTCAAAAAGATCATTAACATATGAAAAAAATTAGTTTTTTAAATTTGGGAAAACATCCAATAACAAACAATTTTTTGAAAACCAATAAACCTAAAAACGAATTTTTTTATAATCTGAAACTGATCTATCATAAAGAAACCAAATTAGTCTCTTTAGATAACTTTGTACCACCAAAAAAAATGTTTAATGATAAATATGCTCACAGAGCATCAGCATCCATAACGATGCAAGAAGCATACAAAAATTTAGCTTATAAAATAAAAAAAAAGTTTAAACCTAAATCAATTTTAGAAATTGGTAGTAATGATGGTGTTTTCATAAAATATTTTTCAAACATAAATAATGTAGGGGTTGAGCCTTGTAAAAATTTGGCAGATCTAACCTCAAAAATGAAAATTGAAACTTATGACAAATTTTGGACATTTCAATTATCAAATAAAATTTTAAGTAAACATGGAAAATTTGATATTATCTATTCCGCTAACACAATTAGCCATATTCATAATTTAAATGAGACTTTTAAAGCTATAGAAAATTCACTTAATTCCAATGGAATTTTCATTCTTGAGGATCCATCATTATTAAAGTCTCTTCAAAAATTATCTTATGATCAATTTTATGATGAACATGCCTATGTATTTTCAATAACTGCACTAAAAAATATTACAAAACAAAGTGGTTTAGAAGTATTTAATGTTGAAGAACTTAAAACTCATGGTGGCTCAAACAGAGTGTATTTTAAAAAAGTTAATAACAAAACAATTAAAATTTCGAATACTGTAAAAAAACATTTATTAAAAGAAAAAAATTTTGGAATGAATAAATTACAAACATATCAAATTTTTGCCAAAAAAGTTTTGAAATCAAGAAAAAATCTGATAAAAATTTTCCAAAAACTAAAAAAAGAGAAAAAAAACATAATAGGATATGGTGCTACCTACAAATCAAGTACAGTCCTAAATTTTTGTAAGATTGATAAAAAATTTATAAAATATTTTTTAGATACTACCCCAACAAAAGCTGGTAAATTTACCCCCGGTACTCACATCCCTATAAAAAAATATAACGGTATTCCAAGTAACGTCGACTATGCTTTTTTGGGAGCATGGAATTTTAAGGATGAAATATTTAAAAAGGAAAAAAAATTTATTAATAGAGGTGGGAGATTTATTACTCATGTCCCCTCCCCAAAAATTTTATGAAAATTAAAAAAAACGAGATACTTAAACTAAGAAGTGAATTATCTGGTAACTATAAATCCCTTAATTCAATTAAAGATATCAAGAGTTGGTATAGAAATATAATAAAAAAATCTAAAATAAAAATAAAAACCATACCTCTTACTAAATGTAATAATTGGAAAATAAATACTAAAGGACAAATGATACACACTTCTGGCTCATTTTATAAAGTAGAGGGAATAAGAGTGATTAAAAGTTTCAAAAGAGAAGTGAATAAAGGTTGGGATCAACCAATGTTCACAGAGCCTGGCTATGATGGTGGAATATTAGGCCTTTTGAAAAAGGATATAAACAAATCACCGCACTATCTAATTAATGCAAAATTTGAACCTGGTAACTATAAATTTATTCAATTAAGCCCTACGGTTCAAGCTACGTTTAGCAACATCAAGAGATCTCATGGAGGCAAAGAGGTAAAATATTTAAAATATTTTAAATATCCAAAAAAAAATAATTGCAAAGTCATCTTTAAACAGTGGGTGTCTGAAGAAGGAGGAAGACTTAAAAATAAGAGAAATCTTGGAATTCTGGTTGAACACGTTGGAAAAAGTGAGGTCAGAATTGGATCTGACTTTAAATGGATTACTTTGAAACAGATTAAAGAATTAATTTTAGAAAATGCAATTGTAAATCCTCATTTAAGAACCTTGGTTTCTTTTATATAATGTACAAACTTGCAATATGGTCTTTTAGTAATCATTTTCAAAATAAAGTTTTTCCAAGTATTAAAGATAACAAAAATATTAAGATAAAATATATCTTAACTAAAAAAATTAATAAAAATAAAAATTTTAAAAATGTGAAATGGTTAAAAAATAAAGATGAGTTAAAATCAAAAAAAAATATAGATTTTGTTTATATTTCCTCAAGAAACTCTGATCATTTCAAAAATATCAAATTTGCATTACAAAACAAAATCAATGTCATATGTGAAAAACCAATTTGTTTAAAAACTTCTCAATTAAGACGATTAGTAAAAATTTCAAAAATAAATAAAGTCAGATTTTATGAGATTATACAATATAAACATCATCCACTATTTTTAAAATTAAAGACAATTTTGAAAAAAAAACTCATTGGTGATATCAAAAAAGTGGAATCAGAATTCAAAATACCATTAAAAGAAAAGGATAATTTCCGTTTTTCAGAGAAAATGGGAGGTGGTGCAATAAATGATGTTGGATTTTACCCTTTATCAATAATGTTTACTTTATTTAACTCAAAAAAAATAAATATTTTAAAAAAAAAAATTATAAAAGAAAATAAATTAGATATTAAAGGAAATTTAACTGCTGAAAACGAAAATAAAGTTCTTTTTAAATTAGCATGGGGTTTCAAGTCATTGTATAAGAACTATATTACAATTATCGGTGCAAATGGTAAAATAAAAGTTAAATTTATTTTTTCAAAAAAAATAATTCAAAATGCCGAAATAAAATTTTTACGCACCAAAAACAAAATTTTAAAAATTAAAAAAGCCAATCAAATTAATTTAGCATTTAATGACATTCTTAGATCGGATTTAAATTATTATAGGGATAATTTAAATTTAAGTTTTTCAATATTAAAAACAATTGAAGTCCTTAAAAAAAAACAGAATGTAATTATATATTAATAAGATCAAAAAACTTATTAACACTACTACTTTTTGTAAAAAACATCGTAACTCCAATTATATTAATTATTTGGTAATTTTTTTCATTCATTAAATTTATTATTATTTTTTTATTTTCACTATGTAAATCAAAACTATTATCTTCAACTGAAATCAATTGTGGTTTAATAACATCGAATTTAATACTTTGTATAATATCAATTTCGTTTCCCTCAGTATCTATATTGAGATAATCACATTGAGTAACATTTTTCTTTTTTAAAAGATCGTTAAGTGTAAAAGCATTAACTTTAATTTCTTTTTGATGATTATTTCTTTTTATAAGTGAATTTTGTTGGTTTATTTCAGAATTTTGATAATAAAGTGTTTCTCCACTAAAATTTGTTATAGCACAATTTACATTGAGATCATTCGGTCTTGCAATTTTAAACAATTCGATAGAGTCTTCACTTAAATCTATATTCAATCCTCTCCATCCTTTTTGAAAAAGTAAAAAGGTCAAAGAACCTTTAAAAGGATGATAAGCTCCTATATCAATATAAAAACCAGATTTTAAGTTCTTAAATACACGATTTATAAAGATATCCTCAGCAAATTCTCCATAATGAAAATTAGGTTTTTTATTTTTATAAATTTTTTGAATTTTATAAATCCAATTTAAGATTAAATTTTTTTTAATTACAGATTTTATATCCATTTTTAAGTGGCCAAGTATTTGTTATTCATTTTTCTTTATTAATTTTCAAAACACCAATAAAAGCTTCTTGGGGTATTTCTACTCTACCAAATTGTTTAGATCTTGCTTTCCCTTTTTTTTGTTTTTCAAGTAACTTTCTTTTTCTGTCAGTAGCTCCACCACCATGAATTTTGGTTAATACATCTTTTTTAAACCCTTTGATTGTCTCCCTAGCTATTATTTTCCCTCCAATTGCAGCTTGAAGCGGTATCATGAAATTATGTCTAGGTATCAAATCTTTTAGTTTTTCACAAACTTCTCTGCCAGTCTTTTGTGCAAAGTCCTTGTGTATCATCATAGCCAAAGCATCAACAGGTTCACCATTTACTAAAATTCCAAGTTTTACTAAATCACCATCTCTATGACCTATTATCTCATAATCAAAACTTGCATATCCGCTTGTCATTGATTTTATTCTATCGTTAAAATCAAAAACAACTTCATTAAGTGGAAGTTCGTAAGAAATAACCGCTCTATTTCCGGAATAACTTAAATTTGTTTGAATTCCTCTTTTGTCCTGACACAATTTAATTATTGATCCTAAATAATTGTCTGGTGTTATAATTGTAGCTTTTATCCATGGTTCTTCGATCGATTGAATGAGAGTCGGATCAGGCAAACTTGATGGATTTTGTAAATCTTTGATTTCTCCGTTATTCATTTTAACTTTATAGACAACACCTGGCGTTGTTGTTAATAAATTTACATCAAATTCTCTTTCTAATCTCTCAGATATAATTTCAAGATGTAGTAATCCTAGAAATCCACATCTAAATCCCAAACCTAAAGCTGAAGATGACTCTGCTTCGTAAGAAAAACTTGCGTCATTCAATTGTAATTTTGCCAATCCATCTTTCAGTTTTTGATACTCAGAGCTGTCCACTGGAAACAAACCACAAAAAACTACTGGTTTACTTGGTTTAAAGCCTGGCAAAGCTTCAACTTTTGGTTTTGAAGCGTCACAAATTGTATCTCCGACTTTGGTCTCTGATAATACTTTTATACCGGTAGTTATAAATCCTATTTCTCCAGAATTTAGTTCACTAATATCTTTTGGCTTTGGAGTAAATAATCCAACTTTCTCTACAATATAATCTTGATTAGTTGAAAGCATTTTAATTTTCATATTTTTAATAATTTTACCGTTAATAACCCTGACTAAAATTACAACCCCAAGATAAGTGTCATACCAACTATCTACTAACAGGCACTTTAAATCTTGATTTAGATTACCCTTTGGTCCAGGAAGCTGATTAACTATTTGTTCCAATATGTCATCTATACCTTCACCTGTTTTTCCTGAACAGGGAATGGCATTTTCAGTTTCAATACCAATCACATCTTCAATTTGTTTTTTTGTTCTATCTAAATCTGATGCTGGTAAATCAATCTTATTTAGAACAGGTATAATCTCATGGTTTATATCCATTGCTTGATAGACATTTGCTAGTGTTTGTGCCTCTACGCCCTGAGTACTATCAACAATAAGTATAGAACCTTCACATGCATAGAGAGATCTACTTACCTCATAGCTGAAATCTACATGGCCAGGTGTATCTATTATATTCAAAATATATTCTTTACCGTTTTTAGATTTGTAATTAAGTTTCACTGTTTGAGCTTTGATAGTGATACCTCTTTCTCGCTCAATTTCCATTGAGTCTAAAACTTGAGCTTTCATCTCTCTTTCGGTCAATCCTCCACATTTGTGAATTATTCTATCTGCTATTGTAGATTTGCCATGGTCTATATGTGCAATTATTGCAAAATTTCTTATATGATCAATTGTGGTCATTTTTATTAAGAACGGATCTTTGCGCCAGTTTTATTTTCTACTGTTTCAATAATTAATTTATTAATATTTTCTAAATCATTGTCATTTAATGTTTTCTCTTTAGATTGTATAGTAACACTTATTGCTATCGATTTTTGATTCTCAGGAATATTGTCACCTTCATAAACATCGAAAACTTTAATATTACTTATCAAATTCTTATCTACACTTGCAATAGCATTAATTAGGTCTTGCGCATTAACATCTTTGTTTATGATAAATGCAAAATCTCTTTCAGACTTTTGATAATCTGAAACATTAAATTTATTTTTTTGATCATTTAAGGTTTTTACTGGTAATTTTAAATTATCTAAAAAAATTTCAAAACCTACTAGCGATTCTGTTTTCATGTCGATTTTTTTAGTTATGTTAGGGTGAATTTCTCCAAAATAAGCTGCTACTAAGTCTGCGTCTTTTTTTAAAAATAATCTACCAGATTTACCAGGATGATAATAATTTGGAGTTTTGTTGTCTATAAAAAATTCTTCTGATTTATACCCTGCCTCAATTAAAGTTTGGACTACGTCTTTTTTGACATCAAAGACATCAACATTTCTCTCTTTTTCAATCCAAGATAATCTTGATTTTTTTCCTGATGACAAACCACATACCACAGTATTTTGTTCACCTGGCTTAGAACCATTAAAAGTTGGGCCAATTTCATAAATCGATAAATCCTTAAAACCTCTATCAAGATTTTTATTCATATATATTATCAAGTTTGAGAATATTGAATTTCTTAAAACATCTAATTCTGTACTTATTGGATTTACAATCTTAACTTCTTTTTTAGTGTCTCTGAAGTAATTATTGTAATTTGAATCTGTAAATGACCAAGTGATTGCTTCTAGATAACCTTTAGAAGCAATTGATCTCTGTAAAAAATGAAATAATTTTTGGGATTTATTTAAAGTAGACTTCTTTCTTTTCTTGATTGGATCTATAATCCTTATTTTATCGTAACCACTTATTCTAACCAATTCTTCAACAATATCTATTTCTTGCGTGATATCAGGTCTCCATGATGGAACAATTAATTCAAAAAAAAATTTTTTCTTTTTAAATTTGAAACCAAGATTTTCTAAAATTTTAAAAATTTCTTTAGTAGAAATTTTAAAACCTGCTACTTTTTCAACTAAATTTATATCAAATTCAATTATTTTTGTTTTATGAGGTTCAATTTTTTGAACATCAATATTACTGATTTTACCACCACAAATTTCTTTAATCAATATTGCGGCTTTATTTAAGCCGTCCTCAATTGATAATGGATCAATTCCTCTTTCAAATCTAAACTTTGCATCAGTATCAAGATTCAATTTTTTTGCAGTGGTCCTTATTGATCCAGGTTTAAAATAAGCTGACTCTAATAATATATTCTTTGTATCTAATTCTGTTCCTGATCTTGTTCCACCAATAATTCCGCCCAGTCCTAAAACACCTTTGTGGTCACTGATCACACACATTCCATCTTCAAGCTTATAATCCTTATTATCTAAAGCAGTAAATTTCTCTCCTGATTTTGAATTACGAACAATAATACCCTTTTCGATTTTATCAGCATCATAAGCATGTAACGGACGATTAAGATCGAACATTACATAATTTGTAATATCAACTATTGCAGAAATTGGTTTTTGGCCTATTGAAATCAATTTGTCTTTAAGCCATTGAGGGCTTTCAGTATTCTTTACATCGGTAATAAGGCAACTACCAAATATGCTACATCCCTGATTTTTTTCTTTTTTTATTTTTACTTTTAAAGAATGTCTATTATTTGATCTAATTTTTTTTTTCTTAAAATCAATCAATTTTCCAAACCCTGAAGCGGCCAGATCTCTTGCAATTCCTCTTATGCCAAGACAATCTGGTCTATTAGGTGTTATAGATAAATCAATCAAGTTAGATTTTGATTTTGAAAAATAACTCTTGCCAACAATTTTTTTGTATCCTGAAGATAGTTCAATTATACCATCACTCTCGTCAGATAAATTTAATTCAGACTCTGAGCAAAGCATTCCATAAGAAGTAACTCCTCTTATTGTAGCCACAACTAATTTTGTTTTAGTTTTTGGGATAATTGATCCTGGAGGTGCATATACTGTAATTAGTCCCTCAACTGCATTAGTAGCCCCACATACAACTTTTTTAAATTCTTTTTCTCCGACATCAACATCACAAACTTTTAGCCGATCTGCATTTGGGTGCTTTATTGTTTTAATAATTTTAGCGACTTTAAAAAGTTCTTTATCTGGAGAAAGATTTTGTACTCCTTCTACCTCTAATCCAACATTGGTAAGTTGTTCTAAAAGATTTTTTTCTTTTAAATTTGTTTTTAAGTGATCTTTAAGCCAGTCAAATGTGATTTTCATCTACTCAAGCCTCTATAATTTGTTGGTACATCTAAAGGATCAAATCCAAAATGATTTAACCATCTATAGTCACAATCGAAAAAAGCTCTTAAATCGTTAATTCCATACTTTAACATAGCCAACCGATCAATGCCCATCCCAAATGCATATCCTTGAAACTTTATTGGATCTACTTTAACATTTCTTAAAACATTTGGATGTACCATCCCACACCCCAAAATCTCAAGCCATTGATCACCTTCACCAATTACTATTTTGCCATCCTTCATCTCGTATCCTATGTCAACTTCAGCAGACGGCTCTGTGAAAGGAAAATGACTTGGTCTAAATCTCATTTTAATTTTATCCAATTCAAAAAATTCCTTAATAAAATAATTTAGACATCCTTTTAAATGTCCCATATTAATATCTTTGTCTATATGAAGACCTTCAACCTGATGAAACATAGGTGCGTGTGTCTGATCGCTATCTGACCTATATGTTCTGCCAGGAGCTATTATTTTAAACGGTGGTTTGTCTTTTAACATTGTTCTAATTTGTACTGGAGAAGTATGAGTGCGTAATAATCTTTCTTTTTTTTCATCTAGATAAAATGTGTCATGCATATCTCTAGCTGGATGATTTTCCGGCGTGTTGAGTGCAGTAAAATTATTATATTCACTCTCAACATCTGGACCTTCTTCAACGCTAAAACCAATTTCAGAAAAAATCGAGGATATTTCATCTATTGTTTGTGACACAGGATGAATTTTGCCTCTTACAAATGGTCTCTCAGGCAGAGTAATATCAATTTTTTCTTTTTGTAACTTTTCTCTAATTTCCTCATTTTCAATTTCCTTTATTTTCAAATTAATTAAATCTTGTAATTCATCTTTAATAACATTGAGTTCTGAGGCAAATTTTTTTCTCTCAGTTTCTGCGATGGTTCCTATCTTTTTAAATTGTGATGAAACTAATCCATTCTTACCAAATAAATCAGATTTCATTTGATTTACCTCTGGCAAGTTTAATTTACTTTTCAGTTTCAAAAGAAGTTCATCTTTTATTTTTTTAAGATCTGACATTTTTACAGATTATTTCTTCAGTGAAATAAAACAATAGTGAAGATTAATTTAGTGCAGATTGTGCTTTTTGGACAATAGTTTTGAAGGCTTCTGGACTATCATATGCTATCTCAGCAAGTATTTTTCTATCAATTTTAATTCCACATTTATTTAGGCCATTAATAAATTTGGAATAAGTTAATCCTTCAGCTCTTACACCTGCATTAATTCTTTGAATCCACAAAGATTTAAAATCTCTTTTTTTATTTCTTCTATCTCTGTATGCATATTGCATTGCCTTTTCCATGGCTTGTTTTGCAGCTCTAATGGTATTTTTTCTTCGACCCCACTGACCTTTAACAGCTTTTAAAACTTTTTTATGTTTTGCTCTACTTGTAACACCTCTTTTTACTCTAGCCATTTTAACCTCTTAAACTATAAGGCATATACGACTTAACAATTTTTCCATCTTGCTTTGACATTGTGGTAGTGCCTCTTAATTTTCTTATTTGTGAATTAGTTCTTTTAATCATTCCATGCCTTTTGCCAGCCTGGGCCATGATAACTTTTCCTCTAGCCGATATCTTAAATCTTTTTTTTGCTGAGCTTTTGGTTTTTAATTTTGGCATAATTGAGCGAGGTTATACATACAAAGAAATAAATTTACAACCTATATTAAGGCTCATAAAGGCTGAATTACCATAATCATTTGTTTACCATCAAACTTTGGATGTAATTCTATTTTGCCAATATCTTTCATATCCTCTTTAATTTTAGCCATAAGCTCGTTTCCAAGGTGAGAGTGTTGAAGTTCTCTACCTTTAAATCTTATTGTAAATTTTACTTTATCACCTTTAGCAATAAATTTTTTTGCATTTTTTACTTTGAATTCATAATCATGGGTCTCTGTAACAGGTCGCATCTTTATTTCTTTCAATGAAACTATTTTTTGCTTTTTCTTTGCAAGGTTTGCTTTTTTTTGAGCATCATATTTAAACTTTCCCATATCCATAATTTTACAGACAGGTGGATTAGCATTGGGAGATATTTCTATAAGATCTAGTCCCTCCCTTTTCGCAATTGCAATTGCCTCATTTGTACTCAAAATTCCTAAATTATTTCCATCATTTGCAATAACCTGAACTTCGGGTGATGAAATTCGATTATTAGATCTTGGGCCACGATCTTTAGTTCTTTTTTGGAAATAATTTTGTTTGATGTCTGGCACTAAATTTTAAGATACTTTGTTTAGTGCAGAAAAACTTTTTAAAAATAAATCTAGTTTCATATTTTCTTGTTTATTAGAATCCAATCTTCTAATGGTTACACTCTTACTGTCAACTTCTTTTTTACCACAAATCAGTAGAATTGGTATTTTTGCTAAAGAATGTTCTCTAATTTTATAATTTAGATTATGTTTTTTTAAGTCAACAATTGAACTTATACCTGCATCTTTTATTTTTTTAGTTACTTCTTTTGCATAGTTCTCAAAGTCTTCTGAGATAGGTATTACCACAGTTTGTAAAGGAGAAATCCAAAAAGGGAATTTGCCAGCATAATTTTCAATTAATATTCCAATAAATCTCTCAAGCGAACCAAACATCGCTCTATGTAACATCACTGGTACTTTTTTTGCTCCATCCTTATCCACATAGGAAGCATCTAATCTCCCTGGTAAATTTAAATCGACTTGTACTGTCCCACATTGCCAATCTCTACCAATTGCATCTCTTAAAACAAATTCAATTTTAGGTCCATAGAAAGCACCTTCACCTTTATTGATGGTATATTCAAGTTTGGTAGCTTTTACTGCTTCCAATAAAGAGGCCTCTGCTTTATCCCAAACATAATCTTCGCCAACTCTTACCTCGGGTCTGTCTGCGTATTTCAAAATAACATTTTCAAATCCTAAATCCTTATAAATATCTAAAATTAAATTTGTTACGTTTAAACATTCGCTAGTAATTTGATCCTCTGAGCAGAAAATATGCGCATCATCTTGAGTAAAAGCTCTCACTCTTAAAAGGCCATGTAAAGCACCTGAAGGTTCATATCTATGGACTTTTCCGAATTCTGTAATTCTTAATGGTAAATCTCTGTAACTTTTAAGCCCTTGGTTAAAAACTTGAATATGACCTGGACAATTCATTGGTTTGATAGCGAAAACTTTTTCATCAGGTGTTTGAGACGTATACATATTTTTCCCATATTTTTCCCAGTGACCAGATTTTTCCCAAAGTAATCTGTCTAATACCTCTGGAGTATTTACTTCTTTGTATCCTGCTTTATCTTGTTTAGCTCTTAAATAACTGATAAGTTTTTGAAAAATTGCCCAACCTTTTTCGTGCCAAAAAACAGAGCCAGGACTTTCCTCTCTAAAATGAAATAAATCCATTTCTTTACCTAATTTTCTATGATCTCTTTTCTCAGCTTCTTCAATTCTTCTTAAATAATCATCTAAGTCTTTTTTAGTTGCCCAACCAGTTCCATAGATTCTTTGAAGCATTTCATTATTGGAGTCGCCACGCCAATATGCCCCTGATACTTTAGTAAGTTTAAAAGCTTTTCCAATTTTACCTGAGGATAACAAATGTGGCCCTCGACATAAATCATGCCAAGTATCACCGTGATGGTAGATTGAAAGCTCCTCACTTTCAGGAATACTTTCGATGATTTCTGCCTTATATTTTTCTCCAATCTTTTTGAAATGCTTAATTGCTTTATCTCTGTCCCAAACTTCTCTTCTTGTTTTTACGTCTTTGTCTATTATTTCTGACATTCTTTTCTCAATTTTTTTAAGATCTTCATCAGTAAATGGATCTTTTCTTGCAAAATCATAATAAAATCCATTCTCTATCACTGGTCCAATAGTAACTTGTGTTCCAGGATATAATTCTTGAACAGCCATAGCCATAATGTGAGCAGCATCGTGTCTAATGACTTCTAATCCCTCTGGATCTTTTGCAGTAAAAATTTTTACTAAAGAGTCTTCTTTTATCAAAAAGTATAAATCTTTGAGCTCACCATTTACACTCATTATCAAGGCTTCTTTATAAAGAGATTTGCTTATTTTTTCTGCAATTTCTAAACCTGTGACCTCTTTTGGAAACTTAAGATTATTTCCATCTGGTAATTTTATTGTAAGCATTTAAATAACTAATTTTTTATATTCTGAATAAGTAGAAAAACACATTTTTTCAACATTAAATTTTTTTACAATGTTTTTTCTACCTTCAATACCCATAGTTTTCAATAAGCTTTCATCCATAGTTAAAGCTTGGATTATTTTTTTACTTAAAGATTTTGGATCTCCAGACTCAAACAATAAACCTGTTTTTTCATTAATCACAGTTTCATTTGATCCACCAATATTACTAGCAATTATCATCTTTTCCATTGATTGAGCCTCTACTGCAACTCGTCCAAATGCCTCTGGTTCAATTGATGCTGAAACAATTATATCTGAAACTTTATAAGCCAAAGCCATATTTTTACATGAGTCAATGAATTTTACTTGGTTAGAAATTTTGAATTGTTCACAAAGATGGTGTAACTTTTTTTTATACGCTTCTCGTCCTTGATCATTTCCCAGGACTACTGCATAAAATGCTTCGTAACCTAATTCAATGTTAACCAAATTTATCGCTTCAATAAATAGTTCCTGACCTTTCCAGGATGTTAATCTACCAGGTAACAAAATAATCTTTTTATTTTCTAATATACCCCATTCGTTTAATAATTTTTTTTCATCTTTTTCTAACATTGTACTGGAGTCAAAATAATCAACATTTACACCTCTAAATATTACAAGTAATTTTTTTTTTACATCAATGAGATTTGAATATTTTTCTTTAATGTGGGAAAAAATAAAATTAGATCCAGCTATAACAAGATCTGACCTAACCATAACCGAATTATAAAATTTTTTGATTTTTCCATTGAAATTGTATGTACCATGGAAAGTTGTTACAAATTTTCTTCTTGTTAATTTAGTTGCAATTAAACAAGACCAGGCTGGCGCTCTACTTCGAGCGTGAACTATGGGTATATTGTAAAATAAAATTATAAAAACTAAAATTATTGAGTTTAATAAAATTAAAAGAGGATTTTTGCTATGAACAGGTAATCGAATTAATTTTACTTTTTTTCTATCTATAAATTTTATTAGCTCGCCACCACTTGTAACTATGAAAGATTTACAGTTATTTTCTGGAAGATAATGAGCAATATCATAACAACCGGTTTCAGCTCCCCCATAGCCTAGTTTGGGGATAACTTGTAAAACTTTTAAATTAAATGACATTAGAATTAATTATATAATAATCGAAATAACTAATAAACTTTTATGACTAAGTTTAAATACTTAAAACTAACAAAAACTAAAAGAATAAGATATTTGACGAATTTTAAGAGGAAAAACACTTATCTTGTTTTTCTTCATGGTTTTAAATCAGACCTCGAGGGTCAAAAACCCAAAACTTTTTTAAGATTTGCAAAAAAAAATAATTTAGGTTTTTTAGCTTTAGAATATTCCGGCCATGGAAAATCATCAGGAAAATTTATTGATGGGAATATAACAAAATGGACAAATGAAACTTCACAACTAATTAGAAAAATTGTCAAAAAAAATAACATAATATTAATTGGGTCAAGCATGGGTTCTTGGATTTCATTAAATCAATTTAAATATTTTAAGAAACAAATCGTAGGTTTTTTGGGGATTGGGTCTGCACCCGAATTTCTTGAACACTTAATGTGGAGGAAGTTTACAAAAAAAGTTAAATTGGAAATTATTAAAAATGGTATATATCCTCTTAAACACGGAAAATACACTTATCCAATTACACACCAATTGATAAAAGATGGAAAAAAGAATAAAGTTTTAAACAAAAAAATAAATCAAAATGTAAATGTAACAATGGTTCATGGGAGTAAAGATGAGTCTGTTCCTGTAATTTATTCAAAAAAAATTTTGAAAATGTTTAAATCGAAAAAAAAGAAATTAGTAATTGTAAAAGACGGTGATCATAGTTTGTCTTCACCTAAATGGCTTAAAATATTGAAAAGAGAGGTAAAATTCATAATTAGCTAACTTTTTGTATTTTTGGTTTTATAGAAATTGGATTTTTGAGCTTATCTATCATTTCTTTTGGACAAACCTGTACAAAATTCTTTAACTCGTTCTCAAAATCATCGATTATTTTTTTTGACAAATTAGATCCAGTTTCATTACTATGTTCGAGTACTAATTCTTTTAAAAATTTTGACCAATATTCAGTTTCTACATTTTGCCATACGACTGAGTCAGGGTTAACTTTTTTTTCAAATTCTTTTGATTTATCATAAATAAAAGCCATACCCCCTGTCATGCCGGCTGCAAAATTATCACCAACATCTCCAAGAATTACTGCCGTTCCACCTGTCATATATTCACAACCATTTGAGTCACAACCTTCGATAACAGTTATTGCACCAGAATTTCTTACTGCAAATCTATCCCCAGCTTGACCGGCTGCAAAGAGTTTACCTGAAGTTGCACCATAAAGAACTGTGTTACCAATAATAGTATTCTCATTTGAAATTAAATTACTTTCATCGGGAAGTTTAATTGAAATGGTAGCTCCTGATAAACCTTTACCAACGTAATCATTTGCATCACCTTTTAAATTAAGTTTAAGACCTTTTGCTGTAAATGCCCCAAAAGATTGTCCAGCTGAACCTTTAAAATCAAGAGTTAAAAAATTTTCCTCTAATTTTTCATAACCATATTTTTTATACAAGTGATGTGAAATTCTAGTACCCACAGCTCTATTAGTATTTTGAATTAAAAACTCATTATTTATTTTCTCAGAGTTATCTAAAGCTTTTTCTATTTGAGGCCAAATCTCTTGATCCAGCGTATCTGGAACTTCGTTAATTTCTGATATCTCACAGTATCTCTTGTTATTACCAGGGTCTGCTTGTACAAATAGTGGATTAAGATCTAAATCATCTAGATTAGGCGAGGCTTTACTTACTTGCATCAATAAATCTGTTCGACCGATAACTTCATTTAAAGATTTAAAACCAAGTGAAGCTAAAATTTCTCTTACCTCTTTAGCAATAAACGTAAATAAATTTACTACTTTATCAGGAGTTCCAGTAAATTTTTCTCTTAATTTTTCATCTTGTGTACATACTCCTACAGGACAAGTATTTGAGTGACATTGTCTTACCATAATGCAGCCCATCGCCACTAAAGCAGTAGTTGCTACACCATATTCCTCTGCACCCATCATAGCTGCAATAACAACGTCTCTTCCCGTTTTAATGCCTCCATCAGTTCTTAAAGTAACTTTGTGTCTTAAATTATTTAATGTCAAAACTTGATTTGCCTCTGTAAGTCCCATCTCCCAAGGAATGCCTACATATTTTACACTTGTTTGTGGTGTAGCTCCAGTTCCTCCATTATGTCCTGAAATTAAAATTATGTCAGCTTTAGCTTTTGCCACTCCAGCTGCAATGGTACCAACGCCAGATGACGCAACTAATTTAACTCCAATTCGTGCCTTTGGATTAATTTGTTTTAAATCATAAATGAGCTGAGCCAAATCCTCAATTGAATAAATATCATGATGTGGAGGTGGAGAAATTAATGTTACACCTGGCGTTGAATGTCTTAGCTTAGCAATTTCATCTGTTACTTTAAATCCTGGTAATTGACCACCCTCACCAGGTTTTGCACCTTGAGCAATTTTAATCTCAATTTCATTACAATTATTTAAATAATTTATAGTTACACCAAATCTTGCGGATGCGATTTGCTTCACTCTCGAATTCGCACTGTCACCAGAGTCCATGATTTTGAATCTATTTGCATCTTCACCACCTTCTCCGCTACAGGATGCACCTTTAATCCTATTCATCCCAATAGCCAAAGTTTCATGTGCCTCCTTAGATAATGCTCCATGAGACATACTCCCACTACCAAATCTCCTTAATATTTTTTCTATCGGTTCAACCTCAGAAATTTGAATAGATGGGCCTAATTTTTTTTTTCTAAAGTCAATCAAATCCCTTAAATTAATTGGTGGCAAGTTATATATTCCTTCAGCATATTTTTTATATGCTGAATAAGAATTTAACCCAACTGCACTTTGTAATAAGTGGATTAATCTACCTTGATATTGATGTGTTTCTCCATTCTTTCTGTATCTATAAATACCACCTATAGGCAAAACCGTATCAGTGCTCTCAAATGCCTCTTTATGTATTACACGTATTTTTTTTTCAATTCCTGACAATCCAATACCAGAAATTTTTGAGGTAACTCCTGGAAAATAATCATCAACTATTGATCTACTTAGACCAACAGTCTCAAAATTACATCCACCCCTATAAGAACTTAAAACAGAGATACCCATTTTTGACATGATTTTTAACAATCCTGCATTCACTGATTTGATATACCTTTCGACACATTCATCAAAACTATACTGACCAAATAACTTTTTCTCATGTCTTTGGTATAAACTATCAAAAGCTATATATGGATTAACTGTAGTTGCTCCAACTCCTATCAATGTTGCAAAAGAGTGGGTATCTAACGCCTCACCAGACTGAACATTGATTGAAACATATCCTCTCAATTTTTTATCAATTAAAAAAGTATTAATCGCTCCAACGCATAACAACATTGGCATAGGCATTCTCTTATCTGAAATATCTTTGTCACTTAAAACTAACTGTGTCACACCTTGTCTAACAGCAATTTCTGACTCTTTTTGGATCCTTTTAATAGAGTCAAATAAATTTTGCTCATTCGAAAAAGTACAATCTATAGAAACTGAGTTTTTGCCAAAAAAATTAATAAATTTATTAAATTGTGAATTTGATAATACCGGGCTATTCAAAACATAAATATTTTCTTTCGTTAAGGTATCGAAATCTAAAATATTCCCAAGATTACCAAATCTAGTTTTCAAACTCATAACTTTATTTTCTCTTAGAGAGTCAATCGGTGGGTTAGTCACTTGGCTAAAGTTTTGTCTAAAAAAATGATAAAGTGGTCTGTATTTATCTGATAAAACTGCTAACGGTGTATCATCACCCATAGAACCCGTTGCCTCTTTAGCGTCTTCTGCCATTGGATGTAAAATTAACTCTAAGTCTTCTAAGCTTATTCCGAAAGTGTGTTGTCGTCTCCTTAGATCCTCGCCATCAAAATTATGTTTCTCATTAGAAATCAATAATTTTTCATCTAAATCTATTATCTGAGAATTAAAATGTTTATATTCTTTCGCTAAATAGTCTTTAATTTGGTTATTCGTAAATAATTTACCTTTTTCAATTCTAACCCCAATTATCTCACCAGGGCCTAGTCTACCTTTGGATAAAATTCTTTTTTCATTTAACTCAATCATTCCAGTTTCAGATCCAGCAAAGAGAAACTTATCTTTTGTTATTGCGTATCTTAAGGGTCTTAAACCATTACGGTCATTTGCTGCAATAACCCACTCATTATCTGTTGCAGCAATTGCTGCAGGACCATCCCAAGGTTCCATAGTACTATTTAAAAAATTAAACAGTTGTTGATGGTTTTTTGGTAGAGTTTTATTTCTTTTTGACCAAGCATCAGGGATCATCATTAATTTTGCTAAAGGAGCGGGTTGACCTGATTTATTTAATAACTCAAAAACATTATCTAGGGCCGCAGAGTCTGAAACACCTTTTTGAATAACTGGTTTTAAATTTTCAATATTTTCAAAAAAAGGACTACTCATCTCTTGTTCGTGAACTCTCATCCAGTTTTTGTTTCCTTTATAAGTATTAATTTCACCATTATGGGCGACTGCTCTAAACGGTTGAGCCAAACTCCAGCTCGGAGCGGTGTTGGTTGAAAATCTCTGATGAAAAATTGCAAATCTTGAAATAAATCTCACATCTTTTAAATCCAAGAAAAAATCTGAAATAGCCTCAGCTAAAAACATGCCTTTATAGATAATTGATTTAGCGCTTATTGAACAAATATAAAAATTATTTAATGATAAATTGAACGCTTTATTCTCAATTTTTTTTCTTGTTTCATAAATTTTTCTCTCAAGATCTTTATCAAGTAGATTTTTATTATTTGCTTTGAAAAGTACTTGAATTATCTCTGGCATTGTTTGAAGAGCCTTTTCTCCTAAAACTTTTGGATTAACTGGCACCTGCCTCCAACCATAAATACTAAAATCATTTTTAGTTAACTCACTTTCTACAATTGTTTTACAGCTTTCCTGTGCAGCATAATCATTCCTAGGTAAAAAAATCATCCCAACACAAATATCAGAGCCATCGTGTGTGTGACCTGTAACTTCTATTTTTTCAATAAAGAAATCTTTAGGTATTTCTAAATGTATTCCTGCCCCATCACCCGTTTTTCCATCAGCATCAACAGCCCCTCGATGCCAAACAGCTTTTAAAGCTTCAATTCCATATTCTACAACTTCTCTTGATTTTTTTCCCTCTGTCGATGCAATTAACCCTACTCCACATGCATCATGTTCCATCTCTTTAGAATAAACATTATTTTTAGCAAGTAATTCTAAATTTTTCTTATAAGTACTCATTATGCAACTTTTGATTTTTTTAATTCGATATTTTCAAGATAAGACTTGATTGATGACGCAGCATCTCTTCCATCTTTTATTGCCCATACCACTAAAGATGCACCTCTTACAATATCTCCAGCAGCAAAAACACCTTTGATATTTGTCTCCATAGTATCAAAGTCAGCTTTTATTGTTCCCCATTTTGTAACTTGTAACTCTTGTGCTTCAAATAATAATGGCAAGTTTTCTGGATCAAATCCTAAAGCTTTTATTACCATATCTGCTTTAATTTCAAATTCAGATCCTTGTTTAATTTCTGGTCTTCTTCTACCTGAGTCGTCTGGATCTCCAAGTTGAATTTGATCTACAATTAATTTTTCAATTTTATTTTTGCCTTTAAATTCTTTTGGACTAGACAACCAAACAAATTCAACACCTTCTTCTTCAGCGTTAGCTACTTCTCTTGCAGATCCAGGCATATTATCTTTATCTCTTCTATATAAGCATTTAACCGAGTTAGCTTTTTGTCTTACTGAGGTTCGAACACAATCCATTGCTGTGTCCCCGCCTCCAATAACTACAACATCTTTACCCTCAGCATTTAATATGCCTTTATCAAATAAATCAACTTTATCTCCCAATCCTTTTTTGTTTGATGCAGTTAAAAACTCCATAGCAGGAAAAATATTATCTAGGTCGTTCCCTGGTAGGTCAATTTCTCTTGCTTTATAAACCCCAGTAGCAATTAAAATTGCATCATGTTTTTTTCTCAGTTGCTCTAGAGTTGCATCCTTACCAACCTCAAAATTTTGTTCAAATTTGATTCCACCATCTTTTAACAATTTTGTTCTTCTCTCAACTACATGTTTTTCTAATTTAAAATTAGGTATACCATAAATTAATAAACCACCCGCCCTGTCATATCTGTCATATACGGTTATTTGATATCCATTCTTTCTAAGTTGCTCCGCAGCTGCAAGTCCTGCAGGACCAGCACCAATTATTCCAACACTTTGATTTTTTTCATTTTTAATTGAGATTGGCTTTACCCAACCGTTTTCCCAAGCACTATCTGTAATATATTTTTCGACTGATCCAATTGTTACCGTGCCATGTCCTGACTGCTCAATAACGCAGTTTCCCTCACATAATCTGTCTTGGGGGCATATTCTACCACAAACCTCAGGCATATTATTTGTGCTTTGAGATAACTCATAAGCCTCTTTTAACCTGCCTTCAGCAGTCAATTTGAGCCAATCTGGAATGTTGTTACTTAACGGACAATGAACTTGACAAAAAGGAACACCGCATTGAGAGCATCTACTAGACTGCTCTTGTGCTTTTTGAGTTATAAATTCGTCATAAATTTCATTAAAATCAACTTTTCTTTTATCTACTTCTCTTTTAGGTGGAGTTTGTTGACCTATTTTGACGAATTTTAACATTTTATCAGTCATAATTTTTTTAATTTTGTCGCAAGATATACATTGTTTTTATTAGTAAAAGAAATATATAGGTCAGTTAATTTGACCTAATTATAACAATATTTAGCTTAAAACCTAGTTATTCTGATTTTTGCATATCTAATATGATTAAATCGAATTGTTTAAAATGAATATTTTTTAAGTTACGACACTTGTATGTTTCGAGATTTTATAGAAATTTTAATTCTTTCTTCAGTTCAAGGAGTTTCTGAATTTTTACCCGTAAGCTCATCAGCTCATTTAATATTGGTATCAAATTTTTATGATTTAGAGACAAGTTCTTTGTTGATAGATATAAGTTTACATTTAGGCTCGTTAATTGCAGTAATTTTTTATTTTAGAAAAGAGTTATTTGATCTAAAAAATAATAATAAATTATTAAATTTAATAATTATTGGTTCTTTGCCTTTAATAATATTCGGATATATTTTGTACACCACTGAATTTATTCATCTTTTAAGAAACACAAAAATAATTGCATCAACAACATTGTTTTTTGGATTTATACTTTTTTTTGCTGATCAAAGAAAAACTGATCGAAATATCTCTACAGATTTGAATATTAAGTCAGTTTTATTAATAGGTTTATTTCAAATATTAGCATTAATACCAGGGGTTAGTAGAGCTGGAATAACAATTACTGCAGCAAGATTTTTAAATTTTAATAGAATTGACTCCAGTAAAATTTCTTTTTTACTATCAATACCTGCTTTAGCAGGAGCAAGCTTCCTAGGTTTAAGGGAGGCTTTTGAACAATCTATAGAAATAAATTATTTATTATTAATTGCCACTTCATTATCATTCATGTTTTCATTTTTTACAATTAAATATTTCCTTAAATTTATAAATAAAATTTCCTTCAATATATTTGTAGCATATCGAATAATTCTTGGCTTAATTTTATTTTTAATAATATATACTTAGTTACTTTTCTTAATTAATGGAACTAATTGAGATAATAAGACTCCACTTAATATGAAAAAACAACCAAGTAAATTATTAATTCCTAATATTTGATTTAAAAGAAACCAAGCAGCAATCGTTGCAAATACACCTTCCAAAGAAAAAATTATTGCTGCTGGTGCTGGTGTTATATTTCTTTGGGCATAGATTTGTAAAACAAAAGCAAAACCACCTGACAAGATTCCAGCATATAAGATTGAGTCTATTTCATTCAAAATATTATCAATTACAAATTCTTCAGAAAACAAAGCTATAATAAATGAAAATAAAGCAACTAGTAAAGTTTGAATTGCACCTATTGTCAGTGGTAAGTTATACTTTTTAATAATCATTCCAGTAAAAATAATATGTGTGCTCCAAAATAAAGCTCCCAAAACTACAAGAGTATCACCTAATCTAACAGTTGCATCATGAAAATTTGTTAATAAATATCCACCAATTAAACATAAAATTACTGAAGGCCATACACTCCAATGCAAAAAATCTTTTTTGAAAATGAAAACAATTATTGGGACCATCGGCACATAAAAAATTGTAAAAAAAGCAGCATTTGCTACATCGGTGTAAAGCAATGCAACCTGTTGCAATGCTGAGCCTAAAAATAACGACACTCCAATTAAAAAGGATAAAATAATAAATGTTTTCGTATCAAGTTTAAATTCCTTTTTTAGTTTTTTTACCTCAAACAATAATGCTAAAGGAATGATTGCTAAAAAACCTACAAAAAATCTTACGGAATTGAAAGTGAATGGACCGATGTCGTCCATACCTGTATCCTGTGCAATGAATGTAGTCCCCCAAATGAAAGTGCATAGTAATGCACTAGATAATGAGAGAGTTTTTGACATATTCTTTATACAGCTAATTTATAAGCAAAATTTTTTCCCAGATTATCTTTCAAATCGTTGTTAAATCGAGCAGCTTCAGCTCCATCAATTATTCTATGATCATATGATAAAGATAAAGGTAGAATTGTTCGAGTTATGAACTTTCCATCAATAAAAATTTGTTTTTTTTGAGATTTGCCAACTCCTAGGATTGCAACTTCAGGATAATTTATAATTGGTGTAAAAAAAGAACCACCAATACCTCCTAGACTTGTTATGGTCATGGAGCCACCAAATAATTCTTTTTTATCAATTTTAAGATTTTTACATTGATCACTTATTTTTTTTAGTTCAGTACCTATTAAAGATATATTCTTATTATCAGCATTTCTTAATTTTGGTACCATAAGCCCATGCTTAGTATCCACAGCTATTCCAATATGATAATATTTTTTAAAAGTCATTTTTCCTTTATCAATTTCATCAATAGATGAATTAAAATTTGGAAATTTTTTAAGTGATGTAGTTAAAGCTTTGACAATAAAAGCTAAAGGAGTAATTTTTTTTTTTTCTCCAGTGTAAATATCTGTAAGAGAAGTTCTAAACTCCTCTAATTCAGTTATATCTGCTTCATCGTGATTGGTCACATGAGGAATATTGGACCAAGAATTCATAAGATATTTAGATGAAAGTCTTTTTACTCTTGGAATATCCTTTATTTCTGTTTTTCCAAATTCGGAGTGAGGATACTCTAGTTCTATCATTTCATCTTTTTTTAATTCTTTTTCAATATTTCTCTCAGGGGTTTTTGCAACAAATGACTTAACATCATTTTCAGTTACTCTTCCTAATCTTTCACTACCTTCAACTTTGCTAATATCGATACCAAGTTCTCTAGCAAATTTTCTGACTTTTGGTGAGGCTGAAGTTTTTTTTGAAAAATCTTTTACGATAATATTTTTTAGTCTAACTTCTTTTTCAATTTCTATTTTGTTGTCTTTGATATTTTCTTTTTTGATTGATTGTATTTCTTTAGTCTCTACATTGTTATTTTTTAATTCAATTTCTAAAATCTTACTACCTTCAGAAACCTTATCACCAACTTTTAAGTTTAATTCTGTAACTAATCCATTATGTAATGAGGGAATTTCAACGCTTGATTTATCACTTTCAATTGTGATTAAAGGATCATTTTTTTTAATCTCTTGACCTTTTTTGATTAAAATTTCAATAACCTCTACATCTTTGAATTCACCAATGTTTGGAACTTTTATATCTTTTTTTGGCATTCTATAGTTTTGTTGGCATAGGTTTATAAGTATCAATCTTATACTTTTTAATTGCTTCTTTAGCATATTTTGATGCAATAAGCTGTTCCTTAGCTAAAATGCTCAACCCATATGTTGTGATATGTTCCTTGTCAACCTCAAAAAATTTTCTTAACTCTTTTCTTGTATCACTTCGTCCAAATCCATCTGTTCCTAGTGAATAAAAACTTTTATTTACATAAGGTCTTATCTGATCGGAGTTCATTCTCATATAATCAGAGGCTGCTAAAATTGGTCCTTCAGCGTTACCTAAACATTTTTCTACATAGCTTTTTTTAGGTTCTTTATCAGGGTTTAAAAGATTATATCTCTCTACTTCAAGACCGTCCCTTCTTAATTCATTAAAGCTTGTTACACTCCAAATTTCACTATCGATTTGATATTCATTTTGTAATATTTCTGCACCAGCTATCATTTCTCTTAATATTGTGCCAGATCCAAGAAATTGAATTTTAGTTTTTTTATACTTATTAAACTCCTTTATTTTGTACATTCCTTTTAAAATACCCTCCTCACATGATTTATCTTTTGGCATTTCTGGATGAGGATAATTTTCATTCATGGTTGTAATATAATAAAAAATATTTTCTTTTTTTTCATGCATTCTTCTTAAACCTTCTCGAAAGATGACTGCAAGCTCATAATGAAATGTTGGATCATATGATCTGCAATTAGGAATAGTCGAAGCCATTAAATGACTATGACCATCCTGATGTTGTAAACCCTCTCCAGCAAGAGTTGTTCTTCCAGCAGTAGCTCCAATCAAAAATCCTCTAGACTGACTATCTGCACCTGCCCAAGCAAAATCACCAATTCTCTGAAAGCCAAACATTGAGTAGAAAAGATAAATTGGGATCATTTCAATATCATGATTGGTATATGAAGTTCCAGCAGCTATCCACGATGACATTGCTCCAGCTTCATTAATTCCTTCTTCTAAAACTTGACCGCTCTTTTCCTCTTTATACGAACTTAGTTGAGCAGAATCCTCTGGCTCATATTTTTGACCCTCATGAGCGTAAATTCCTATCTTTTGAAAAAATCCTTCCATTCCAAAAGTTCTTGCTTCATCAGGAATGATTGGGACCAGTCTTGGCGCAACATTTTTATCTCTCAAAAGATTTGTCAACATTCTAACTAGTGCCATTGTAGTCGACATCTCTTTTTCACCTGTTGAAACTTTCATATTATCGAAAATGTCTTTTGGAGGTGCTTTAATAGGTTTTGCATAAGTAGTTCTCTCAGGAATAAAGCCACCCAACTGAAGTCTTCTCTCTTTAATATATTTTATTTCAGGGGAATTTTGATCTGGCTTATAATACTCAATATTTTTGACCTGCTGGTCTGTTAATGGAACATCAAATCTATCTCTATAATACATTAGGTCTTCAACATCTAATTTTTTAGTCTGATGAGTTGTATTTACGCTCTCACCACTTTTACCCATGCCATAACCCTTTATAGTCTTAGCAATTACTACGGTGGGACTACCGACATTTTTAGATGCTTTATCATATGCTGCAAAAACTTTATGGGGATCATGCCCACCTCTATTTAATCTCCAAATATCCTTATCTGAAAGACTTGAGACAAGTTCTGAAGTTTCTGGATATTTTCCAAAAAATTTTTCTCTAACGTAAGCTCCATCTCTTGCTTTCATTGCTTGATATTCTCCATCAACTGTTTCATTCATTGTCTTAATAAGATGGCCTGTTTTGTCATTTGCTAACAGTGAATCCCAATAAGAACCCCAAATTACTTTAATAACATTCCATCCAGCTCCTCTAAAAATTCCCTCTAATTCTTGTATAATTTTTCCATTACCTCGCACTGGACCGTCTAATCTTTGAAGGTTACAATTTATAACAAATATTAGATTATCTAAATTTTCCCTAGCAGCTAATCCAATTGCTCCTAAAGATTCTGGTTCATCCATTTCGCCATCACCTAAAAATGACCAAACTTTTCTACCCTCGTCCTTAATTAGGCCTCTATTAATCAAGTATTTCATATATCTTGCTTGATAAATCGCTAACATTGGTCCTAAACCCATAGAGACTGTTGGAAATTGCCAAAAGTTTGGCATTAACCAAGGATGTGGATATGAAGATAAACCGCCAGGCTTAACTTCTTGTCTAAAACTGTCCAATTGTTTTTCATTAAGCCTTCCTTCAAGGAATGCTCTGGCATACATACCAGGTGCACTATGACCTTGAAAATAAACAAGATCTCCACCGAATTTATTATTTTTAGCTCTCCAAAAATGATTCATTCCAACATCATATAAAGTTGCTGCAGATGCAAAAGTTCCAATATGACCTCCAAGTTCAGGGAATTTTTTATTTGCTCTTACCACCATTGCAGCAGCATTCCATCTAATTAATGATCTAATCCTTCTTTCAATATTCTGATCACCATTTGATTTCTTCTCCTCACTCACAGGAATCGTATTTATATAAGGGGTATTTTGTGTGTATGGAATATTGGCGCCCTCCATGTAAGCTTTGTTAATTAATTCCTTAATCAAATAGTGAGCTCTGTGATTACCATCTTTTTCGATGACATCTGAAAGAGACTCTAACCATTCACTTGTCTCTAAAGGATCAATATCACCTTCCTTTACAACTTCAATTTTGCTAGGTTTTTCTTTCTCTAATTCTGGAATTTGCTTTTCTTGTTCTTTATTTTTCTTTAAAGAATTTTCTGCCTCTAAAATTAAATTTTCAGTATTTTTTGGAACCTCTTCTAATTTAGACAATTTTTTACTAGGGCTTGATATATTGAGAAGCAAATCCCCTTTTGAAACTTTATCACCAACTTTTACCTCGATGTTTTCAACTTTCCCTGAAAAAGTTGATGGAATTTCAACACTAGATTTGTCACTTTCAATAGTGACCACAGGATCATTTATTTTA
This sequence comes from uncultured Pelagibacteraceae bacterium, assembly GCA_902541315.1. GTDB lineage: Bacteria > Pseudomonadota > Alphaproteobacteria > Pelagibacterales > Pelagibacteraceae > Pelagibacter. The sequence continues at coordinate 172,865 of CACBQF010000001.1, forward strand.
ATTTCTTGACCTTCTGTAACAAGTAATTCAATTACCTCAACATTTTCAAAATCACCGATATCAGGAACTAATAATTTTTCAGTCATTTTTATGTTTTATACACTATAAAAATTTAGTTAATTGCAAATTTTAACACATTCTGTCCTATTTTTTGACACTCTTTTACTCTTAAATGCAAAAATGATTAAAAAGTTATTAAAATTTCTTATTCATTCAAATGATAATACACACATGGACGCTAAAATATGGATACAAAAAATATTGCTAGAAGGGAGGTATGGAAAGACAAATTCTTAAATTTTTTCAATACATAGAGCTATACCCATTCCACCACCAATACAGAGAGTCGCACAACCCTTACTTTTTTTTTGTCTCTTCATTTCATGTACTAAAGTTACAAGTATTCTAGCTCCTGATGCACCAATAGGATGACCTAGTGCGATTGCACCACCATTAACATTAACTTTATTTGGATCAATGCCCAACTCACGAATTACAGCTATACTTTGAGCTGCAAAAGCTTCATTAATTTCAAATAGATCCACCTCATCTAAATTCCATCCAGCTTTTTTAACTGCTTTTCGAACAGCCTCTATTGGACCTAAACCCATTAGAGTTGGATCAACTCCCACTGATGACCATGACACTATTTTTGCAAGCGGTTTGATAGATTTTTTTTCTGCTTCTTTAATAGTAGTTAAAAATAAAGCTGCAGCGCCATCATTTATACCAGAAGAATTTCCAGGCGTGACTGTTCCATTTTCTTTGAAAACTGTTTTAAGTTTTTCTAAATCCGAAATTTTTAAACCTTTTCGTGGATGCTCATCTAAATCTAGCATATTATCACCTTGATTAATCTTGATTAATTCATCGTCAAATTTATTATTTTTGATAGCGTCCTCTGTCTTTTTTTGAGAATTTAGAGCAAACTCATCTTGTTCCCTTTTAGATATGTCAAATTTTTTTGCAATATTTTCTGCTGTAACTCCCATGTGATAATTATTAAATGCATCCGTTAATCCATCATTAATCATTGTATCTGTCAGTTTATCTTCTGAAATTTTTCTCTCGTCTCTAAAAAAAATTGAATGTGGTGCTATTGACATATTCTCTTGTCCTCCAGAGATAACATTTAATGACTCTCCTAATTTGATAGATTGATATCCAGATATTACTGCTCTTAATCCAGACCCACAAACTTGATTAATTATATGGGCTGGTTTTGAAATTGGTATTCCAGCATTTATTGCAGCTTGTCTAGCAGGGTTCTGTCCAGCCCCAGCGGTCAATACTTGGCCCATTATTACTTCATCTACTTCATCTGAGCTAAATTTAGTTAATTTTAAAGCCTCTTTGATCACTAAAGATCCAAGCTGATCAGATCTCATTTTTTTTAATGAACCTTTATAAGATCCTATAGGTGTCCTAACAGCGCTAACAATCACCACTTCTTTTGATTTATCTATCATTAATTTTTAAATTTATCTTATAATTAAAATATACTAAAAATTAATATATTGTATTTAAATAAAATTATAAATGCGCCTGTAGCTCAACTGGATAGAGCGCTTGGCTACGGACCAGGAGGTTCTGGGTTCGACTCCTAGCAGGCGCACCAAAAAATATAAATGTTTGATTGGCTCCTTAAATCTTCCTTACAAATGTCTGTGATTTATTTTTTCATAATAATCTTTATAATTTTATTAATTTTAACTTTTATATTATAAAATTCTATGACAGATAAATTTGAGCAAATTAGTCTAAAAACAGGATTTATGAAACACAATGGTGGAGTTTTATTTAGACAAATTTCTGAAAATCATTATGAATTCAAATCTACAATAACAAAAAATCATCTGAATTCAGCTGGCATCACTCACGGTGGTTACCTTGCGGCTTTGATTGATGCGGGTTCCGGTTCAGCCGCTCACAGATCAGCCGAACCTTCACCTTGTGTGACCATTTCATTAGATTTGAAATTTATTGGCACATCTAAAGTTGGTGATGAAATAATAGGTCGTGTCAAAATTTTAAAAAAGACCAAAACACTTGTTTTTTTATTTTGTGAGCTAAAATGTAACAATAATATAATAGCATCGGCAAACGGTATTTGGAAAATCTTAAAAAGTAGGATGACTAATAGCTGAATTTTAAAAATTTGTTAGCACTGAAACAAATTGAATATGATCTTTTTAATCCATAAAAGAATTAACAATTATTTAAAATTTTATATATATGCTAGAATATGTTTGGATAACTTTAAAATGAGAACTTTTTAGCCTGCGATTCGGTCTTGTTTTAGTCTGTTTTTGTTCTTTAACACTAACAATATCTAGTAGGTTAAAAAAAAAGTACACTAAAGATAGAATGATTAAAAATAAAATATCTGCGATTCTTGGTCCAACTAATACTGGAAAAACGCATCTAGCAATTGAAACAATGTTGTCTTTTGAAAGTGGAATGATTGGTTTTCCACTAAGATTATTAGCACGTGAGGTTTATGACAAAGTGCTTAAAAAGATTAACTCAGAAAAAGTAGCATTAATTACTGGTGAAGAGAAAATAATTCCATCAAATGCAAAATATTTTTTGTGTACAGTCGAGTCTATGCCAATCGATAAACAATTAGATTTTGTTGCTGTAGATGAAATTCAAATGTGCTCAGATCATGAGCGTGGACATATTTTTACGGATAGACTTTTAAATATTAGAGGTGAAAAATTAACAATGTTTATGGGTTCAAATACAATTAAAAATATTATCAACAAGTTAGAGGATGATATAGAATTTATTAATAGAAATCGTTTGTCAAAACTTTCGTACTCTGGACATAAGAAAATTTCTAGAATCGATCGAAAAACCGCCATAATCGCATTTTCTGCGGAAGAGGTTTATGCAATAGCTGAACTTATCAGAAGACAGAAAGGAGGTGCATCAATTGTCATGGGATCTTTAAGTCCCAAAACTAGAAATGCTCAAGTAGAATTATATCAATCTGGTGATGTTGATTTTTTGGTTGCAACTGATGCTATAGGTATGGGAATTAATATGGACTTAAATCATGTTTACTTTTCAAATCTAAAAAAATTTGATGGAAGAAAATTGAGGCGATTAAATTTATCTGAAATGGGTCAAATTGCTGGTAGAGCAGGTAGGTATATGAATGACGGTAGCTTTGGTATTACTGGACAATGTAGAGAAATTACTCCTGAGGAAGTAGAATTACTTGAAAATCACAAATTTGAGGAAATAAATTTTTTATTTTGGAGAAATTCAAACTTAAATTTTAATAGTCCATCTTTGTTAATAAAATCACTGGATGAAAAGCCTCAGAATGATTGGTTAAGAAAAATTTATGAATGTGAGGATGAAAAAGCCTTAAAGTTTTTTTTAAGAGACAAAAACTTTGAAAATAGAGAATTTAATCAAGAAAAATTGAAACTTTTATGGGAGTGTTGCCAAATTCCTGATTTTGTAAAAAAAACTTACGGTAATCACTATGAGGTAATTGGAAATGTTTTCAAATATTTAAATAGCAAAAAAGGCAAAATTACTGATGATTATATGCGAATACAATTGATGAAACTTGATAAATTAGAGGGAAATGTAGATTCTTTATCAAATAGAATTGCAAATGTAAGAACTTGGTCATATGTTTCAAATAAAAATAATTGGGTAGAAAATCAAAGCTACTGGATTGAAAAAACAAAATTATTAGAGGACAGACTTTCAGAAAGATTACATGAAGAACTTACAAAAACTTTTATTGATAAACGTGCAAGTGTTCTTGCAAGAGGTTTGAAGCAGGATATGGAATTTAATACAAAAATTTTAGAAAATAACGAAGTAATGATCGACAATCAGTTTATTGGTAAAATAAACGGGCTTAAACTACAATTAGATTTAAAAAAAGGAGCCTTGGAAACAGACATTAAATCTCTAAAGAAAGCAGCGAGACAAACTGTAGGACCTGAGCTCCAAAAAAGAATTAAAATTATTATTGATACTGGTCTAATTGAACTTAAAAACGATTTTAAAATTTATTGGAGCAACTCCGCTATAGGAAAATTATCTTCGGGTAAGGATTATCTTAATCCCAATTTAGAATTAATAGTTGATGATATTTTAGAGCAAAATCAAAAACAAAAATTATTAGATTTCATGAATAAATGGTTAAAAAACAAGATTAACACAGTTTTAAGAAGTTTAGTTGATCTAAAAAATATTAACGAGAAAAATTCCTCCACAAAAGCTTTAGCTTACCAACTATATGAAAATAATGGTGTTATTAAAAGAGAGCAAGTTACTGAATATTTAAAAAATTTAGGTCAAAATGAAAGAAAAATTTTACGTAACTTAGGAGTAAAATTTGGAAGATACCATGTTTTTTTATATAAACTAATTAAACCTGAGGCAGTTTCTCTTAGAACTCTGTTGTGGAAAAACTATCATCAAAAATATCATGATTTAAAACCACCAGCATTTGGTTTGAATTTTTTAGATGATAAAAATTTTCAAAATAAAAACTTTATGTTATTATGTGGATTTGAGAAGTTTAGCACTTTTTTTGTTCGGATTGATATCCTTGAAAGACTTTTTATAAAAATTATGAATTCTAGAAATGATAAAGAAAAAAAAGATGAAATCAAAATGGTCCCAGATATGATTAATCTCTTGGGGTGTAGCAAAGAGAATTTCAAAAAACTTCTTAAACTGATGAATTATAAAGTAACGGCTAGAAATGATGAAGTTTACTTTAAATACAACCCGGTAAAAAAAGTGAAAAAAATATTTACAAAAAAAACTAATAAAGAAAGCCCATTTGTTGTACTTAAAGATCTTAATTTAAATTAATATATGTTTTTTAAAAAAAAAGAGAATGAAACCATTGGTAATGATCTAAAGAAGATATGCGCTCTTCTTATATATGCGGCAAAAATAGACGAGGATTTCTCAGATAAAGAAGAAAAAATAATAAAAGAGACAATGCTTAAGATTGGGGTAAGAAAAGATAATTTGGAAAAATTATTTATCGATGCAAAAAACATTGAACAAAATGCTAATCAAATTCTAAGTTTTACTAAAGAAGTCAAAAATATGAATGAGCATAATAAAATTAAGATTATTGAAGCTCTATGGCATATTATATATTCAAATAACGAAGCAGATATTTATGAAACAAATTTAATGAGAAGACTTGCTGGATTATTATACATTGACAGTAAAGTAATGGGAGATATTAAAGAAAAGATTAAACGGGAGAGTTCACAATAATACATGACCTATATTGTTAATGATAAATGTATAAAATGTAAGTTGACTGATTGTGTTGACGTTTGTCCGGTAGATTGTTTTTACGAGGGAAAAAATATGCTTGTAATTAAGCCTGATGAGTGTATAGATTGTGGCGTTTGCGAGCCTGAGTGTCCTGTTGATGCAATAAAATCTGACACAGAATCAGGTAGTGAAAAATGGTTGGAAATAAATAGAAAATATTCTGAAATCTGGCCAAATATAAGTGAAAAAAAAGATCCTCCTTTGGATCACGAAAAATATAAAGATGAGCAAAATAAGTTTGAAAAATATTTTAAAGAGAACATTTAAAAAGAAAACAAAGAAAAAAGTAAAAAAAATTACCACACCAAAAGTTGCAAAAAAAATAAAAAGACCTGTTAAAAAAATAGCAAAAACAATAATAAAAAAAACACCAATTAAAAAAAAATTAAAAAATAATAAAAAAGAAATAGAGATAAAATCAGAAAATTTAAGAATTTCTAAAGGAACTGAAATTAAACCTGAAATTAAAAAGGTAAATAAACAAGCAACAGAAAAAAGAGAATTTAAAATTAAAGATTTTGTAGTTTATCCTAAACATGGTGTAGGTCAAATATCTGAATTTAAAAAAATTAATATTGGTGGAATTGACGTTGAAACGTATGTCATAAAATTTGAAAAAGACAAAGCTAACGGTATGGTGCCTGTAAATAAACAATCTCATCTTAGGCCTTTAGCGACTATTAACCAAGTCAATAAATGTATTTCAATTTTAAAGAGTAAACCAAAAATAAAAAGATCAATGTGGAGTAGAAGAGCACAAGAGTATGAGGCCAAAATTTCTTCAGGTAAAATTTATGAATTGGCAGAGGTAGTAAGAGATTTAAATAAAGGAGACGATTTAATGGTTGATCAATCCTATAGTGAAAGACAACTTTTTGAAAAAGCCTATGAGAGAATTTTGTCTGAATTTAAAATAATATTAAATGTATCTTTGGAGGATACCCAAAAAAAATTGGATAAAGCGCTAAAAAGAAACTTAGATGGCCAAAATAAACCAGAGACTACAGCAATTAAAAGCTCAGCACCTGAAATACAAGATGAAGAGCCAATTACAGAAAGCGATAATGACGAACCTGTTGATGACTAAAAAAAACGCCTCTCACACATAACGTTATGAGAAGCGTTTTTAATAAAGAATACTAAGTTATTATCTTCTTCTTCTTTTCTTAGCTTTTTTCTTAGCTTTTTTCTTAGCCTTCTTTGCTTTTTTTCTTCTTTTAGCCATCTTTAGCTCCCTTTTTAGTTAAACGAATCAAAATTGATTCGTAATTACTTATTTTTATTTTTTTATACACGTTATGTCAATTCTTTAATTGAAGTTAAAATTTTTATAAAAATTTTTTAAATTCAAAAATATTTTTATAATTTCTATGCATAAAAAAGTTAATGTTTATGCGATTAATAATCAAATATTTTACTATAATTAATAAAGTTTTTCTAAATCGCCTTTATATTTTTCTAAAATTTTTTTTCTTTTTAATTTCAAAGTTGGTGTTAACATTCCATTTTCAATTGTAAATTCCTCCTTTATTAATTTAAATTTTTTTATTTTTTCTACTAATGACAAAGTTTTATTTAAATCTTCCAAATAAATTTCAATTTCTTTTTTGTTTTCATTACTTTCAGTAACGATCAATGCAACCAGATATGTTTTTTTGTCTCCATATACAAAGCTTTGTTTAATTTTTTCATTTAAACATAATAAATTTTCAATTTTAGAAGGTGATATGTTATCTCCACCAAGATTGACAATTATTTCTTTTTTTCTATCTGTTATTTTTAAATTTCCATCTTTTGTAATTTCACCTATATCCCCAGTATGTAACCAGCCATCTTTAATTACTTCATCTGTCTCTTTCTTTTTATTCCAGTAACCTAACATAATATTTTCACCTTTAACTAGGATCTCACCATCCTCAGCAATTTTTACTCGATTAGTTTTGAAAGGAGGGCCTACCGTTTCAATCTTAATTTTTCCGGGAATATTACAACTAACAACGGGAGAGGCTTCAGTTAATCCATATCCTTGTAAAGTTGGTAATCCTATAGAATTAAAAAATTCACCAATTTTTTGATCTAAAGCACCGCCTCCGGAAACAAAGGCCTTTAGTTTGCCACCAAATTGATTTTTAATTTTTCTTCTTACCAAATTTTCACAGAAAATATTAATGAAATTTTCTTTAAAACTTAACTTAACTTTATTTAGTTTTTTAATTCCAAGTGAGATGGTAGATGAAATCAACTTCTTCTTAAGACCCTTTTGTTTTGAGAAATTCATATAAATTTTACTGTATAAATTTTGATAAAATCTAGGTACTGCTGTCATTATTGTTGGTTTTGCAACCGACATATTGGATAATAATTTTTCCAGACTTTCAGCGTAATAAACTTTGGCTCCAAGTGAAATTTGGACAAATTGAACTGTATGTTCATATGAATGAGATAATGGTAACCACGTCAGAAAGACTGGTTTTTCATTTTTAAATAAAGGTACTAAAATATCTAGTGCTCCCTCGCAATTGGATAAAATTCCTCCATGACTCAACATTACTCCTTTTGGGTTTCCAGTTGTTCCAGAGGTATAAATAATACACGCAAGATCATTTCTTTTTAGGCTGGTGTTTATAGAATGTTGAATTTTAAAGTTCTTATCAATTATTATAGTATTCCAATCAGTAAAAATTTTTTGAAAAAAAACCAATTCTTCATCAAAGCCGTCCATAGAAATAACTTTAATGTCTTTTGTTAAATATTTTTTAATCTTATCAAATTTTTCTTGAGTAGAGACAATACAAACTTTTGGCATACAGTCTTTGATTATATATTCATAATCCTTATCAGAATAAGTTGTAAATAAAGGTACAGTCACTCCACCAGCATTCATAATTGATAAATCAGAGATTAGCCACTCTGGTCGATTTTCTGAAAGTAACAAACACCTATCTCCTCTAGATATTATCTTTTTTAAATAGGTAGATAATATCCTAATTTGTCCATCAACTGCTCTCCATGAATAATTGTTAGGCTGTCTTAATTCTGGTAACTCATTTTCTTTTGGTTTTAAATTTGTCAAAAACGTAGACTCATTCACACTAAATTTTTTTGGTATATTTTTTTCAGATTTTCTAAAAAAAAGTTCTACAAGACTATTGATATTTTTTAATTCCATAAAAATGGTGGGCGAAGAGAGAATCGAACTCTCACTTCTTACGAAACACGATTTTGAGTCGTGCGCGTCTACCAGTTCCGCCATTCGCCCATAATTGTTTAATAATTTATTAAATAGTATAAGAACTAAAATTATAATAAAACCAAAAAATGTTTAATAATCTTTATAAAAAGTGTTTAGATTTAGCAGCACACAAAAGTTCAAAGTACTATTTAGCAATTGTATCTTTTGTTGAAAGTTCTTTTTTTCCTATTCCTCCAGACGTTATGATTATACCAATGGTGATTTCAAAAAAGAATGATTTTATCAAAATCTTTCTTATAACTACGATTTTTTCTGTTTTGGGTGGCATGTTAGGTTATTTAATTGGAGCTTTCTTTTTTGATTTTGGATCACAAATTATGAGTTTTTATGGATATGAAAATAAATTATCGAGTATCAAAGAAAATTTAGTTAATAGTGATGGTTTTTATGCCTGGCTAAGTATACTTTTTTTAGCAGGATTTACACCTCTTCCCTATAAAGTTTTTACCATTGCAAGTGGCCTAATAAGTTTTAATTTTTTTATATTTATAGTTATTAGTTTGGTTTCAAGAGGGTTGAGATTTTTTATAGTGTCATACCTCTCTTATAAATTTGGGAATTTATTTACTGAATTTATGGAAAAGCACGGGTCAAAATGGTTTACAATAATTGGATTAATAATTGTTATAATTGGCTTATTGATTTACCTAATTATAAAATTTTATGTTTGATTTAAAAAATGAATTCTATTTAAAAATTATTTTAATTATTAGCTTTACTGCATTAATTTTTGCGTATTTCGTAGAGCATATTTTAGGTCATCAACCATGTAATTTATGCATTATTGAGAGAATTCCTTATGGGATAAGTATAATCTTAATAGCAATGATTTTCATCATAAAGAAAAATCAAAAATTTTTAACTTTGTTGCTAATTCTTACCTTTGTCTTTTCGTTTACAATTTCTGTTTACCATTATGGAATTGAGCAAGGTTTTTTTCAAGAATCAACTGTATGTAATGCGAGAAATTTTACAGAAAATATAACTAAAGAAGATTTACTAAGAGAATTGAGTAAAAAAACCATAAGCTGTAAAGATGTGACATTTAGGATTTTAGGATTATCACTAACAAGTATTAATATTGTAATAAGTTTATTATTTATTATAACTTTTATAAAAATTTTTATTAAATATGAAAAAAACAAGTAATAAAGTTAAAGAATTTATAAGAGTTGATCATGCAGGTGAAAGAGGGGCTGTCAAAATTTATGAAGGTCAGCTGTTGGCTCTAAATACAATTGTCAAGAATGAGAGTCTAAAAAAGACAATTGAAGATATGAAAGAGCATGAGATAGAACATTGTCAATTTTTTGAAAATGAAATAAAAAAAAGAAATATTAAACCTACAAAATTTTTACCTTTATGGGACTTAATGGGTGTAGGTTTAGGATTTGGATCAACGTTATTAGGAAAAAAAGCAGCGATGTTGTGTACTGCTTCAGTTGAAGAAGTGATAGACAAACATTATCTAGATCAAATTAATCAGTTAGGTCCAGAAGAAAAGGAATTGAAAAAAAAAATAACTAAATTTAGACAAGATGAGCTAGATCATAAAGATATAGCCTATGAGGAGGGTGCATCAAAAAAAGGTTTTTATTCAATTATGGACAAAATAATTAAAACAGGTTCAAAAATAGCTATTCGTATTTCAGAAAAAGTTTAGAGATTAAGCTTCAAGCTCAACATCCCAATATAAATAATCCATCCAACTTTTATGTAAATAATTTGGAGGAAAATTTTTTCCGTTACGATGTAAATCTTCTGTTGTAGGTTGATAAGGGTACTGACTTAACTTCATTCCTGATGTTTTTAAAAGTTTACCACCCTTTTTAACATTACATTCAGAACAAGCCGTTACAACATTATCCCAATTAGTTTCTCCCCCTTTAGATCTTGGCAACAAGTGATCAAAGGTCAGCTCTTCACCACTACCACAATATTGACAAGAAAATTTATCTCTTAAAAAAACATTAAATCTTGTAAAACTTGGTTTAGTTTGGGGCACAATATAGTTTTTTAATGCAATAACGCTCGGTAGCTGCATATTAAAAGATGGGCTCCTAATTATTCTGTCATAACTACTTACTATAATAACTCTATCTAAAAATACCGACTTGACAGTATCTTGCCAAGACCACAAGGATAAAGGATAATAGCTCAGCGGTCTATAATCTGCATTTAAAACTAATGCAGGACACTTTTCTAAAGAAACATTTTGTTCAACAAAATTATTCATTAAGTAATAGTAGCTTAATTAAAAAATTATTTCAATAATTAGAGATTATTAAATTTTTCTAAAATATAATTTAATCCTATGCTTGAGGCTTCTACTGGTATATGATGACCGCAGTTTTTTATGAGTTGTGTTTCAACATTAACACTATTCCTAATAAAAAAATCTTTAGCTTCAAGTAAAAAGTTGGGTGATACTATTTCATCTGCGTCACCATGAATCATCAAAATATCTGCATCAACATTTTTTTTTTTCATCAAATATTCTTGATTAATTATTTTTCCTGAAAAACCTACTATACAGCTATATCTTTGATCAGAGATTAACCCTAAGTTTAATGACATCATACACCCCTGGCTAAAACCAGATAAACAAATTTTATTATTCTGTAAGTTAAACTCATTTTTTATTTCATTTATAAATTCATTTATTTTAATCTCTGCTTTTTTGGATTCATTTAGAATATATTCAGGATCATCCTTTGATAAATCAAACCACTGATAACCTGAGGGGTTTATTTTGCATTTTTCATGACCGTTTGGACAAATAAAAATTGTGTTAGGCAAATAACGTTTCCAGCCTAAAGATAACATGCTAATGTCTTGACCATCACCCCCATATCCATGGAGTAAAATTATTGCATTCTTAATCTCCAAATCATTCTCAGGTTTCAATATTATTGAATCAAGACAAAATGTCATAGTTTGTAATTAATGTTTTTTTACTGTAAAACACCCTACAATAAACTGATGATTTCTGAAATAATTTTAAAAGTATTATCAATAGCGCTATTAATCGTCGTAGGATTAGTCCTTATACTTGGAATTGGAACTTTATTTAAAGGTGGAGAGACTAGTAAAAAATACTCAAATAAATTAATGCAGTTAAGAGTGATATTACAGTTTATTGCTATTATCGTATTAGTGGGTTTTGCTTATTTTTTTAAAAACTAATTATAAAGTTTTAGCCACTCGATAAAATTTTCTTCATTAAAATTTATTGAACCAATAACCCTAGCAAATTCTTTTCCATTTTTATTTAGTAAAATTGAAGTCGGAATTCCTCTTAAGGCAAACTTTTTTGTTAAATTTATATTTTCATCAAAATATAAATTTAAATTTTTAATATTCAAATCATCAAAAAATTCTTTGGCTTTTTTAACATTGTCCTGTCCAACATTTACAGGAAATATTTTAAGGTTATTTAAGCCTTTGTTTGATTTCAATAAATCTAACGATGGCATCTCTTCTTTGCATGGAGCACACCAAGTTGCCCAAAAATTCAGTAATAAAATGTTTCCTTTATAGTCACTTAAATTTATTTGGTTATTTTGATCATCTAAGACGCTTAAATTTGTATATTCTTTTAATTCTTTATTAATTATAAGGTTTTTAATATTCAGAGTTTCATTTGCAAATGTATTTGAAATTAAAAATATAAATATTACTAAAAATCTCATATTAAAAAGGTATAAATAATTAGCATGATAAAAAATAAAAACAATAAGGCAATTTGGAATACTCGAATAAAAACAAAGACATCTGCTCTCTATAAAAAATATGGAAGCTCAATTAACATTGATAAGAAACTTTTTAAAGAAGACATAATGGGATCTATCGCTCATGTAGAAATGCTTTTTAAACAAAAAATTATTTCTTTTAAAATTAAAAACAAAATTGTTTATGGACTCAATAAAATTGAAAAAGAAATATTAAATAATAAATTCGAATTTAATCAAGAATTTGAGGATATTCACATGAACATTGAAAAAAGACTTACACAATTGATAGGTGATGATGCTGGATACATTCATACAGCTAGATCAAGAAATGATCAAGTTATTACAGATTTGAAAATATGGATGAAATCAGCTACCCAAAATATAGACTTGAATTTAAAAAAATTGATCAAGACCAATCTTAAGATTGCAGAAAAAAATATTAAAACTATCATGCCAGGTTTTACTCATTTAAAAAATGCTCAAGCTCTATCTTTAGGCCATTACTTAATGTCTTATGTTGAAATGTTTACTAGAGATAGAAAAAGATTTTTAAATAATTTGGAAAGTCTTAATGAAAATCCTCTTGGTGTGTGTGCATTAACAGGAACTTCTTTTAATATAGATAGAAAACTTACAACAAAAAAATTAGGTTTTAAAAGCCCTACCAACAATTCTGTGGATACGATATCAGATAGAGATTTTGTTATAGACTTTTTATATAGTTGTTCTGTATGTGCAATGCACATATCAAGAATAGCTGAAGAATTAATAATTTGGAACTCTGATGGTTTTAATTTAATAAATTTATCGGACAAAGTCGTAACAGGATCTTCAATTATGCCCCAAAAAAAAAATCCGGATATGCTAGAATTTTTGAGAGGAAAAACGGGAGGAATTTACGGTAATTTATTTTCAATGTTAACTGTGCTTAAAGGTTTGCCATTATCTTATTATAAAGATCTTCAGGAAGATAAAGAGATAATCTTTAAAACTAATGATACTTTAAATAACTGTTTAAAAATTCTTGACGAAATTTTAAATAATTTCAGTCCAAATAAAAAAAAAATGTTAGAACTGGCCAGCAGTGGTTATATTACCGCGACCGATTTAGCTGACTATATTGTTAAAAATCATGCTAGATCTTTTAGAGAAGCTTATCAAAAAACAGCCGCTATAATAAATATGGCTGAGAAAAGAAAAAAAAAACTAGATGAACTAACATTATTTGATTTAAAAAAAATTGAACCAAATTTGACAAAAGATGTTCTAAAAGTATTCGATATAAGTAATTCTGTAAATTCGAAGAAATCTTATGGAGGAACCGCTTTTGATAATATTAAAAAAATGATATTAAAATATAAAAAACAATTATGATAAAAAAATTTTATCTTTTATTGATAATTTGCCTACTAGTAATGTCTTGTGGAAAAAGGGGAGATCCTACCTATCAAGAACCGACTTCCGAAATACCTTATTATGTCACAAAATATTCATGAAATATGTAAATAAAAATTTTTTTGTAGACGGTATTAAAGCATCTCATTTAGCCAAGAAATTTGGAACTCCACTTTATTGTTATTCATCAGAAAAGCTAAAAAATAACATAAGTAATTTAAAAGATAATTTTAAAAAAATTGATCCAATTATATGTTTTTCTGTAAAATCTAATCCCAATACAAATCTATTACGCGAAATTAACAAACAAGGTTTGGGTGCTGATGTTGTTTCAATTGGTGAACTAATGAAAGCCCTTAAGGCAGGTATAAAGCCAAAAAATATTGTTTTTTCAGGAGTTGGTAAAACAAAAGTTGAAATTGAATACGCAATAAAAAAAAAAATTTTACTTATAAATGCAGAGTCTAAAAATGAAATTTTGCAAATAGAAAAAATTGCTAGGAGACACAAAACTAAAGTTGATGTAGGAATTAGATTAAATCCAAATACTGACGCGAAGACTTTGAGCCAAATATCAACAGGTAAAAAAGAAAATAAATTTGGAGTTTCCGATAAAGTATTCTTAACACTTGTCAAATATGTAAAAAAATCAAAAAATTTAAATTTAAAGTGTTTAAGTGTCCATATAGGAAGTCAAATCTTAGACTCAAAACCATATGAAAAAATGTTGATGATACTTGATAAGATTATAAAAAAAACAAAGTTCAATTTTGAATATATTGATTTAGGCGGTGGAATGGGAATTAGTTATAATAATGAGAAGAAAACATTAAATCTAGATAAATATTCCAGTAGTATAAAAAAATTTTTAAAAAAAAATAAATCTAAAATTATACTAGAACCAGGTAGATCTATAATTGGTAATACAGGTATTTTAATATCAAAAGTAATTTACAATAAAGAAGGATATAAAAAAAATTTTATAATATTAGATGCTGCGATGAATGATCTAATGCGACCAGCTTTATATAATGCAAAACATCAGATTAAACCAGCCATAAGAACTAATAGATATTCAAATAAAGTTTATGAATTTGTTGGCCCGATTTGTGAGAGCACTGATAAATTTGGATCATATAAAAAGTTTCAAAAATTAAAAGAGAATGATTTTATCGTAATTTTTGATGTCGGAGCTTATGGGGTATCCTTAAGTTCAAATTATAATTTAAGACCCAAGCCAGCAGAAATATTAATTAAAGAATCAAAAGCTAGTGTGATCTCAAAGAGGCAAAAACTTATTGAAATAATATAAAGTTGTCTAAATATGATAAGAAACTTTTTATTTTCACTTTCTTTTTTTTCAGGAATTATTTTTATATCAATAATTTTTTTACCTTCACTTTTATTACCACAAAAAATTACTTTATTAGGTGGAAAACTAATGGGCTATTGGTCTCAATGTTGTCTAAAAATTATTCTATCAACTACTATAGTTATTAAAGGGAAAGATAATATGATTAAAGATCAAAAATTTTTTATCGCCTCTTCACATCAATCAATGTTTGAAACCTTTTTTCTTCAAACTATTTTTAATTCACCAGTGTTTATTTTAAAGAATGAACTTATCAAAATTCCTATTTTCGGATGGTACTTGAAAAAGATTGGCTCCATTCCAATAAAACGGGATAAGGTCACTAAAGATAATCTTAATTTTTTTGAGGATATTTCTGAAAAAATTCAAAACTCTAAAAGACCAATAGTTATTTTTCCGCAGGCCACAAGGGTGTTACCAGAAGATCGACCACCTTTTAAAAAAGGAGCATCAAGGATTTATGAAGAATTAGATATTTTGTGCCAACCAGTTGCGATCAATTCAGGTTATGTATGGCCTAAACAGGGTATAAAAAAAACAAATAAAGTAATTACTATATCTATACTTAAACCCATTAAACCTGGATTACAAAAAGAGGAATTTTTAAAAATGCTTGAAAAAAATATTTATGATGAGTTAGATTTAATTGGCTAACCTTTCATTGGCATTACTATAAAAATACTATCAAAATCACTTGGGTCTTTTATTAAAACGGGAGACCCATTATCATTAAAATGCAACTCAATTTTTTCACCATCAAGCTGCGATGCCACATCAATTAAATATCTAGAGTTAAAACTTATTTCCAGGTTGTGGTCAAATGATGTGGTAAGGGTCTCGTTTCCATCGCCACTATTTGCATTGTTAACAGATAGGTTTAAAGAATTTTTTGTTAAACTAAACTTTACCCCATCTTTTTTATCAAGAGATATTGAAGCAACTCTATCAACGGAATTTAAAAATAATTTTAAATCTATTTCTAGTTTTTTATGATTTTTTTTTGGTATAACTTGAATATAATTTGGAAACTTTCCATCGATAAGTTTTGAAATTAGAATACTATTACTGAGTTCAAATTTAATTTTTGACTTCATATTTGAAATTTTTACGTCACCATCATAATTGTCTAAAATTGTACATAATTGGAAAATAGTTTTTTTTGGCAAAATGATAGGTTCAAAATTAATTTCTTTATCTAGCTTTATTTTTGAAATTGACATCCTGTGACTATCCGTTGCAACGGCTGTTAAATAATTTTTTTCGTCCACCTCAGTTTGATGAAAATATATGCCACTTAAATAATGTCTTGTCTCGTCATTTGAAACAGAAAATTTACATTTATTTAACAATTTGAGTAGTTGTTTTGACTTAATTAAAAATTCATTATTATTAAATTTTTCATCAGTCACAGGAAATTCTGAATGGCTTATACAATTTAGGTTAAAAATAGATTTATCTGATTCTAGTTGTAATTTATTCTTATCGTTCAATGTTAAATTAATTTTTTTTCCAGAAGAAATTTTTCTTACTATATCGTACATAATAGAGGATGTTGTAGTAGTTTTGCCCTCTTCAAATATTTCAACATTATTAATTTGATGAACAAAGATTACATCTAAATCTGTAGCTGTTAAAATTAATTTTGATTTATATGCACTTATTAAGATATTTGACAAAATTGGTAACGTGCTTCTTTTTTCTATAACTCCTTGACAATAATTTAATGCTTGTTGTAAATCTTGCTGGTTTACACTAAATTTCATTTTCTTTATTATTATACAATATTTGATTTTTTAACTTATCTATATTTTCTGCCATATCTTTGTCATTCTCCTTAAGCTTTTCAATGGTTTTAACCGAATGAATTATGGTTGTATGATCTCTATTAGAAAATTCTCTACCTATCTCTGGTAATGATTTTGGTGTTAAAATTTTTGTAAGATATATAGCGGTTTGTCTCGGTCTCACTAAATACCTTGATCTTCTAGAAGATAACATTTCATTTTTACTGATTTTAAAAAATCTACACACCAATGTTTGTATTAAATCAATTGTGACTTTATTTTCATTAATATTTAATAAATCTTTTAAAACAATTTTGGTCTCTGCTAAATTCGGCAATTTGTTATAAATTCTTGAAAAAGATATTATACGATTAATTGCTCCAACTAACTCTCTTATACTGTTTGAAATTTCAAGGCTAATAAAGTCTTTAATTTCCTGGGAAATTTCTACCTTATCCGCATACAGTTTATTTAACTCACTTATCTTTTTTTCGATTATATTTTTTCTCAATTCGAGATCAGGTTTTTGAATATCTACGACCAAACCTCCAGAAAATCTAGATTTAATTCTCTCTTGTATTCTTGATAGTTTATTAGGAGGTCTATCCGCTGATAATATTATTTGACCACCTTTATCAAGTAAAGCGTTAAAAGTGTGAAAAAACTCCTCTTGCATAGCTTCTTTGCCATTCATGAATTGGATATCATCGATTAACAATATATCTGTATTTCGGAAATATTCCTTAAACTTAACCATATCGTTAGCTTTTATTGATTTAATAAATTGGTACATAAATCTCTCAGCCGGTATGAACATTACTTTTTTATTTTTTTTTAATTCAAAACCCACTGCATTTAAAAGATGTGTTTTACCCATACCAACACCACCGTATATATACAGGGGATTATATTGAGATACATTTTCTGTGACTTTTAATGATGCCTCGTATGCAAGTTTGTTACTACTTCCAGTGATAAAATTTTCAAATCTTTTATTGTGATCAACACGATTATATTGAAGAAAAGAGTCCTTCAAAAAAGAAATATTTTCACTTTTTTTTATTTGAATATCATTAACATCTCGATTTTCAGAACTAGTATTATTTTCCACAATTTTAAATTCAATTCTAATTAAATTTTTTTTAAATATTTTAACAATTTGTAAAATTTGATCTAAATATCTTGAGGTTATCCAATCTCTTATGAACCTTGTGGGCACTGAAATCAAAATATAACTATTAAATTCCTCAATAAAATCAATTTTTTTTAACCAGCTTTCGTAAACTTCAGATCCCAATTTTCGTTTCATTTCATTCTGAATTAAGTTCCAGTCTAGTTTTTCTGATTTCGATTTGCTTAATTCTTGATTTTTGTAAATATTTTTCATTTTGATGAGAGTGTTTAATAAGAGCTATAATAAAAATTATTGCAACAAAATATTTTAAAAATTCAAAAAAAAATAAAATCTAGGATTGTGTAATTAAAAAAAATTTTAAAACAAAATTAAAATCTATGATTGAGTAAAAAATTAAAAAATATAATTTTGATATATAATTATTTAGTTTATAAAATCTCTAATAAAATTTATAATTGAGTTGGAATAGATCATATTATTTACTAAATCTAAATATTGTATAATAAATAAGTTTTAATATAGATTTTGTAGATCCTGAGGTTGTATCGCTAAAACAACTTAGAATATAAATTAAATAGACGATATTCTCTTTGTTATCCTGGAAATATTTCTTGAGGCATTTTGCTTTTTAATTATTCCAGTTTTTGCAATCTTCATTAATTCTGAATTCAACTTAGGTAAGAATTTTAAAGCTTCGGATTTATCTTTTTTATTTATTAAAAGATTCATCTTCTTTATAGCATTTTTATATCTACTTTTTCTCACCTTATTTACAGCAGTTTGTTTTGATATTCTTCTAATTCTTTTAATTGCTGATTTTGTATTTGCCATTTGAACGGGGTATAACTTGAGAAATAGTATCGGTCAATCAAATAATTGGTTTATTTTTGACAGAAAGCACAAAAGAACGTTGATCTATTTGAAATATTTTTTTTTTGAATAATACCTTTACAATCTATCCTTTTACATCTTAGTCCCTCTCTTTGATACACTTTAAAATTTTTTTGAAATAATCCTTTGCTTCCTGAAATATTTTTAAAATCTCTTATTGAAGATCCTCCTTTTTTTATAGCATTTAAAAGAACTAACTTTGTTTTTTCAAAAATCTTTTTACACTCGACTTTATTAATAAATTTTGCTTCCTTAAACGGATTTATTCTACTTAAATAGAGAATTTCACTAGCATAAATATTACCAATTCCTGA
>CACBQF010000002.1 GCA_902541315.1 uncultured Pelagibacteraceae bacterium
GCCTTTGTGCATGTCAATTATGTCGTAAAGAACAGAAGGTAACTCGAACTGATCCATTGAAGGTATTACACTTTCAACTCTTCTTAAAACTGCAGCAGGTCCATGAATAGTTTTGTAAAAGTTTGCTCTAAATCTAAGACCGCTTAAAGTTACTGAAGAGTCTAACTCATGTGTATCTTGAAATCTTTTCATTTCAATTTCATTACAGTTAGTAGATAGTAAATCTTGAAGATCTTGTGCTTTAACAACTACCTCTGGCACTTTGTGAATTTCTCCTGTTTGCCTAAATGCTAATGGCCATCCACTTCTGATATGAAAATCTGAAATCTTTTTATTATTTTTTGCTAATTCTTCTAATTTTTCAAACATGATAAATATTTATATATAATTATTAGAAAAAACAATATTAACTTGGCTCAGTTTTAGTAAAATAGTTCATTATTAATAAAAAACATAATACAAAACCCATACAATTAATGAATATTCAAAAATTGTTTTTGTGGTGGTAAGTTGTTTTTCACTAAATTTTGACTTTAAAAACTTACCTAAAAATTTAAATCCAAGATGAACTAAGACTACTGAAAAAACAATCCCAGACAAAATGTACTCTATAGAAAAATTTTTATATCCAAAATAAATTGCGACAATTAGGGTTAACCAGGAAACCTTAGAGATAAATAATTTAAAAAATAAACCTGCTTTTTTGCTGAAAATAGATTGTGTTTTAATCAAAGAGTAAGACCACATTAACCCAACCAAAAAACTTAAATATTTTAGGATCATAAATAATTACATAAATTAATAAATTCAACTATCAATATGTATTTATAATTTTCCAACTTTTTGACCCAAAATGGTAACTTTAATAAATATTATTTAAGACTCTTTATTTGTTTTATTTTACAATTATTTAAAAAAATATGAGCACTGAAAACATAAAAAGAAACCAATTTCATGAAACAGTAAATAGTTCTGAAATCAACGACTATATTGAAAAAAGTTTAGATAATTTTTCTACTGCAAAAAGTAATGAGGGTTTCTGGACTCTATATAATAAAAACAATCCTAGTGATGATAGTGACCAAATAAAAACTATTTTTGGTGTATGTTTTACTTTTGTAGTGTTACTTATTTTAGGAACTTATTCCTGTCTATTTTAGAATTCCAAATTTTTTAAATTTAAAATTATTCAACCTTCCAATCGGTTGGAAATGTAACATAATTTACTTGAATGCATCTTCTTTCTTTAACAATTTTTTTCTTTTCCATCCCGTGCCAAGTATTTGGGCCACTTGAAAACAAATAACCATAATTATGTTTATATGGCACTGTTTTAACTTTCTCTAATTTATCATTATAAAAATCGGTACCCAAATCTTCAGACTCGTTTTCCTTATTTACAAAAATTAATCCTGACATTAGTTTTTCTTTAATGTCACAATGAGGTTTTAACCAAAAACCTTCACGATCACAAATTACTTCTACTCTAACATAAGAATTAGAAAGATCTTTGTTAACCATTTTTGAAATTACCTCATAAGTTTCTTTAGATTGTAATTCATTAATAAATTTAACTAAATTTGGAAATTGTGCTGAATTTTCCTTTGTAACAAAGCATCTAAATTTTATTGCCTTACCTCCAGATGCAATTCCTTCTCTAAATTCTGCAGCTCCACCATCAATTGCCCTTGTGCCATCATAAGACAAATTATGTTTACTTACGTCTGGTATATCTGCTCTAATTATTTCCTGAATTGCATTTTCACTTAAAGCATTATTATATTCCCAATGATCAAATGGGAAATCATGCTTTTTGGATTGATTTAATATAGAATTAAGAAATGTCATAGTCTTTTAATTTGCTCTTTATATATCCTGATATTCTATCTGTTTCATTAAGTTTTTCATATTTCCAAACTTCTAAATTGTCACTTAAATCTTTAGTGATATTGAGTTTTCTAAACATTTCGAAAAATTTTTTAAACCTATAATTATTTTTTATATGTGGCATTTGCGCTACGTAAATCGGTTTACCAGTGATTGCTGCCTCTGATATCATAGAGGTTGAGTCACACGTAACAACAATGTGATCTGCTAGTCTTAAAGAAGATAAGTAAGCCTTTTTATCAATTTCTGTAATTATAATTTGATCGTTATCAAAATAATTTTTTGCCTGATCAATTACATTTTTTGGAGTTCGCATTGAGGGGATAAAAATCAATTGATAATCGTTGTTAATGAAATTTTGTTTAATTTTTGAAAATATTTCCTCTACTAAACTGAGTTTATAGTCGTAATATTTATTAGGTCCTCCTACAACTAAAGTGACAATTTTTTCTTTCTTAATCTTTGGTTTTAAATATGAAATATTTTCATCTAACTCATTTTCTCTTAAGTAATGAATTGCTCCCTTAGTAGAAATTACATTTTTTCCTATTAATTCATCATGTTCTGGGGCCACAACAAAGTCAAAGTTAGTTAAAGAAACTTTTGGATCTTGAATGTGAATATTTATAATTTTTTTTTTAAATTTTTTTTTTAAGTAAATTGATGGAATTACACTTTTTCTTCCACAAGAAATAACAATATTAAATTCATGCTCCATATTATTTTTAAATACAAAACTTTTTGATGGTGTTATTTTTGGTGGAATAAGCTTCCAAAAATTATTAAGTTCAATTTTTTCGTGTATAAAATCAAGATCTAAAGCTTTTGCAAGTCCTTCAACCTGACTAATCATACCGTGCATTCCTTCGGTCAATAATAAACCTTTTAATTTAGTCATTAATCATTATATAGCTTTCATATGAGTCAAATTCCAACTAAACACACAAAAGTGTTAATAATTGGATCTGGTCCTGCCGGATACACAGCCGCTGTTTATGCTGCAAGAGCTATGCTGAGTCCAATTTTAGTGTATGGATCAGAGCCAGGTGGACAGTTGACTACAACTACTGATGTTGAAAATTATCCAGGATTTGCTGATGTAATTCAAGGACCTTGGCTAATGGATCAAATGAAAGAACAAGCTAAAGCTGTTGGAACTGAGATGATAGAGGATCATATTAGTTCAGTAAACTTAAAAACTTCTCCTTTTCAGGCTATCGGTGATACCGGTCAGAAATACACTGCTGACAGTATTATTATTTCAACTGGTGCTCAAGCAAGATGGTTAAATTTAAAATCTGAACAAGATTTTAGAGGATTTGGTGTTTCAGCATGTGCTACTTGTGATGGGTTTTTCTTTAAAGATAAAGAGGTCGCTGTTATAGGTGGTGGTAATGCAGCAGTAGAAGAAGCAATGTTTCTGACAAAATTTGCGTCCAAAGTGAAATTAATCCACAGAAGAGATAGTTTAAGAGCAGAAAAAATGCTTCAAAAGAAATTAATGGAAAATAAAAAAATTGAAATTATTTGGGATTCAGTTGTAGAGGACGTTGTTGGAGATAAAGATCCTAAAAATGTTAAAGGAATTAAGATTAAAAATGTTAAAACAAACAAAATTGAAGAAATAAAATTAGATGGAGTATTTATTGCCATAGGTCACGATCCAGCTACTCAACTTTTTAAAGATCAATTACAAATGGATAAAGAGGGTTATTTAATTACTAAACCAGACTCAACAGAAACAAATATTCCTGGCGTTTATGCGGCTGGTGATGTTAAAGATAAAACATTTAGACAAGCGGTAACTGCAGCAGGAATGGGTTGTATGGCAGCCTTAGAGGCAGAAAAATTCTTATCACACTAGCGTGAAAAATAATCTACACGTATTTTTGGGCGCAACTGTAGCTGATGCTGCTGCAAGACCTTTACATTGGGTTTATAATCAGAAAAAGCTAAATTCTTACATTAAAGGTAAAAAAGATTTTTCTTTTCTTAAAAAAAATAAAAGTCCTTTTTACAATATCAAAACAGGTAAAGTCTCTGGATATAATGAAATTGGTCAAGTCATGTTCAAAACATTACAAGAGGGGCATGAAAATATTAATGAACGTTTCAAAAAAAATATTCTCAAAAATTTTGGTCCTGGAAGTATTTATTGGAAAAACTTAGGTCTTAGATCAAAATATAAAAAAGTAAAAGATTGGCGTGGCATTATCAAAGGGCCATGGATACATCAAAACGTAATTGAAACTATTAGAAATATTAAATTAAGAAAAAAAATAACGGGGGGGATTAAAGTTAATGAGTCTGACGGTTTTTGTGCGAGCCTTCCATATTTTCTTTATGGTTTTGATTTTAAAAATTTAGAAAAAATAATCTCAACTGTAACCATCTCAAAAATAAGTCATAAGTATGCTCTAGCGAAATTTCATATATTAGACTTAGCTCTCAAAGGAGCACAAAATCCAATAAATGAATTTGTCCAAAAATTTAGAAAAGATTCAAATTATAAAATTATTATTGATGACATAATTAAAATTAAAAAATTAAAATCAAATTCTCACCCATCTGTTGTCAAAAAGCTTGGCATGGCTTGCAGTTACCCAGGAACTTTTAATAGCTCAATACATGCAATATTAACCTCAACTAATTATAAGGGAGCTATTTTAAAGACAATTAAAGCTGGTGGATGCAATTGCTCTAGAGCAAACTTTATTGGAGCATATTTTTCTGCTCTAAAAGGATTTAATACTATTCCAAATTCCTGGATTAAAAAAACTATACCAGCGAGAAAGATTTTAAATCAAAAATAAAATTATCTATTTAAAGTTTCACAAAAAGATTTAATTCTTTTCATGGCTTTTTGTAAATTTTGCATCGATGTTGCATAAGAAATTCTGAAATATCCATCTAAACCAAATGCTGAACCTTGTACAACCGCTACATTTTCTTTTTCTAATAATTTTTGAACAAAATTAGTATCAGTTTTTAATTTTGTCTTTTTATTTAATAAACCCTTGCAACTTGGAAACACATAAAATGCACCATTAGGGGTTAAACAATTAATACCTTTGATACTATTTAGACTTTTAACAACAAAATTTCTCCTCGCTTTGAATGCATTTGATCTAGTTTTTATAAAACCTTGTTTTCCGTTTAATGCCTCAACTGCTGCCGCTTGACTTATTGAAGAAGGGTTTGATGTAGATTGTGACTGAATTTTACCAATTGCTTTAATAATATCCTTAGGACCAGCTGCATAACCTATTCTCCAGCCTGTCATCGCATATGATTTACTAACCCCGTTCATGGTGAGTGTTCTATCTTTTAATTTTGAAATTTGTGCGATTGTAAAAAAATTAAAGTTATCATATCGAACGTGCTCATAAATATCATCACTTAAAATGAGAATTTTTTTATTTTTTATCAAAACTTTTGCTAAATCTTGTATTTCTTTTTTTGAATAGCCTGCTCCAGTAGGGTTTGAGGGTGAATTAATGATTACCCATTTTGTTTTTTTTGAAATTGCTTTTTTTAATTTCTTTGCTGTAAGCTTAAAGCCTTCTTGTTCTGTACACTTTACTATCTTAGGTTTTCCACCTGCTAACAAAACCATGTCAGGGTATGAGACCCAAAAGGGTGCTGGAATAATTACTTCATCTCCTTTATTTAAAGTAGCCATAAAAGCATTGTAGAGAACCTGCTTTCCTCCTGTCCCAACAGTTATTTGATCAATTGAATAGTTTAATTTATTTTCTCTTTTAAACTTTCCAACTATTGCCTTTTTTAAAGCTGGAGTTCCATCTACAGCGGTATACTTTGTGTCTCCTGCTCTTATTGCTTTTATTGCTGCCCTTTTAACATTGTCTGGAGTATCGAAGTCTGGCTCTCCAGCTCCTAAACCAATAACATCTTTTCCTGCAGCTCTTAGTTCTCTAGCTTTTTGAGTGACTGCAATCGTTGGAGATGGCTTAATTCTTTTTAAACTGTCTGATATTATGCTCATTGAAATATAAATTAATTCTACTACGTTCTTTAATATATGGAAAATACATATCAAGATTTAATTACAGATATCCAGAGTAAAAATCCAAAAATCAGTGGAAAACTTGAAGGTGGTAAAAAATTTAAAATTAAATCAGACTTTAAACCAGCGGGAGATCAGCCAGAAGCTATAAAAAGATTGGTAAAAGGAGCTAATAAGGATGAATTTAATCAGGTTTTACTTGGGGTAACTGGATCTGGTAAAACTTTCACAATGGCAAAAGTAATAGAGGCTACAAATAGACCAGCTTTAATTTTAGCTCCAAACAAAACTTTAGCTGCGCAACTTTATGGTGAGATGAAAACATTTTTTCCTGATAATGCTGTTGAATATTTTGTATCCTATTACGATTATTATACTCCAGAGGCATATGTTCCAAGATCAGATACTTATATCGAAAAAGAAGCATCTATTAATGAGCAGATAGACAGAATGAGGCACTCAGCTACAAGATCTCTTCTTGAGAGAGATGATGTACTTATTGTTGCGAGTGTGTCTTGTATTTATGGATTAGGATCAGTTGAAGCGTACAGTAAAATGACATTAACCCTTCAAAAGAATTATGATTATAACAGAGAGCAAATAATAAGATCTTTAGTTGCCCTACAATACAAGCGTAATGATCAAAATTTTTATAGAGGAACTTTTAGAGCAAGAGGAGAATATTTAGAAGTTTTTCCGTCTCATTTAGAGGATAGAGCTTGGCGGTTGAGTTTATTTGGAGAAAAACTTGAGCAAATAGAGGAGTTTGATCCTTTGACCGGAGATAAAGTGAGAGATCTTAGCTTAGTGAAAGTATACGCTAATAGTCATTACATCACCCCAAAACCTACAATAGAACAAGCGGTAATAAACATTAAAAAAGAATTAGAAATAACCCTTAAAAAACATAAAGCTGAAAATAAATTACTCGAGGCACAAAGATTAGAGGAAAGAACTAAATTTGACCTAGAAATGATAGAAGCGACTGGTTCGTGTGCAGGAATTGAAAATTACTCAAGATTTTTATCTGGTAGAAAACCAGGGGAACCACCACCTACATTATTTGAATACTTTCCAGACAACACTTTAATTTTTGTTGATGAGTGTCATGTGACTGTTCCCCAGCTTAATGGAATGTACAAAGGAGACAGATCAAGAAAAAGCACATTGGCAGAGTATGGTTTCAGACTTCCATCATGTATGGATAATAGACCTCTTAAATTTGAAGAATGGGACTTAATGAGAACTCAAACAGTATTTGTTTCTGCCACACCAGGGCCTTGGGAATTAGAGCAAACGAAAGGTAAATTTATCGACCAAGTCATCAGACCAACAGGTTTAATTGATCCCCCTGTAGAAATAAGGCCTGCTAAAAACCAAGTTGATGATTTAATGCATGAATGCAAAAAAGTGATTGAAAATAATCACAGAGTTTTAGTGACAACTCTTACAAAAAAAATGGCTGAAGATTTAACAGAGTATCTTCACGAAAATGGAGTAAAAGTAAGATATCTTCATTCAGATATTGATACGCTTGAAAGAATAGAAATAATGAGAGACCTAAGAATGGGAGTATTCGATGTTCTTGTAGGAATTAACTTATTAAGAGAGGGTTTGGATATTCCTGAATGTGCTTTAGTCGGAATTTTAGATGCAGATAAAGAGGGTTTTTTAAGATCAGAAACTTCATTAATTCAGACTATAGGTAGAGCTGCAAGAAATGTTGATGGCAAAGTAATTCTTTATGCAGATAAAGAGACTAAAAGTATAAAAAAAGCAATTAAAGAAACTGAAAGAAGAAGAAAAATACAATTAGATTACAACAAAAAACATAAAATTGATGCAAAGACTGTAAAAAAAGAAATAAACGATATTTTGGAAAGTGTTTACGAAAAAGATTACGTCAAAATTAGCGAAGGTTCAAATGTTGGAGGAAATCTTAAAAAACACTTGAAGGCATTAGATAAAAAAATGAAAGAAGCAGCATCAAATTTAGAATTTGAAGAGGCAGCTAAAATTAGAGATGAGATTAGAAAATTGGAAAGCACAGAATTAGAAATCACATTAAATCCAAAAATAAGACAATATGATGTAAAAAATAAACTTTATCCAAAAGGTAGATCGACAATGGGAATGCCAGGAACTAAAGTTACAAAAAAAAAAGATAAGAAATGGAAGCACAGAGGATAATAATTACTGGTGGCGCAACTAGAATAGGCGCTGCGATAGCTGAGAAATTATCA
This sequence comes from uncultured Pelagibacteraceae bacterium, assembly GCA_902541315.1. Taxonomy (GTDB): domain Bacteria; phylum Pseudomonadota; class Alphaproteobacteria; order Pelagibacterales; family Pelagibacteraceae; genus Pelagibacter. The sequence goes on from CACBQF010000002.1 coordinate 8,158, forward strand.
GGACCAAATAAACAAATTATAATTCATTATAATAAATCAAAAATAAAAGCTGAAAATTTAAAAAAGAAACTTCAAAATTTTGGTTCAAAAATTTATTTGGTAAAAGGAGATCTTAGTAAAGAAAAGGATGTTATAAAAATTGTAAGATTTGCTAAGTCAAAGTTAAAATATTTTGATTGTTTAATTAATAATGCATCCTTATTCGAAAATGACAAATTAGAAAACTTTAGTTCAAAAAGTTGGGAAGATCACATTTTAACTAATCTTAAAGCCCCTGCTCTTTTATCAAAAGAATTCTCAAAAAATATTAAAGGGAAAAATAACAATATTATTAACATAATTGATCAAAGAGTATTTAAGCTCACTCCATTTTTTTTCTCATACACAATAAGTAAAACAGGGCTATATACTTTAACTAAAACAAGCGCTATGAGCCTATCGCCAAATATCAGAGTTAATGGAATAGCTCCAGGTCCAACAATCAAAAATAAAAGACAATCTGAAAAACACTTTAAAAATCAATATTTAGCAACACCACTAAAAAGACAAGTTGATGTGCAAGAGATATGTGATGCAGTTGACTTTTTTATAAAAAACAGCTCTATTACAGGACAAATTTTGGCTATCGATAGTGGTCAAAGTTTAAACTGGCAGACACCAGATATAATGAGAGGGAAAGAGTGAAAAAAAATAATCTTAAAATTGTCAAGATTGATAAATCTAAAAGTTTGTTTAATTATGAGAAAAAAATTCTTATAAATGAATTAATTTTGGATTTAAAGCTTGGGTACTATGGTTTTGAAAAAGGAAAACCGCAAAAAGTTAAATTTAGTCTAGAAATCGACTATCAAGATAAAAAACCTTCTAATGACAAAGATATTAAATCTATTGTCAATTACAGTACAATCGTCAGATTAGTAACAAAACTAGTTAAAAAAAAACATTATAATTTTTTAGAAACTCTCGCAGAATCTGTTTTTGATGAGTTATTTAAAGACAAGAGAATTGCGAAAATAATGTTAAAAATCGAAAAACTAGAAATTTTAAAACAATGCTCATCTGTTGGTATCCAAATTACCAAAAAAAGAAGCCATGATAAGTTCTGAAATTGGAAAAGAAGTAATAAAAAAAGAGCTACCTTTAATCCCGAAACTCCCTGGTGTTTATCGCATGTTAAATGAGAAAGGAGAAATTCTTTATGTTGGTAAAGCAAAAAATTTACCTAATAGACTTAAAAGTTATATAGCGGAAAAAAATCATATTATTAGAACAGAGAGAATGTTGTCTCAAACGAAAAACCTTGAGATTACAACTACTTCAAATGAGAGTGAGGCTTTATTATTGGAGGCCAATTTAATTAAGAAGCACAAACCAAAATTTAATATTCTTCTACGAGACGATAAATCTTTTCCTTTTATCTTTATTGGTAATAAGGACATGTGGCCTCAAATAAAGAGACATAGAGGAAAAAAAACTAAAGAGGGTTTTTATTTTGGTCCTTTCGCATCAGCAGGTTCAGCAAATTGGACTATTAAGATGATACAAAAAATTTTTCATTTAAGAGTATGTGATGACACAGTTTTCAAAAATCGAGAACGACCATGTATTCTATACCAAATTAAAAGATGTTCTGGACCTTGCGTTGGCTATGTTGAAAAGGAGGAATATAAAAAAACTGTTGAAGATGCCATAGAGTTCGTTTCTGGAAAATCGAGAAAAATTCAAAAAAGCCTCTCGGATCAGATGGAAAAAGCTAGTGAGGATTTAGATTTTGAAAAAGCCATGATTTTAAGAGATAGAATTAAATCTCTAAATATTATTCAATCTTCTCAAAGAATAAATGAAGCAAATTTAATCGAAGCAGATGTAATCGCTGGTTACAAAGAATCTGGAAAAACCTGTATTCAAGTTTTTTTTTATCGATCAAAACAAAACTGGGGTAATCAAGCATTTTTTCCAAAACATGATCCAGATGAAAGTCTTAACAATATACTTAATTCTTTTGTTTCACAATTTTATGAAAATAAAAGTGTACCCTCATCAATAATAATTTCTGAAGAAATAAAGGAAAAAAACTTGATAGAAAAAACACTTTCAAGAAAAGAGGGTAAACAAGTTAATTTATCTGTTGCAAAAAAAGGATCAAAATTAAAAGTTATTAATCAGGCAATTAAAAATGCGAAAGAAAGTCTAAATCGAAAACTTTATGAAAGTCAGAATAATAGAGAACTATTTGACTTAGTTTCAAGTAAATTTAATCTTGAGACAAATATAAATTTAATTGAGGTTTATGATAATAGTCATATTCAAGGAACAAACAGTGTCGGGGCTCTGATAGCATTTGGCGAAGAAGGTTTTATAAAAAAAAGATACAGAAAATTTAATATTAAGACAAAAAAAAATGAACAAGATGATTATGGAATGATGCGAGAAGTGTTGAACAGAAGATTTAAAAGGGCAATTCAAGAAAAGGATAACTATCTATCATTTCCTGAATTAGTTATAGTTGACGGTGGAAAAGGTCAATATTCAGTTGCAAGGGAGAGTTTGAATGAATTAGGTCTTCATGAAATCCCCATAATTGCAATCGCTAAGGGTAAATTTAGAAATAGTGGAAACGAAACTTTTTTTCACAATGGAAAAGAATATAAGTTTAATAAAAATGACCCTACTCTCTTCTTTCTTCAAAGAATTAGGGATGAATCCCATCGTTTTGCGATAAGTGCTCATAGAGCAAAAAGAAAAAAAGGAATTAGTAAGTCTTTGTTAGACCAAATTGAGGGTATTGGATCTATAAGAAAAAGGGCTTTATTAAATCATTTTGGATCTGCTCGAGCTGTGGAGTCTGCTAGTCTTGAAGAAATAAAATCAGTTGATGGTGTTGAGGCAAAAGTTGCAAAAAAGATATATAACTTTTTTCACGAATAATATTATGCTTAGAAAAATACCAAATATATTAACTGTTGGAAGGATTTTAATTGTTCCATTTTTTGTTTTAGCATTTTATTTACCTGGTTTTTATGGAGATCTTACCGCTTTAATTTTATTCATAGTAGCATCCTTTACAGATTTTTTAGATGGTATGTTGGCTAGATTACTTGGAGAAGAGTCTAAGCTTGGTGAGTTATTAGACCCAATTGCAGATAAAATAATAGTTGCAGCAGCTCTTATTCTTCTAGTGATGGATGGTACTATAAGAAATTATGAGGTCATTGCTGCCATAATTATCCTAACGCGTGAGATATTAGTCTCTGGGTTGAGAGAATTTTTGGCTAAAGGTAAAATTAAACTCCCTGTTTCAAATTTGGCTAAATTGAAAACAGTTTTACAAATGGTTTCAATCGCACTTTTACTGTCAGGTGAGACTGGAAACAAAATTATAAATTTCCAAGATTATAATGCACAAACAATTGGAATTATTCTTCTGTGGCTTTCTGCAGCTTTAACACTTTTTACAGGATATGAATATATGCGAAAAGGTATTGATCATGCGATTTCAGAGGATAATAAAGATTAAGCAGCTTTTTTCTTTTTAACAAGAGTTTGATAACTTTTGTTAAGATCAATTATCATATCACAAACTTTAAACTGATTTTCAGAAATACATGATACAGGTGTTACTTCTGCTGCAGTGCCTGTTAAAAAACATCCAACAAAATTTGGAAGCTCTTTTGGATTTATTTTTCTTTCATGGACTTTTATATTTTTAGATTTTGCTATATCAATCACAGTTCTCCTTGTTATTCCATCTAAAAAAGAATCTGGTATTGGTGTATGTAGTTCACCCTTTTTATCTTTGAAGAAAATATTTGCTCCAGTTGCCTCTGCAACGTTTCCTTCGTGATCTAACATTAAAGAATCTGTATAGCCTTGTTTTTCTGCCTCATGTTTTGAAAGAGTACAAATCATATAAAGGCCAGATGCCTTAGTATCCCAGGGAATCATGTCTGGTGCTGGTCTTCGCCAATTGGAAATATTAAGTTTAATACCCTCTACTTTTAATTTTGGGTCAAAATATGATCCCCACTCCCACGTCGCAATTGCAACATGAATTTTTGTATGTTGTGCAGAAATTGCCATCATTTCACTACCACGCCAAGCCACTGGTCTTACATATCCATTTTCAACTTTTTGAGTTACAATTATTTTTTTACAAGCAGAATTAATTTCTTCCTCAGTGTATGGAATTACAAATCCCATTCTTTTAGCGGAGTGGAATAATCGTGCTGTATGTTCCTCTAATTTAAAAATTGATCCATCATAGACACGTTCACCCTCAAAAACACAACTAGCATAATGAAGACCGTGGCTCAAAACATGCACTTTGACATCTGACCAATCAACTAAGTCGCCATTGTACCATATTTTTCCTGATCTTTTGTCGTACGGTATCATTAATGAAATATAAATATTTATTAAAAAATATCTTTGTATCTATAATATGTCAATATAACTTACCAATAATGAAAGAACTTTTATATCTAAAAGATGATCAATTAAAAGATTTAATTGAAAAATTATTTATTGGTTATCGTGAGACCTTTTCAGACTCAAAAAAAATCCTCAATAAATATTCTATAGGTCTAGCCCATCAGAAAGTAATACATTTACTATCAATGTATGAGGGTATTTCGATTTCTGAATTACTTAGAAAATTGAAAGTAACTAAACAAAGCTTGAACAGAGTTTTAAAAGATTTGATAAAGCTTAATATTGTAGTTTTTAAAAAAGACGAAATAGATACTAGAATTAAACATGTCTATCTCAACGAAAAGGGGAAAAAAATTTTTGAAGAAATATTTATATTGCAAAAAAAAAGAATTTATAATGCTCTCTTAAATTCAAGTTCTGAAGAAGTAATAAATTTTGATAATGTTTTAAAAAAAATTATTAATGGATAATTTTATAGCTCACATATTGGTAGTAGATGACGATGATGGCATAAGGTCTTTAGTAAAGAAATATCTTTACGAAAATAACTTTTTAATCACCACCGCAGAAAATGCTGAAGATGCTAAAAAAAAAATCGAGTTAATAAAATTTGATTTAATCATTTTAGATATCATGATGCCTGGAAAAAGTGGATTAGAATTTATCTCAGAAAATAAAAAAAAATTACAAACACCAATAATTTTATTAACTGCCAAAGGTGAACCTGATGAGAGAATAGAGGGTTTGGAAATGGGGGCTGATGATTATCTACCCAAACCATTCGAACCAAAAGAGCTAATATTAAGAATAAAAAATATTTTAGACAAAACCAAAAGTATAATTCAAAAAAGAATAATTGAATTTGATAAAATAAAAATTGATCTTAATAGACTTATGATCAAAAAAAATAATAAAGATTATAAGATAAATAATACGGAAAAACTTATTTTAGAAAAAATGATAAATAATCCTGGTAAAACTTTCTCAAGAGAAAATATTGGATCATTAATAAATTTAGACAAAGAGAGATCAATAGATGTTATTATTACCAGACTGAGAAAAAAAATTGAAGATGACCCAAAAAATCCTAAATTTTTACAAACAATAAGAGGAGCAGGATATGTTCTCTGGATTGAGTAAAATTTTTAAAAAAATTCTTCCTAAAAGTTTATTCTATAGAGCTTTATTAATTGTAGCAGTACCAGTTCTGGTCTTACAACTTGTTATCACAATAGTTTTTTTTGATAGTTTATGGATAAAAACAACAAAGGGTATGACTAGAGCGCTTGTCAATGAGATAAGTACATTTATTGAATTTTATAAAAATGAAAATTATGATAAAGATGAAATAGATAATCTTTTCTCAATTTATCAAGATTTAAATTTTGAATTTGTTAATGATAAAGAATTTAATTTTAATTATAAAGAGAGATGGTTTAGCCCAATAGATCGAACATTGCGACGAGAATTAAAATCAAGATTTAAACTTGATAATTTTTGGTTTAATACAACGAATTATAAAGAGCTAATTGATATAAGAATTAAATATGAGAATGGTTATGTCAAGTTTCTTGTACCTAGAGACAGGGTCACAAGCTCGTCAGCAAGGATATTTGCATTGTGGATAACTGTGCCGGCGTTAATCATGGTTTTTATATCTCTTATTTTTCTCAAAAACCAAACAAGACCTATTACTAATCTTGCAAGAGCAGCAGAAAAATTTGGCAAAGGAGAAGAAATAGAGGAATTCAAACCATCAGGTGCATCCGAAATTAGAAGAGCTGGTTATGAATTTGATAAAATGAGAAAAAGAATAATTAGGCATCTTAATCAGAGATCTGAGATGCTTTCAGGAATAAGTCATGATTTAAGAACGCCTTTAACTAGAATGAAATTACAAATTGCTTTTATAAAAGAAAAAGATTTATCAAGAAAATTAACTGAAGATGTAAATGAAATGGAAAAAATGTTAAATGAGTACCTTCAATTTACAAGTTCTTCATTTAAAGAAAAAGATGAAATGTTCAATTTGACTGATCTTATTAATGAAATAATAAATAAATATAATGACAATAATATATCTTTAGATTTGACACCAAGAATTTACTTTAATGGCAGAAAAAATCTAATTACTAGGTGTATAAATAACCTCATAGATAATGCGATTAAATATGCTGAAAAAGTAAATATAGAATTAAATAAGAATAAAAATAACCTATTTATCAAAATTGAGGATGATGGACCTGGTATACCTAAAACAGAATATGAAAACGTGTTCAAACCTTTTTATAAGATTAATAAAGGAAGGGCAGACTCAAAGTCTAGTGTAGGCCTGGGGCTGTCTATAGCATCTGACATCATAAAATCTCATGGCGGTAATATTAAATTAGATAAATCAAAGATGAATGGATTATGTGTTAAGGTTTTTTTGCCCGTTTAGACTTGCCATTATTTTTCAATTTAATTTTTTCAATTTTCTTTTCTAAATTTTCTACTCTTTTTGAAAGAACTTCAAATTCATCTTTGCTTGTTAGCTTAAGTTTAAAAACCATCTCATCTCTTTTTGATTTTAGAATTGTAAGTATTTCAGAAGTAATATCCTTAGAGGAAACTATGCCCTGTTCAATTAATTTAGCAAATCTATCAATAACAAATTTCGAATTTTTCATGTATATTATAATAACTTATTATACTTTAAGATTATAATTTTTATTTAAAATGTTCATTAATAATTTTGACCCAGTAGCTATCGAAATTCTTACATTTGAAATTAGATGGTATTCATTGGCGTATATTATTGGAATTTTGATTGGGTGGATTTTAAGTAAGAAAGTTTTTATCACTGATGAGAAAATTTTTCAAAAATTTGATGACTATATAACCTATTTAATTTTAGGTATTATTATTGGTGGTAGGCTAGGATATGTTTCATTTTATAATTTAGATTACTATTCTAATAACTTAATAGATATTTTAAAAATCTGGGAAGGTGGGATGTCATTTCATGGTGGCCTTATAGGAGTGATATTAGTAAGCATCTTGTTTGCAAAAAAAAATCAGCAGAACTCTTTTAATTATTTAGATATTGTAGCATTAGTTGCACCTATTGGAATATTTTTTGGTAGAATATCAAATTTTATAAATTCAGAGTTATACGGAAACATAACCAATGTCCCATGGGCAGTACAATTTATACAAATCGATAATTTTAGTCGTCACCCATCTCAATTGTATGAAGCCGTTTTAGAAGGTATCGTATTATTTTTAATTTTATTACATTTTCAAAAAAAAGAATATTTGAAAGTGCCTGGACTAATCTCTGGTTTATTTTTAACTTTTTATTCGTTATTCAGATTTTTAACAGAGTTTTTTAGGGCTCCTGATGAGCAATTGGGTTATCTTTTATTAAATTTAACTATGGGACAAATCATAAGCATAATCTTTTTTTTAATCGGAACTTATCTAATAATAAAAAAAAATGAAAACAGAAAAAAAATTTAATATTCCCTTGGATAAATTTATTGAGTTTTCTCTTTATAATAAAAAATTTGGTTACTATATGAAAAAAAATCCGTTTGGAAAAAAAGGGGATTTCATAACCTCACCTAATATCTCTAGATTATTTTCTGAAATTATTGCTGTATGGATTGTAAGTTTTTGGAAAAATATAGGCTCTCCAAAAAGTTTTAATTTAATTGAGCTTGGTGCAGGAAATGGTGAAATGATGAAAGTGCTAATAGAAAGTTTTAAAAAATTTCCAGTATTTCTTAAATCATCAAATATATATATTCATGAAAAAAGCCCAAGATTAATTAAAATTCAAAAAAAAAAATTAAAAAAAGATAAAATTATTTGGCTGAGAAAAATTAAGAATCTTAGTAAAAGACCATCTTTATTTATTGCAAATGAATTTTTTGACTCAATGGCAATAAAACAATTTATAAAATTAGACAAATATTGGTTTGAAAGGTTTGTAAATATTAAAGACAAAAAAAATGCTTTCTTTTTCGATAAAAAAATCAATATGGGAAATTTTGAAAAAAAAATTAATTTCAAAATTTCTAATAATCAAAATTTTATAGAATATTCAGAAAGTGGAATTAATTATTTAAAAGATATATCCAAAATAGTGAAAAAGTATAAGGGTGGTCTTTTGATTATAGATTACGGATATTTCGATCAAAAAATGAAAAATACATTACAATCAATTTATAATCAGAATTTTTCTAACATATTAAAAAATATTGGAAATTCAGATATAACTCACAATATAAATTTCTATTTATTTAAAGAAATTGTAAAAAAAATTGGAGGAATTAATCAAATAACTACAACACAGGGAAATTTTTTGACAAAAATGGGTATAAAACAGAGAGCGGAAATCATTTCCAAAAATTTAACTTTTTTAAAAAAAGCAGACTTATACTACAGACTTAAGAGATTAGTTGATAAAGAACAAATGGGAAAACTTTTTAAAGTTATGTTAATTAAAAATTATGAAAATACATTTAATTTAGGATTTTGAAACTGATTACATCAAGAAAACTTTTAAAATTAAAATCAATTAGTCATGGTTTCTTTAATAGAAGTGGTGGAAAATCAAAGGGGATTTATAAAAGTTTGAACTGTGGTCCTGGTTCTGATGACAAAAAAAGTAACGTTAAAAAAAATTTAAGAATTGTTAAAGAGAAAATTGGAAGGAATATAGATAATATCTATCTTTTAAATCAAACACATGGAAATAAATTTATCTACTTAAATAAAAATTATAAATTTCTAAAAAAAAGACCTAAAGTTGATGCGGTCATTACTAATCAAAAAAAATTACCGATTGCAATTTTAACTGCTGATTGCGCTCCAATTCTATTATGTGATCAAAACGCAAAAATTATTGCAGCAATTCATTCAGGATGGAAAAGTGCTTTCAGAGGTATTATAGGTAAAGTAATAAAATTTATGATAAAAAAAGGTTGTAATAAAAAAAGTATATTTGCAGCTATTGGTCCTTGCATAAATCAAAAGCACTATGAAGTTAGAGAAGATTTTTTTAAAAAATTTATTAAAAAAAACCCTAAAAACAAAATATTTTTTAAAAGAAGAAAAGATCTATTATTTTTTGATTTACCTAAATATGTGAGGTCTCAACTTATTTTCAATAGAATTAAAAATATCGACCTAATAAATATTGACACTTTTGAAAATAAGAATAATTTTTTTAGCGCCAGAAGATCTTTAAGTCTTAAACATGATGATTATGGTAGAAATATTTCAATAATTATGCTTAACTAAGTTTTTCAATGAAATTATTAACTGGAAACAGCAATAAGACATTAAGTAAAAATATTGCAAAATACTTAAAGTCAAAACTGGTCAACTCAAGTATTAGAAAATTTTCAGATGGAGAAATTTATATAGAGATTAATGAAAACATTAGGGGTAATAGTATCTTTATAATTCAGTCTATTTCATCTCCTGCAAATGATAACTTAATGGAGCTGCTCTTATCAATTGATGCTCTCAAAAGATCTTCTGCTAAAAATATTACTGCAGTGATACCTTACTTTGGCTACGCAAGACAGGATAGAAAAGTTGTGCCAAGAACCTCTATCTCTGCAAAACTTGTTTCTAATCTTATTACCATGGCAGGAGCTGATAGAGTTGTTACGGTAGATTTGCATGCTGGTCAAATTCAAGGATTTTTTGATATCCCAGTTGACAATCTATTTGCAACACCAATTTTTGCGAGACACATAAAGAAAAAAATAAAAAATAAAAATATTATTTGTGTAGCTCCAGATGTCGGAGGAACTGAAAGAGCTAGAGCCTTAGGCAAAATTTTAAATGTTGGATTGGCAATAGTTGATAAGAGGAGACCTAAGCCTGGGCAATCACAAGTGATGAATGTAATCGGCGATGTGAAAGGTAAGACATGTATTCTTGTTGATGATATAATTGATTCAGGTGGAACTATAGTTAATTCTGCAAAAGCCTTAAAGAATAGAGGAGCAAAAGAGGTTTTTGTTTATATAACACATGGTGTATTAAGTGGGGAGGCTGTTAAAAGGATTAAAAATTCGGTTATTAAAAATTTAGTTATCACTGACACAATAGATAATGCAGATAAAACCAAAAATGTTAAAAATATAGAAGTTTTACCAATTTCAGGCCTTATGGGTGAAGCAATTAAAAGAATTTCTAATTCAACTTCTGTTTCAGATTTATTCAAATAATTACCTTGATTATTTATAAACATGGGTTAAAAACCCCTTTCTTATGAATTCTTTAGAAGCACATATTAGAGAAACAAATACCAAAGGCGAATTAAACGCTGTCAGACAAAATGGACAGGTTCCAGCAATAATTTATGGTGGAAAAGATGAAAATCAAAAAGTTTCGGTATCAAAAAAATTATTAAAAGGTTTAATTGAAAAGGAAAATTTTCTGTCAAATATATTAACTTTAAATCTTAATGGTAAACCACAAAACGTTTTACCTAAGGAAGTAAAGTATCATATTATAAGTGACGAACCTACTCATATAGATTTTTTAAGAATTGTACCAGGTATAAAAATTAAAATTGAAGTTCCAGTAAAATTTGTAAATCACGAAAAATCTCCGGGACTTAAAAGAGGTGGTGTTTTAAATATTGTTAGAAGAAAAGTTGAATTAAAGTGTCCTAGTGAAAAAATTCCTGAAAATATAACAATTGACTTAGATGGCGTAGATATTGGTGAAAGTTTTAAAATTTCTTCTGTTAAATTAGATAGTGAGGTAACTCCCACAATTCAAGGAAGAGATTTTGTAATCGCAACCCTAGCTGCACCGACTGTAATGAAAGAGCCTGAAAAACCAGCTGAGGCCGAAACAATAGAAGGTGAACCTGGAGCCGAAGGATCAGAAGCAGCAGCTGATGGTGAAAAAACACCAGCTGAGGGAGAGAAAAAAGATGCTGATGATAAAAAAGGTGCTGATAAAAAACCTTCAGAAGAAAAAAAATAATCTAATTAAATTGGATATAACTTCTTAATAATTTATGCTTTTGTTTGTAGGTCTAGGTAATCCAACTCCAGATAGTGAAAATAACCGTCATAATGTTGGTTTTAAGATAATAGACAACATTAACAAAAAATTTAGTCTTTCTAAGCAAAAGCCAAAATTTAAAGGTCTTCTTACAACTGGAAATATTAACAATAAAAAAATTTATGCAATTAAGCCTCTAACATTTATGAATAATTCAGGTATTTGCATAAGAGAATTAATTGAATATTTTAAAATCGATGCTGAAGACGTGATAGTTTTTCATGATGATCTTGATGTTGAGTTAGGAAAAATTAAAGTAAAATTTGGTGGATCAAGTGCAGGTCATAATGGGATTGCCTCAATCGATAAATTCATCGGCAAAGATTACTCAAGAGTCAGGATAGGTATTGGAAAACCTAAGAACGGTATTGAGGTTGCAGATTATGTTTTACAAAATTTTGACGAAGATGAAACAGTTGGTATTAAAAAAATTTCAGATAGCATTACTGAATCAATTTCTATTTTGTTGGAAAAAAAATTAGATCTATTCTCTAGCACTGTTAATAATAAATAATGAGTTTAAAATGTGGGATTGTTGGTTTACCAAATGTTGGTAAATCAACATTATTTAATGCTTTAACAAATTCAAATAAAGCACAAGCTGCAAATTTTCCATTTTGTACAATTGATCCTAATGTCGGCATTGTTGCTGTACCAGATGATAGGCTTGATAGTTTAGCAAAAATATCCAAATCTAAAAAAATCATTAATACAACAATCTCATTCGTTGATATTGCAGGATTAGTCAAAGGTGCTTCAAAGGGTGAAGGTCTTGGAAATAAGTTTCTTTCTCACATAAGAGAAGTTGATGCAATAATTCATATGATAAGATGCTTTGACTCTAGTGACATACAAAATGTTAATTCAACTGTAGATCCAGTTAGAGATCTAGAAATTATTGAAACAGAAATGATGCTTGCTGACCTTGAGTCGATACAAAAAAGACTAGAAAAAAACAATAAAAAAAATGTCGATGAATCAATAATTAAAATTCTTGATTATGCCTTAGATTGTATCAACAGTGATAAGGATATATCTGTATTAAAAAACCAATTTAACAAAAAGCTATTAAATCAAAGTGGATTATTATCTCTAAAACCTAAAATATTTGTGTGTAATGTTGATGAAAAAAGTGTCCAGAGCGGTAACAATTACTCAAAAACCTTTATAAATAAATTCAGTCAAGATAACACATTGATTATATCTGCCGATATTGAAAATCAAATTAATGAATTAGACATTGATGAAAAGAAAAACTATATGGAAATGATTGGCTTAAAGAGAACAGGATTAAGTTTATTAATACAAAAAGCTTATAACATTCTAGGATTAGAAACTTACTTTACGTCTGGTCCAGAAGAAACTAGAGCATGGACTATTCAAGTAAATAGTACTGCACCTGAGGCAGCAGGTGAGATTCATTCAGATTTTGAAAAAGGGTTCATAAGAGCTGAAACAGTTTCATACGATGATTTTATCAACAATGAGGGTTGGGTGAATTCCAAAACTAATGGTAAAATGAGATTGGAAGGTAAAGATTATATTGTTAAAGATGGAGATGTTTTAAACTTTCGTTTCAATACGTGACCAAATTCTTTTCATACTAAAATAAACCAAAATGGTAAGAATAATTAAATACACTATTGCCTTGAATCCCATTTTATGTCTAGACTCTAAATGTGGCTCTGCTGCCCACATCAAAAAAGTAGTCACATCTTTTGACATCTGCTCAACAGTAGCTTTCGTTCCATCCGAATACTCAATTAACCCATCAGATAATTGATTGGCCATTTTTATTTTATTACCGTACATATATTTATTGTAGTAAACTCCATCATCTAAAGTAACTCCTGCTGGTGGATCTTCATACCCTTGCAATAATGAGTAAATATAATCTACTCCACCTCCTCTTGCTTTAACCAGCACAGACATATCAGGTGGATAAGCCCCTCCATTAGCAGCTTGGGCTGCTTTTACATTTTCATAAGGCATCACAAATTTATCTGACAATTTACCAGGTCTGGTAAACATTTCTCCATCAGAATTGGGGCCATCAGTTACTTCAAAAGAAGCCGCGATTGCTTTGGCCTCAGCTTCAGTAAATTCAGGGCCTCCTTCTTGAGCTAAATTTCTATAACTTAAGTATTTCATAGAATGACAAGAGGAACACACCTCTGTATAAACATGGTAACCTCTCTGTAAAGCTGAGCGGTCAAACTTACCAAATAAACCTTTGAAACTCCAATCAGTGGTTAAGTATTCAACCTTTTCTGCAGCATATACCTGGGGCAAAAAAGGGATTAAAAAAAAGATGTAAAAAAATAATTTTAGGAATTTTTTCACTTTAACTTTTCTAACCTACTATCATCTCTGGCAGCCGCTAAATTTGAAGAGCCACCCAAAACTGGTTCTGTAATGCTTAATGGAACTGGTAAAGTTCTCTCCTTAAAGCCTAAAATAGGTAAAATAACTAAAAAATGTAAAAAATAGTAAGCGGTCGCTACTCTAGCAATAAGCAGGTATAAACCTTCAGCGGGCATTGCTCCAACGTATCCTAAAATTAAAACATCAGCTACAAGGATCCAATAAAATTGTCTATATAAAGGTCTAAATACTGCTGATCTTATTTTTGAGGTGTCTAACCAAGGTAAGGCTGCCAAGATAAAAATAGCTGATAGCATTGCTACCACACCCATTAACTTATCTGGTACTGATCTTAAAATTGCGTAAAATGGTAATAAGTACCACTCAGGAACAATATGAGCTGGTGTAACAAGTGGATTTGCTTCTATGTAGTTATCTGCATGACCTAAAATATTTGGTGTATAAAAAACAAAAAAAGCAAAAACAATCATGAACATTAATAAAGCAAAAGCATCCTTTATTACTATGTAGGGATGAAAAGGGACAGTATCTTTAGAAGGTTTTTTAACATCTATACCAACAGGATTATTATTACCTGGAACATGTAATGCCCAAATATGAAGAACAACTAAACCTAAAATTAAAAAAGGAATTAAATAATGAAGAGTAAAAAATCTTGTTAATGTTGGGTTGTCAACAGAATACCCTCCCCACAACCATGTTACGATACCCTCACCAACTAATGGTATTGCACTAAACAAATTTGTAATCACAGTTGCTCCCCAAAAACTCATTTGTCCCCAAGGAAGTACATAGCCCATAAAAGCTGCTGCCATCATTAATAAATAAATAATAATACCTATAATCCAGATTATTTCTCTTGGAGCTTTATAGGATCCGTAGAACAAAGATCTAAATATATGTATGTAGACAGCTAGAAAAAACATTGATGCTCCATTTGCATGAATGTATCTTATTAACCACCCATAATTCACATCACGCATTATATGTTCCACACTATCAAATGCCATATCAGCATGAGCAATATAGTGCATAGCAAGAACCAAACCTGTAACTATTTGGGTAACTAAACAAAAAGTTAAAATACCACCAAATGTCCACCAATAATTTAAATTCTTAGGTGTTGGATAATCAGTTAAGTGGTTTGCTAAAGTTAATAATGGTAGCCTATCATTAAACCATTTTCCAAAATTTGACTTAGGTGTATATTCGTGGTCACTCATAGTTTTTATCCGATCTTAATGGTATTAGCGTTAACAAATTCATATTTAGGAATTTCCATATTTGTGGGTGCCGGTCCTTTTCTAATTCTTCCAGAAATATCATAATGAGATCCATGACACGGACAGAACCAGCCATTGTAATCACCTTTTTGGTCTAAGGGCACGCAACCTAAATGCGTGCATACTCCAAGCATCACAAGCCACTCTGGATTTTTAGCTCTATCCTCATCTTTTTCTGGATGTTTTAAATCATTTAATTTAACAGCTCTTGCCTCATTAATTTCATCTCGAGTTCTTCTTCTTATGAAAACAGGTTTACCTCTCCACAAAACTGTAATGGTTTTTCCTGGATTCATTGAACTCACATCTACCTCTGTACTAGCTAAAGCCTTGACTGAAGCGTCTGGATTCATTTGATCTATCATCGGCCATACAGTAGCTCCTACCCCTACAGCTCCAACCGCAGCTGTAGCTGTGAATAAAAAATCTCTTCTTTCAGTTTTTTTTTCAGACATCTTTAAAATTAATTAAATATACTCAAAATAG
This sequence comes from uncultured Pelagibacteraceae bacterium, assembly GCA_902541315.1. GTDB lineage: Bacteria > Pseudomonadota > Alphaproteobacteria > Pelagibacterales > Pelagibacteraceae > Pelagibacter. The sequence continues at coordinate 23,823 of CACBQF010000002.1, forward strand.
ATTTTTTCTACTTAAATATATGTTTCATATAATATAAAATATTGAATTTACTACTGAAAGAATGACACATAATAGTTCAATATTTACAGGGCCAAAAATTGCTTTATATGAACCTGATATACCCCAAAATACAGCAGCCATAATAAGAACTTGTGCTTGTCTTGGGGCAGAATTAGAAATTATAGAGCCATGTGGCTTCTTGTTAAGTGATAAGAGATTTAAAAGGGTTGTAATGGATTATATGGACAATAAGGAGATTAAGTTTTATCAGAGCTTCGATAGATTCTATATGGATAAAAAGAATCAAAGAATTATATTGATGACAACTAAAGCTTCAATTTCATATACTAAATTTAAGTTTGAAAAAAGTGATACTATTTTATTTGGAAGGGAGAGTGCTGGGGTACCAGAAAAAGTACATGGATTAATTAAAAATAAATTAAAGATACCTATGAAAAATAATAAAAGATCACTTAATATCTCCTCATCTGTTGCTGTTATTTTAGCCGAGAGCCTAAGACAAACAAATTTAATTTAATATGGATTTTGAAATAAAAAAAGATTTGACAAGTAACTGGTTTAAAACTTTACAAGATTTAATATGTCATAGCATAAGCGAACTAGAAAAAAATAAAATTAAATTTAAATCGAAAACATGGAAAAGAAATCAAAATAAAGATGAAGGTGGGGGTGAATATAGAATACTTAAAGATGGAAGAATATTTGATAAAGTAGGTGTAAATTTTTCAAAAGTTTATGGAAAATTTCCAAAACATTTTCAAAAACAAATTCCCGGTGCTGATAAAAATCCAAACTTTTGGGCATCAGGTATTTCTGTGGTTATGCATATGAAAAACCCTCTTATTCCAGCGATGCATTTTAATACTAGATATATTTGCACATCTCTTGATTGGTTTGGTGGAGGTATGGATGTCACTCCATCCAAAAAAGATGAAAATGAGAAAAAAGAATTTCACAAAATATTAAAAAAGATGTGTGATCGCCATAACAAAAAATATTATCCAAAATATAAAAAATGGTGTGACGAATACTTTTATTTACCACACCGAAAAGAGACAAGAGGTATTGGAGGAATTTTTTTTGATTACAAAATGAATAATTTCAAAAAAGATTTTAAATTTGTCAGAGATGTGGGTACAACATTTGAGTTGATCTTTAAAAAAATTATCGAAAAAAAATTTAAAAAAAAATGGACTTTAAGAGATAAAGAAATGCAGTATATAAAAAGAGGGAGATATACGGAATTTAATTTGCTTTATGATAGAGGAACAAAATTTGGATTGCAAACTGGTGGAAATGTTGAAGGTATTTTAATGTCGTTACCGCCTATTGCAAAATGGAAATAAAATGGATAAGGAACCAATTACTTTAAACGGCTTAAATAAACTCAAAGAGGAATTAATTTTTTTAAAAGAAAAAAAACGTCCTAAAATTGTTGCTGCAATTGCTGAAGCACGCTCACACGGAGATTTAAAAGAAAATGCTGAGTATCATGCTGCTAAAGAGGAACAATCCCATAATGAGGGAAGAATTACTGAAATTAACGACATAATCGCGAGAGCAAACATTATTGATGTTACAAAATTAAATAATGATGGCAAAGTTATTTTTGGATCAACAGTTTTTTTGGAAAATTTAGATACAGGTGAAAAAATAAATTACAAGATTGTTGGAAAGGATGAAGCAGATCTCAAAAGTAAATTAATTTACTATCAATCACCAATAGGAAGAGGACTTATTGGAAAAAATAAAAACGATCTAGTCGAAATTAGTACTCCTGCTGGTAAAAAAAACTTTGAAATTAAAGATGTTAAATATATTTAATTATTAATTATGTTTTCAATCTGTTGTTCTGATATTTGAAAATTATTTTCGATCCATTTACTTTCAATAAGTTTTAGTTTTTCTCCTAACATTTTTCCTGCTGGAATATTATATTTTGACATCAAGAAATCTCCATTAAATGGCATTGTCGGTACTGATTTTATTTTAAATTTGCTAATTAATGCCAATATATTGTTATCTAGTTTGTTAGTTTTTAATATCCTATAGTTTAAAATATCTAAGACTGTTTCTTTACCCGAGTGATAAAATATCAAATTTAAATTTTTTTCTGTAAAAATTTTTGAAGTTATTTTTTTTTTATAAAAATCACTTATATTTCTGATCCTTTTTTGATCCTTTTTAGATAAGTTAAATTTATAAATAAAATAATCTACATTATCAGTTTCATCGATGATTAATAATGAGACGATAAAGATAAAATCAACTTCGTAGAGTATATCCTTAAGATTAGTATTAAGTTTAGAAAAAATATTAAAGTATTTTAGTTGAGGAAAAACTGAGACTAAAATTTCTAAAATTATTTTATCCTTTGACAAACTTTCTAATACGTTTGGTTTGAGTATCTTTTTTAGTTCGTCTATCAATCTTTCTTTCGAAAGGTTTGAGATGCCAACGAGATTCATTTTTAAGACTCTAATAATTTCAGGATCATGTGATTGTTTAGAATAGTTCAAAAAAAATCTTAAATATCTTAATATTCTTAAGTAATCCTCTTTAATTCTTTTTTCTGGGTTACCAATAAAATTAATTTTACCCTTTTTAATGTCCTCATAACCGTTATATGGATCAAATAAATTTCCCTCTTTGTCTGAGTAAATAGAATTGATGGTGAAATCTCTTCGCGAAGCATCAGTTTTCCAATCATCAGAAAATTTAATCTTTGCATGACGGCCATCAGTTAAAATATCTTCTCTTAAACTCGTAATTTCAAATTTACTATCCTCTATTATTGCTGTTATTGTCCCATGATCTATTCCACTTTCGTAAAATTCAACATTGTTCTTTTTGAGTGCGGCACTAACCTCTGTTGGATTTATATTTGTTGCTAAATCGATATCATCAAAATTTTCATTGTTTATAACTTTTCTTATGCAACCACCAACATATCTAAGTTCACTTGTAGTTGAATAAGAATTAATGGCATTAAATATTTTAGACACTGGAGTTTTTTTTGATATGTCTTTTATTCTATTACTTATCGGGTCTAGATTATTTTGTTTGAAAAAAAATTTGTCTATTAAACTTTTCATATTTGGCTGGGGCGCTAGGATTCGAACCTAGGATGCAGGTACCAAAAACCCGTGCCTTACCGCTTGGCTACGCCCCAATATAAAATTGATATAACACAAAAAAATAAAATTTATATAGTTTTTGAGCTTATACACCAATATTTTGGATAATCTTTATTAAATTGTCTAAATGCTTTGTCGCATTTTTTTTTAGAATTGTAATAGGCAATAAAAGCTGATCCAGAGCCAGTCATTCTTACAAACTCAGGATTATACAAATTTGTTAAGTAAATTTTAATTTTTTTCAAAATTGGGTGTTTAACCAAGACAATTTTTTCAAGAGAATTACTCATTTTTTTTAAAAAATTAAGATTAAACATTTTTTTTCTCGGAGTATTAAATTTGGCAGTTTCATAATTTCTTACGTCTGCGTAAATAGCTTTTGTCGAGCAGCCAAAATAAGGTTTAACAACTAATGTATATAATTTTTTACAATTTTTGAATTTTTTAGTCTGGTTTTTAGAAGTTAAAACTTGATAATCATTAGTTAATCCTAAAATAACATCAGATCCTAAATATCTAGCTATTGAACGAATTTTTTCTTTGTCTAAAGAGAATATTTTTTCCTTAATAAAATAATTAAGAACACTGGCGGCATTCATTGAACCCCCTCCTAACCCAGACTGTTGTGGTATATACTTGAATATCTCGATATGAAATTTTTCTTGAAGTAGTTTTTTTTTATCAAGTATTCTTAATAATTTAGTGACACTATTGTTTGATTTAATATTTTTTGAGAATTTTCCTCTAAATTTTACAATATGATTTTTTTTATTAATTCTTTTTATCATTATAAGATCATAGACATTTATGAAAGCAACCAGGCTTTCTATTTTATGGAGCTTTGAAGATTTACCTAAAACATTTAGCGCTAAATTAATTTTAGCATATGACTTAATCTTCTTAAATCGCATTAATTAAGATTTATTTATGCCTTTTATTAATTTGAGATTGATCTTATTTTTCATTTCTTTCTCTGTTTTTTTCATTTTAAGCACATTTTTCCAAAAATATCTTGCTTGTATTTTTTGGTCTAATTTCCATAAGATATCACCATAGTGATCGTTTACTATTGGATCTTCAGGCATCAACTCCACTGCTCTTTGTAAAAATTTTTCAGCTTTAGAATAATCCTCTATTAAATAATAAGCCCAACCAATTGAATCAATTATATATGGATCATTACTTTCTAACTCATAAGCTATTTTAAGCATATCTAATGCTTCATCTATTCTATAATCTCTTTCAAGCCATGAATATGCTAAATAATTTAAAACATAGGCATCATTTGGTTCTATATTTAAAGATTTTAGCAAATCTTTATCTGATTTTTCATATTCACCAATTCTCTCATAACTTCCGCCCCTTCTGTAGAGTACATCAGCCTTAATTATGTTATTATCGTCTAAATCTTCAATTGCTTTTGAATAATACTTTATTGCATTCTCATAATCTTTAGAGCTTTTATAAAAGTTAGCTATATCAAAAATCATCTTAAGATTATGTTTTTTAATTTTATTGAATTCAGACGTAATAAAAGCAACTGATCTTTTTTTGTTATTATCTTCCTCGACTATAATTTGTGCCTCTTTTTTAATACGAAACCAATAATAAATTTTGTCCTCTTTATCAAATCCCTTCAAAATTTTTTTAGCTTTAATGAAGTCCTCATTAAAGTAATAATTTTCAGCTACTAAAGACAAATTGTATATAAACTTTGGATTTAAATAATTTGAGAGATATAAGTAAAAATTAGATTTTTCAAAATCGTCTTGGGATGAATAAAGATTAGAAACCAAAAATAAAAATTCACTAATTACATGATTGTGATTTTTGCATGAAAATATGTTCACAAATTTTTCATATTTTCTATCCTCCACCCAGTTTTTAGATTGGGATATTAATAATTTTGAATTTATATAATCATATTCTGATAGAACATCAGGAATTTTAGAAAATCTCCCTTTTTCAATTAAATAACTGATATAAAAAAACACATATCTTGAATAATCAGAATCGCTTTCATTAATTACTTTCAAGAAATAACTTTCAGTATTTCTATCATCTAAATAACATTTTTGAAAAGCGTCTGAAATTTTTGATAAATTTCCGTAGCTTGCTCTGTTTTCAAAATAGTTTTTTTCTTTAAAAACATAAATGTATTCTTTTAAAATATTAAGAATTGCTAACTTTAATTTTTCTTCACTAAAAAAATCTGCTACTCTATTAAGCTGTTCGTAAGCACCATCAAAATTACCACGTTTTAAACTATCAATAATTAATAACAAATATGCATCAAAAAATTTTGTATTTTCATTTTCTTTATTAAGCCTAATAACATTAATTGCTTGAGAAACTTTATTTTCCAATACTAAACTTGTTACATATCTTTTTAGATATGGATCGTGCTGATTAATCAATATTTTTGATGAATTATAAAAATTTAATGCATCAGAATTTTTTTTATTTTCGAAAGCAACTATCCCAGAAAAATAATTTGATAAATTTTTTGGATTAAAATTATTAAAACTATTGCTTTTAGAATAAAGATGAGTCTGATAGAATAGTATAAATATTGTTACCATTAAAACTTTTTTTAAATACATTATTTTATTCTATGTCTAAAAAACCCCTAAATCAAAACACTAAATTTACACAAGACTTCATTAAAACATTTGAGACAGATTTTATCTTCAATAATGAACCACAAAATAGATTTAAAGATTTAAAAAGTAATCTGATTAATTCAAACTCGCAAAAAAAACAAAAACTATCTGATCTTAAAAATCAAATAAATACAATTGAGGATTGCAATCTAAAGAAAGCTTCAAAAAATCTTTTATTTGGTAGGGGAAATATCAATAGTTCTATAATGTTAATTGGCGATGCACCTAATGAAGAAGAAGATGAGTCTGGGTTACTTTTTCAAGGTGATGTGGGAAAACTTTTAGAAAAGATGCTCTTAGCTATCAATGTATCAATGGATAATATTTATTTAACTTATTCAATAAACTATAAGACAACCGATGAGAGAAAACCTAATACTAGTGATATAAAAAGATATTCTAAATTTTTAAAACAGCATATTTCAATAATTAACCCACAGATGTTAATTCTAATGGGCGGAACTGCGATGGAGGCTGTCACTGGTTTAAAGAGTAAAATTTCAGATGAAAGAGGTAAATGGAAAGAAATAATTATAGGAAGTAAAACAGTTCCCTTAATGATTAGTTACAGTCCATCATATTTGATTAGATTTCCTGAGAATAAGAAATACTCTTGGGAAGATTTAAAAATGATTAAGCAAAAAATTCAAGATCTAAATATAAAGTTTTAATGAAATTAATTGCTGGAGTTGATGAAGTTGGACGTGGAAGTTTAGTTGGACCTGTTTATGCAGCGGCAGTAATTTTAAATCTCTCGATAAACAAAAAACTATTAAAAGACTCTAAAAAGTTATCAAAAAAAAGGAGAGAAATTTTAGCTCAGTATATCAAAAAAAATTCTACATGGGCTATAGCAAAAGCATCGATCAGTGAGATTGAAAAAAAAAATATCTTACAGGCTAGTTTGATGGCAATGAAAAGAGCAATCCTTAAATTAAAAAAAAAGCCCTCAATGATTTTAATTGATGGAAATAAATTACCAAAGATGGAAAACTACAAACTTAAATCTGTAATCAAAGGAGATCAAAAAATACCATCAATTTCTGCTGCATCAATTATTGCAAAAGTAGCTCGTGATAATTTTATTTCAAAGTTAGGTATTAAATATAAAAGTTACTCATGGGGTGAAAATTATGGGTATGGTACCAAAAAACATTTAAGAGCTATCAAAAAGTTTGGGGCCACAGTTCATCACAGAAAGACTTTTTCACCATTGAATAAATTAAATACCTCAAAGTAATTAACACTAGATATAGATATTTCAAAAATTAAATACACAAATTGAGTCTTTATAATTCAATCATAGGTTGACCCAAGAATCTTTTTCGAGTCTAATTTATTTTTTTAAAAAATGAATTTAGATTTTAAAAATAAATTAATTAACGGAGATAGTCTCCATGAGCTAAAAAAAATTCCTGATGAGACTTTTGATTTAATTTTTGCTGACCCTCCTTACAACCTACAATTAAAAAGTGAATTAACAAGACCAGATAGATCTAAAGTAAGTGCAGTAAATGATAAATGGGATCAATTTGAAAATTTTAAAAAGTATGATGACTTTACCTATTCATGGTTAAGTGAGTGTAAAAGAATTTTAAAAAAAGATGGAGCAATTTGGGTAATTGGTAGTTACCATAACATTTTTAGAGTTGGAACAGCTATTCAAAATTTAGGTTTTTGGATTTTAAATGACGTCATTTGGAATAAAAAAAACCCTATGCCAAATTTTAGAGGAACGCGCTTTACAAACGCCCACGAAACTTTAATTTGGGCATCTAAGTCTGAAAAATCAAAATACACTTTTAATTATCAATCCTTAAAATGTTTAAATGACGATCTTCAAATGAGATCTAACTGGGAATTACCAATTTGTAATGGTTCTGAAAGACTAAAAAAGAATGGTAAAAAAGTCCATTCTACTCAAAAACCTGAGGCTCTACTTCACAGAATTTTATTAGCAACATCTAATAAAAATGATTTAGTTTTAGACCCTTTTTTAGGATCAGGAACAACAGCAACAGTTGCAAAAAAATTGGGTAGAAATTATTACGGAATTGAAAAAGAGAAAACCTATTTTAAAGCTGCCGAACAAAGATTAAAGAAAGCAAAACCTATAGAAGATGATTATTTAGATACTTTGCAAAATGGTAGATCTAAGCCGAGAATACCTTTTGGATCATTGGTTGAATTAGGAATAATTAAACCAGGCACTACTATTTTTGATAATAAAAAGAAAATCAGTGCAAAAATTATGGCTGATGGCAGTATCAAACATGCTCAAACTGAAGGCTCAATCCATAAAGTAGCAGCTACAATTTTAGGTGCCGAGAGTTGTAATGGATGGACCTACTGGCATTATAATAAGAATGGATCAATTCATCCAATAAATAATTTAAGAGAAAGATTTTTAAAACATAAATTCTAATTATTCATGAGCTTAGACTCTCATATTAAAAAGGTTGTAGATGAAAAATTAAATAACCTTTTTTCAGATAAAAAAAGTAAAATAAAGTTATCTGTAAATTTTACCGAGATAACTTTCTAAAAATTTTTTATTTTTTACAAATCTTTTTAAAAAAATGTTTCTTACAAATATATTTAAGGGATTAGATAAATGAAATGTAAATTGATTAAACTTTGATCTGTTATTAACCATTTTTGTTTTATTAACTCTATTTTTAAAAAAATTACTTTCAGTACTATTCTCAATATTCTCAAATAATTCATATGCACCTTCTATAGATTGTGATGCACCTTGAGCAAATGATGGTGAAAAAGCAAAAAAAGCATCTCCTATTAGATGAATATTATTATTATTAACCTTAAAAAAATCATGACTTACAAATACTGGGTATATCTTTAAATCATTAATATTATCAAAAAATTCCTTATTTAAGTGCGGAAACTTTTCTAAAATCTTTCTGATAAAATTATCGTCTTTAAACAACGAAAAATCTTTTTGCTCATCTCTTGAAAGTTTGAATTTCATTACAGCTATAAAGTTTAAATCACCATTAGGAGATACCGGATAAATAACATAATGAAAATTTGAACCTAAAAATAATGAGATGTTTTTTTTATCAGCGATGTTTAAAGAACTTGGTATAATCCCTCTAATAGCTAACGTGTCATTAAATTTTGGTTCAATTTGATTTTTTGATAACAGATTTTTACTCTTTGAAAAGACTCCATCTGAAATAATTAAATAATCAAATTCATAAATTTCATTATTTTCAAAAGAGATTTTAACGATTTGATCTTGTTGTTCTATCTTTGAAATAGTGTGGTCAAATTTTATTTCTTTTTCTAAATCCTTTTTTAAAAAATTAATAAGTGATGATCTTTTAAGGGTAGTATATTTACAATTTTCAGTATTAAAATCTGATATATTTAACTCACATATCTTATTAGAATTCTTGACTGAGTAAAAATTAATTTTATCTGGGTTAAATTTTTCGCTGTTTTCTAATTTATCAAACTGAATTTTATTTAATAGTTTTATGCTGTTAACAGATAATTGAATACCGTAACCATCTTTTAAATTGATTAAACTATTTCTCTCAAAAATATTTACTTGATACTTTTTGTTTCTCTTTAATAAATTAGCAATAAATAGCCCTGAAATTCCAGCACCAATTATAGCTATTTTTTTCATTAATTTTTTTCTAAATATTTAACAACTTTCTTAGTGAATGATGGAAGCATATAATTATCTAATTTTCTTCTATCAAACCAGTAAGATGAAGGAAATCTTTTTGCATTTTTTAAATATTGAATTTTTATGTTCATATTCATGTTTGACATTTTAAAATTAAGATTTTCATTAAAATTTTTTGGGTTAGATAGCTCTTCCATTGGAAAAATTGTTAAATTTTTAAGAAAACTAAATTTTGTGTTTTTTATAAGTAAATACCTTTGTTTTTTTTTATAAACTTTAAGAATAAAATATTTTTCTTTATTCTTTTTTGTAATTTTAGCTAAATCAAAATCTTTCTTCTTAAAAGACTTGCAATTTTTTGAGATTGGACACCTACTACACTCAGGATTTTTAGGTTTGCAAATAATTGCTCCCAATTCCATTAAAGCTTGTGCATAATCACTTGCTCTTGATGAAATTCCAAAAATAGATTTTTTTTCTATTAGATTGTCTTTTTGAATTTCCTTATCTTTTTTTAAATAAAGATATCTTTTTAAAACCCTTTCAATGTTTCCATCTAAGGGAATATAGGATTTATTAAAGGCAATAGCTAAGATTGCATTAGCAGTGTAATTGCCGATTCCAGGTAAAGATATTAAATCCTCATAATTGTTTGGAATTTTTCCATGATATTTACTAATTATAATTTTAGCAGTTTTTTTTAAATTTCTTACTCTTGAATAATATCCAAGACCTTCCCATAATTTTATTAATTCATTTTCTTTAACTTTAGCAAGATCCTCAAGTGTTGGTAATTTTTTTATAAATCTGTTAAAAAAAGGAATAACAGTTACAACTTGTGTTTGTTGTAACATAAACTCACTTACCAATGTATAATAATGTTTTTTATATAAAGGTACTTTTTTTCGCCATGGTAAATTTCTTTTATTTAAATCATACCATTTAAGAACTTTTTTTGTTATTATCTTTTCTGTCATATGTATTTCAAAAATAATACTAAGCAGAGATTACGTTCCATTCAAGGCTTAAGATCTTTTAAAGACACCTTGCCAACAAATATAAAAAAAGTTATCAACAAAAGAGGCCATATTTTTTCAGAAATACTAAATAATTGGAAATTTTTGGTGGGAGAAAGTCTCTTTAAAGTTTGTTTCCCAAAATCATTTAAAAATTCAAATAAATTTGGAGTTAGTACATTGCTAATTATGGTAAAGAGAGGTCACGAGATAGATTTAGAATATTCAAAGAAAGAAATCATGGATAAGGTAAATAATTTTTTTGGCAATACAGTAATTGAAAAAATTAAATTTACTACCTTTGAGGAGGAACGAAAACAAGTAATCAGTGATAAAACAGAAAAAAAGGCTGTGACAAGAAAAACATACCACGAAAAAATTGAGAGTGTTAAAAATGAAAAAATTAAAAAGTCCCTAATTGAACTAGCGAAAGTATTCAGAGAAAAATGAAAAAAACTATTTTTTTACTTTTATTTATTTTTGGGTTTTCTATTAAAGTTAATGCTGAAATTAATCGTATTGTTTCTGGACAAGATGATGCCAAAATAACAATTATTGCTTACGAGTCTCTGACTTGTAGTTTTTGTGCAGATTTTCATAACAAGATTTATCCATTACTTAAAAAAGAATTTATCGATACTGGTTTGGTAAAAATAGAATTTAGGCACTTTCCCTTAGATATTATCGCTCTTAATGCATCAAAAATTTCACAGTGCAAACAAGATCAAAGTTTAGAAGTTATGATGAGTTTATATTCTGATCAGCAGGCTTGGATTAAAGGTAAAACAATAGAGGAAGCTAATGAAAACTTAGAAAAATTTGTTGCAAACAAAAATTTTAATTTAGATTTTGAAAAGTGTATAAGCGATAAAAAAATTGAAGATTTCGTTTTAAATGATCGAATCGAAGGCACTAAAAAATTTGAGATAAATTCTACTCCTACGATTATAATTAATGGTAAAAAGTTTGAAAAAACTCTTAATTATAAAAATTTAAAAAAATCTCTAGAAAAGCTGATATAAGCTAAAAAATGGAGTTTAAAAAAATCCAATTAAATGGGTTTAAATCTTTTGCTGATAAAACCAATTTCTTAATTGAAGATGGTTTAACTGGTATAGTTGGGCCTAATGGTTGTGGAAAATCAAATATTGTCGAGTCCATTAGATGGGTTATGGGCGAAACATCCGCAAAAAGTTTACGTGGCTCAGGAATGGAAGATGTAATTTTTTCTGGTACTTCTAATAAACCATCTAAAAATATCGCTGAGGTTTCTATAACAGTTAAAAATGATACTGGTGAGGGACCTATTCAATATCGAGAAATTAATGAGATTAATGTTAGAAGAAAAATTGAAAAAGATAAAGGATCCAAATTTTACATCAATGATAAAGAAGTAAGAGCAAGAGACTCTCAAATGTTTTTTGCTGATTTATCCACTGGAGCTCATTCTCCATCGATGATTAGTCAGGGTAGAATTGGAGCCCTAGTAACCGCTAAACCTACTGATAGAAGAGCAATTCTTGAGGAAGCAGCTGGTATCTCTGGTCTTCATGTAAGACGACATGAAGCTGAATTAAGATTGGGTGCAGCTGAAAATAATCTAAAGAGAGCAGATGAATTAAGAAGGCAACAAGAAAGACAATTAGCAAATCTTCAAAAACAAGCCGAGGAAGCTACAAAATATAAAAACATAACAGATGAAATAAAAAAAATTGAAGCTGGTCTTTATTATCTGAAATTAATAGAGATTGATAAAGAGATAAAAATTGAAAATGAAATAAATATGGAGGCCGAAGTTGAGGTTAGCGGATTTAATGAAAGAATTACAGAAATTGAAAAGTCGATCAAACTAGAAATAGAAAAAGTTACTCCATTAAGAGAAAAAAACATTGAAAATTTGTCTAAAATCCAAAGACTGAATTTAGAACTTCAGACTTTGGATAAAGAAAATACTAGAACCCAAGAAGAAATTGAGAATATTAAAAAGTCATTAACAACACTTGATGAAGATGTTTCAAGAGAAAAAGGAATTATTATTGATGCTAATTCTAATGAGAAAAGACTCAAAGAGGAAAAAAGTGACTTAATAGAAGTTGACTCAAAATATTTTGAGACAGAAAAAAAATCAAATGAGGATCTTGATAGTTCAAAAAATAATTTAATTGATGAAATAAGAAAAATTAAAACTTTAATAAGTTCAAATCAAAGTGATAACGCAATAGATAGTTTGAATGATCTTGAAAAAATTATTGATAAATATGCTGATAGCTATAGTAAAAATCAAAATATCAAAAAAGAATCTATTAAAAGAAATGAAAGAATCAAAATAATTGAAAACGAAATTGAAAGCTGGAAAAACTTACTTTCAAATTCTGAAAAAATGGTAAATGAACTAATCAGTAGAAAAAATAATCTAACCAATCAACTAGAGATGCTTGACAACCAACCAAAAATACAAGCTGAAAAAAAAGGACAAATTTCTGAAAATTTAAGAAATTCAGAGCAAGAAAAAGATGAAAATGAAAAAATTATAAATGATACGGACGAAAAAATTGACTCACTCAGAACAAAACTTAATGAAATACAAGAACAATCTATACAAATAAGAGAGAGAAAAGCAAGTTCTGGTGCAACTGTCGAAGGATTAAGAAAAAGAAAAAATGATCTAATAGATCGAATTACTTCCGAGCTTAATTTGACTGAGGAAAATATCTTAGAGAATTCAAATTTAAATGGTGTCGAGGAATTACCTGATGCCGTTAATCAAGAAGATTTATTAGATAAAAAAAAACAAGAGAGAGAGAAATTAGGATCCGTTAATTTAAAAGCAGATGAAGAAACTGATAAATACGAGACTGAAATTAAAAAAATGGAGTCCGACCGGGCAGATTTAGTAACAGCAATTGTAAAATTAAAAGACAGCATTAGCGAACTCAACCAAAAGGGTAGAGAGAGATTGGTTGAGGCATTTGAAAAAGTTAATAGAAAATTCAATGAAGTCTATACAAAATTATTTAATGGTGGTAACGCTAGACTTGAACTCGTTGACTCAGATGACCCTCTAGAAGCGGGTTTAGAAATGTTGGTTAGTCCACCAGGAAAAAGACTCCAATCAATAACTCTATTATCAGGCGGAGAACAAGCTTTAACTGCACTATCACTTATTTTCGCAGTTTTTTTAACTAATCCTTCTCCTATATGTGTGTTAGACGAAGTGGATGCTCCCTTAGATGATGCTAATGTCACAAGATTTTGTAATTTATTAGATGAACTTATAAAAATAACAAACACAAAGTTTATTATCGTAACACACCACGCATTGACAATGTCAAAAATGAATAGATTATATGGTGTAACTATGCCTGAGAAAGGAATAAGTCAGCTGGTAGCAGTTGATTTACAAAAAGCAGAGAGTATGGTTGCTTGATTAAAATAACCAAATGTCTAAAAATCAGTTCAAAACTCGCTTAGAAATTGCAAAAAAAAAGCTCTCAAAGAAAGTCGGTGAAAATAAAAAGCAAAATTCTTCCCCTATTGGCTCAGCTTTTAAGCTAAGTACAGAACTAGTATCTGCGGTCGCCGTCGGGACAATTATTGGGTTTATTTTAGACAATACCTTTGGTACTAAACCATGGTTAATTTTAATTTTTTTTTTTGTAGGTGTAATCGCAGGTATTACGAATGTGATTAGATCTGCCAAAAATATGCAAAAATAGATATAAGATTTATGGCAGCAAACCCAATGACTCAGTTCGAAGTTTACAGAATTGGGCCAGAAATAAAAATTGGAGCTTTTGATATCTCATTTACAAATGCAAGTTTGTTTATGGTGGTCAGTTCTCTTGCAATTCTCTTGATCTTTAATTTAGGGGCTAAAAAAAATTCTATGCTACCTAATAAGATTCAACTATTAGCAGAATTAAGTTACACATTCGTATCTAAAATGATAAGCGATACAGCAGGATCTAAGGCAAAACCTTATTTTGCATTTATATTTTCATTATTTATGTTTGTTCTTTTTTGTAACATGTTTGGAATGATACCTTATACCTTCACAGTCACTAGTCATATAATAGTAACTTTTGTTTTAGCTGCATTCATATTCATCGGTGTGACAATTATTGGTTTTATAAAACATGGATTTGGTTATTTAAAACTTTTTGTACCAAGCGGAGTTCCTGTTGTTTTACTGCCTTTAATAGTTATTATAGAGATAATCTCATATTTAAGTAGACCTATTAGTTTATCGGTAAGACTTTTTGCTAACATGATGGCAGGTCACACAATGATGAAAGTTTTCGGGGGCTTTGTTATAAGCCTTGGGATAGTTGGAGGATGGCTTCCTTTAACATTTTCTGTTGCATTAACTGGTTTGGAGATCTTAGTTGCTTTTCTTCAAGCTTATGTTTTTGCAATTTTAACATGCATTTATTTAAATGATGCATTAAATCTACACCATTAACTAACAAAGGAGGATATAATGGAATTAGAAGCAGCAAAAATGATCGGAGCAGGTTTAGCGGCAATCGCTTTAGCTGGTGCTGGTGTCGGAATTGGGATAATTTTTGGGAATTATCTTTCTGGTGCAATGAGAAACCCTTCTGCAGCACAAAAACAATTTCCTAATTTGCTTTTAGGATTTGCTCTCGCAGAAGCAACTGGGTTGTTTGGTTTGGTGGTTGCATTAATCATTCTATTTGCGTTTTAAATTTGATGGTTAGAAAATATTTTTTTCAGTTAATATTTTTATACCTCTTTTTTTCAAAAGAGGTTTTTGCAGCTGAAAGTGGAGGTATGCCTCAATTAGATCCTGAATTTTGGGTTTCTCAAATTTTTTGGCTTACATTAGTTTTTGGTACTTTGTATATTGTTTTATCTAAGCTTATACTACCAAAAATTAGTGCAAACTTAGAATTGAGGAAATCACAAATACAAGAAAACATTGAGGCTGCGGATAAGCAAAGGAAAGATAGTGAATTAAAGCTCAAAGAATATGATGATATAATTTTAAAAAGTAAACTTGAGTCAAAAAATCTTTTTAATGAGACTAGAGAAAAAACGCTTAAAAATATTAATATTAAAAGAGATACTTTAGAAAAACAAATTGATGAAGAAATTAAGAAAGCTGAAACTGAGATTGACCAGCTTAAGAAAAGTGCTCCTGAAAAAATAAATAAGATCGCAATTGAAACATCTTCAGAGATACTTAAAAATTTGATAGGAACTGAAATTAATAACAGCAGTATTTCAGCTATAGTTGATGATTTATACAGGAAAAATGGAGGCAAATACTATGGTAATTGATTCAACATTCTGGGTGGCTGTTTCCTTTTTCATCTTTTTTGGTGCACTGGTTTATTTAAAGGTGCCACAAAAAGTAAATGAAATTCTTAACAAGATGATTACTGATATAAAAAACGAGATTGATGAAAGCGAAAAGCTTAGAAAGGAAGCAAAAAATTTATTAATTAATGCTCAAAATAAACTTAATACTGCACAATCCGTAAAAAATGAAATTTTGGAGCAAGCTAAAAAAGATAGTGATAAATTGGTCATAGAACTGAATGACAAATTCCATAAATCTTCAGAAATAAAAAAAGCGTCTGCTGAAAACAAAATAGTTCAAATGAAAGAAGCAGCGATTAAAGAAATAAAGGATGCATCAGTAAAAATCGCAGTAGACTCTGTTAAAAAAATTATTACCACATCCGTTGATAAGTCTAAACTAGATAACTTGTTTCAAAAGAATTTAGAAGAGACTAAAGAAGAGTTAAAAAAAATTAATTCATAATTTTCTTACAATTTTTTTAAAAAAACTATAGATTATTAACATGAATTCTATTGTGGTAGGCTCAGGTTTTGGCGGTATTGCTGCAGCTTTAAGATTAAAAGCTAAGGGTCATCAAGTAACATTAGTTGAAAAACATCCTGATCTTGGCGGTAGAGCAAGAGTTTTTAAAAAAAATGGTTTCACTTACGATGGTGGACCCACTGTTATTACCGCACCCTATTTAATTGATGAATTATTCAAATTATTTAAAAAGGACTCAAAAAATTACATAGAACTTTCCCCCCTTAAAATTTGGTATCAATTTATTTTTGAAGATAACTCAAAATTTAATTACTCAGGTGATGAAACTGAAATGAAGAAACAAATTGCAGAAATTAGTGAAGATGATGTTGAAGGATATGAAAAATTAGTAAGTTTTACAAAAAAAATTTTTGACAAGGGTTTTTTAGAACTTGCGGATGTTCCTTTTGATAAACCTTTTTTTATGATGCGGCAACTTCCTTCACTTCTAAAACTTAAAAGTTATAAATCAGTTTATTCATTAGTCTCATCTTTTATAAAAAATGAAAAACTAAGAAGAATGCTAAGCATGCATCCTCTTTTAGTAGGAGGAAATCCTTTTACAACTACTTCTATTTATGGGCTAATTTTATATTTAGAAAAAAAATGGGGAATTCATTACTCAATGGGTGGGACAGGTAATATTATTAAAGGTTTTGAGAAACTTATGAACGAAGTTGATATTAAAATCATAAAGGGCCACGAAGTAGAAAAAATTATTTCAAATGGAAATAAAATAACTGGTGTCAGACTTGATAATAATACTAATATTTTAGCTGATAATGTTATTTGTAATGCCGACCCACCTGCAGTTTATGAAAAGTTACTTAATGGAAACTCAAAAAATTCAATGATGTTCAAATGGAAAAGAGAGAGGATGGAATACTCTATGGGATTATTTGTTTATTATTTTGGAACAAAAAAAAGTTACCAAAACGTAGAACATCACACAATAAAATTTGGAAATAAGTATAAAGAACATCTCGATGACATATTTGAGAATAAAAAATTAAATGATGATATAAGTTATTATCTTCATAGACCCTCTGCTACTGATAAAACTATGGCTCCTGCTGGACAGGATTGTTTTTATGTTCTTGTTCCAGTTCCCAATAATCAATCTAAAATTAATTGGTCTATTCAGGGAGAAAAGATGAAAAATTTGGTAATTGAAAAAATGGAAAAGGATCTTATGCCAAACTTAAGTGAAAATATTGTTGAGGATTTTTATTTGACACCAGACTATTTTGAAAAAGATTTAAACACAAAGTATGGATCTGGCTTTTCAATTCAACCAAAATTTACACAATCTGCTTATTTTAGATTTCATAATAAATCTGAAATATACGATGGACTTTATTTTGTTGGAGCTGGAACACATCCGGGGGCTGGTGTGCCCGGCGTACTATCCTCAGCGAAAGTGTTAGATAAAATTTTATAATGTCTGATAAGAGTTATTTATCTGTTTATGCTAAGTCATTTAGCTGGGCCAGTTTTTTTTTACCAAGGAAAACACTTAAAAAATGTTCTGTATTATACGATTTTTGCAGAGTTGCAGACAATATTGCAGACGATAAAGACGAGATAGAGGTCAAAGAAAAAAAATTTGCTGAATTTGAAAATGACTTTAATCAAAAAAAATTTGATAACCTTATTATAAAAAATATGTGGGGTATCATGGAGGAATTTAATATATCCATAAAAATAGTTCAAGATTTGTTGGCTGGTATTAAATCAGATATCAAAGAAAAAGTTGAAATAAATTCAAAAAAAGAATTATTAATTTATTCATATAGAGTAGCTGGGACTGTAGGCTTAATGATGGCAAAAATTTTAAATGTAACAAAAAAAAATTCTCTTAAGTCAGCTATTGATTTAGGAATAGCAATGCAATTAACAAATATATCTAGAGATGTCATAGAAGACTCAAAAAATAATAGATTTTATATCGAGGAAAATTTTGAAACGATCTCCTCAACTGTTAATCTTGCGAACCGTTATTATCAAGATTCTTTTTATGCAATAAAAAGCATACCAATAAGTTTCCGTTTTTCTATATTGGTTGCTAGAAGAGTGTATAGAAAAATAGGATATAAAATTTTAAAAAAAAAGAACTTGGAGGACTACCAAAGATCAGGGAAGATTTATGTCTCAAACATTGAAAAAGTATTGGAAACTTTTCTGTCAATTTTTGACTTAATCAGTTTATATTTAATTAATAAAAACGAAGATCAAATTCAACATAATCACATTCTGATAAATGAGGAAATAAATTTAAATGAAAGAATTTAATTATGTAATTATCGGTGGTGGTTGTGCAGGATTATCTCTTGCTTACGAGTTAGAAATTCATGAAAAATTAAAAGATAAAACTTTAGCAATTATTGAACCTAGGAAGGAATATAAACGAGATAAGACTTGGTCTTTTTGGAAAGTAGCACCTCATAACTTTGACGATTGTGTAAAAAAAAATTGGGAGAATTTTTCAATTAATATCCCAGGTAAAACAAATTATTTAGAATGTAAAAATTTTCCCTATCAAAGCATTGATAGTGGTTTATTTTACGAAAAAATTAAGAATAAACTAAAAAAAAACGAAAATATTTTCTTTTTTAAAAATATAGAAGAGATTAACAAACAAAATTCTTTAGTTTTTAATAGTGTGCCAAATATCAAAAAAAACCATCTAAATCTTTGGCAACATTTTTGTGGTGTAGAAATAAAAACAGACAATGATATTTTCGACGAAAAAATTTTTAACCTCATGGATTTTGATTGTGAACAAAGAGAAAGCGTGCATTTTTTTTATACATTACCGTACACAAAAAATAGAGCTTTAGTAGAAACAACTTGGTTATCAAAAATGAATGACAATTCACAAAAAGATTATGAAAATCAAATCAACAATTATATTAAAAATAATTTAAAAATTAAAAATTATGAAATTACTTATAAAGAAGAGGGAGCAATACCCCTGTTTTATCCATTAAATAAAAACGAAAAAAATAAGATTAATATTGGAACAGCTGGTGGAATGACAAGATTAAGCACTGGATATACTTTTTTAAATATACAAGAACACAGCAAGTATATTAGAGAGAATATTGATAATATTTCAAATGCTAAAAAGTTTGAAATAGATAGAAAATACCAATTTTTGGATGAAATTTTTCTACGCGTTCTTGAAAAAAATCCTGAAAAAATGTCTGATATATTTTTTAGGATGTTTAAGACTTCACCAAAGACTGTTATAAAATTTCTATCAAATAAAAGTGATTTTTTAGAAGATTTAAGAATAATTTTTAAAATGCCAAAATTGATATTTATTAAAGCTTTATTTGACTAATTGATAATGACTATACACATCAAGAAAATTAACTTTAAACATTCTTTTATTTTTTTTTTATTTTGTAATATTGTTTCCCTGCCGTTTTTAAAAGCTTACAATCTAAGTATTTCTCCATTGGTTTGTTTATTATTAATTTTAATAATTGGTGTATCACATGGTTCTTTGGATCATATAAAGGGGAGGAAACTTCTTAAAATTTTCCAAATAAATAATATAATCACTTTTTATACATCCTATTTTCTACTTGCGGTAACAATTATAATTCTATGGGTACTTTTACCAACAGTAGTGCTTATTGCTTTTTTAATTATTGCTTCATTTCATTTTGGAAAAGAGGATACTCAATTTCTAATTGATGATAATTCATATTTAAATCAATTTTTATTTTTTTTTAAAGGGTCTTTAGTAATATTGGCACCACTGTATTTTAATTTTAATGATACAGTTTCTATTTTCAAATTACTATTAATCGAAAATGAGTCATTTTATCAAAGTTTAAATGTGATTGAAAATAATAATTTTTTGATATTTGGGATTATGTTAAGTACGCTGTCTAATATTTTTTTATTTTTCAAAGAATTTGAGTTAAGAAAATTTACTATTTTTTTTGATTATTTCTCGATAATAATCATAAATATGCATTTCTCTCCATTAATAGCTTTTACAATTTATTTTTGTTTTTTACATTCTATAAGACATAGTATTTCATTAATCACTGAACTTGATCAAAAAAGTTTGAGGAATGGACTTTTAGTTTTTATTAAAAAAGCTACTCCTTTAACTATCTTAACTGCTATTTTTTGTTTAATAGGTCTTTATTTTTTAAACAATAATTACAATTTAGACAGTGCAATTTTGAAATTAATATTTATAGGTTTGGCGTCTTTAACTTTTCCGCATATATTGCTCGAATATTTAATTGAAAAAAATGAAAAATAAAGAAATAAAGATTCTACTATCTGCACCAAGAGGATTTTGCGCAGGTGTAGAGAGAGCAATTGAAATTGTTGAAAAGGCCATTCAAAAATACGGTGTTCCAATTTACGTTCGACATGAAATTGTTCATAATAAATTTGTAGTTGACGATTTAAAAAAGAAAGGAGCTATATTTGTTGAAGAGCTTGAAGAAATTAAAGATAAAACTAGACCTGTAATTTTTTCTGCGCACGGGGTCCCAAAAAAAGTTCCCTCTGAAGCTGAAAGTTATAAAATGACATATGTGGATGCTACTTGTCCACTAGTATCGAAAGTTCATCGTGAAGCTGAAAATCTTCACAAATCAGGTTATCACTTAATTTTGATTGGACACCAGAACCATCCTGAAGTTGTTGGAACAATGGGACAACTACCAGTAGGTTCGATAGATCTTGTTCAAGATGAAAATGAAGCAAAAAAATATGAATATAAAGAAAAAAAAAAATTAGCTTTTGTAACTCAGACAACTTTATCAGTAGATGACACAAAAAGTATAATTAGTATTTTAAAAGACAGGTTTCCAGATATTAGAGAACCACATAAAGAAGATATATGTTATGCAACAACAAATAGACAGATGGCTGTGAAAAATATCGCAAAAAATTGTGATGTGTTTTTTGTAATTGGAAGTAGAAATTCCTCAAACTCAGTGAGGCTTGTTGAAGTCGCAAAAAAATCAGGTTGTAGCAATGCTCACCTTATTCACTCCCAAAGTGAAATACCTTATGATTTAATTGAAAAATCCAAGATTGTAGGAATTTCTTCTGGGGCCTCAGCACCAGAAATTCTTGTGGAAAACTTTATAGAGAATTTAAAAAAAAAATTTACAGTGTCTATAGATGAGGTCGAAATAATCAAAGAAAACGTTGTTTTCAAAGCACCTAAAAAATTAAATTAAATGGCTGTTTATACCAAGATTAGTAAAAATGATTTAACATCAATAAACAAAAAATTTTATTTTGAAAATTTTCAAAGTTTTAAAGGAATAAAACAAGGTATTGAAAATACGAATTATTTACTCAGATCAAAAAATAAAAAATTTATTCTTACAATTTTTGAAAAAAGAGTTGTGAAAAAAGAGATACCTTTTTTTATGAAATTAATGGATCAATTAAGTAATCTAAATATTAATTGCCCAAAACCTCTTAAAAATAATCGAGGAAATTATCTAATCAAGGTTAAAAATAAAATAGCCTGTGTTGTATCTTTTCTTGATGGAAAGGATAAAAAAAAACTTAATTTTAGGAATTGTTTTGATATTGGTAAAACAGTTGCTCAGATGCACTTATCTACAAAAAAACTAAAGCTTTACAGAAAAAACTCAATGGGTATTAAAAATCTTAATCCTCTATTAAATAGTATTAAATTTAAGTCTAAAAAATTTATTAACCTAGAAAAGTTTTTAAAAAATAATTTTAAAGATATAAAAGGTAAGTGGCCAAAAAAATTACCTCAAGGTATTATTCATGGAGACCTATTTATAGATAATATTTTTTTTAAAGGTAATAGACTGTCTGGCATAATCGATTTTTATTTTGCAGCTAACGATTATTTTATGTACGAGATTGCTATTTGTATAAATGCTTTGTGTTTTGATAAGCATAAAACGAAATTTAGAATTAATAAAAGAAAAATTATGAATTTAATTAAAGGTTACGAAAGTGTTAAAAAAATTTCTGAAAAAGAGAAGATTTCACTAAATATTCTATGCCGTGGCGCAGCAATGAGATATTTTTTGACTAGACTTTATGACTTTACAAATACTCCTAAAACAGCATTAATAAAAATTAAAGACCCAAAAGAATATTATCAAAAATTAGTAATACATAATAATCTAAAAACATATAAAGATTACTTAAAGTAATGATTAAGATATATACTGACGGTTCATGTATTGAAAATCCGGGTAAAGGTGGTTGGGCGGCAATAATATTAAATGATGGAAACAAAACTGAAATTAAAGGAAATAAAAAAGATACCACAAATAATCAGATGGAATTATTAGCACCTATACAAGCCCTTAAAAAAATTCCAAAAGGTAGTAAAGTTCAAATTTTCACAGACTCTAAATACGTGAAATCTGGAATAACAGAATGGATTCACAATTGGAAAAAAAATGGATGGAAAACTGCAAACAAACAAGAGGTTAAAAATAAAGAACTCTGGTTAGAGTTAGATCTTTTAAATAATGAGTTTGAAATAAATTGGAATTGGGTAAAAGCACATTCTACTGATGAGTTAAATAATGAAGTAGATTTACTTGCAAGATCAGCAGCAAACAATTAAAGCACACGCTTGGAAAGCACATAACTTATAGTAAATTATTTAATAAATTTTCCGCGGAGGTTAAACCACACTCTTTAGTCTCTTTTTCCTCGTGAATATTAACAACTGTGAAATTTTCAATTACTATTAAATAACGATTTGATCTAATTCCCATTCCTTTTGCATTACGATTAACTTCTGCACCAATTGCTTTTGTGAATAACAAATAAGGATCAGATAACATTTTTATTTTACCTGTAGTATTATTTATCTCTCCCCAACCATTCATTACATAAGGATCATTGACGGATAGACAAAATATTTGTTCTATTCCTTTTGCTTTGATTTTATCTGCATTTGCCACAAAGCCTGGAAGATGAAGTTTAGAGCAAGTTGATGTAAATGCCCCAGGTAAACCAAACAAAATAATTTTACCATTACCAATAATTTCTCTTAATTTGTTTTTTTGTGGTTCTCCATCAACAAGTTGAAAAACTTCTGTGTCTGGTAGTTGGTCTTTTATTTTAAGTTTCATATTGAATTCATCACATATTTTTTAACTTTTTCAATATCATTTGATAGAAGTTCAAATTTTTCTTTTCTGTCATTAACGTATTTCAGACTATCTGGTAAATTTTCAGTTTTTGAAATTGCATCTTCTATTGCTTTTGGAAATTTACATGGATGTGCAGTTGATAATACAACACAATTTTTTTCTAGTCTCAATTTTCGCACAGCACCAATACCCACTGCAGTATGTGGATCAACTACCATCTGATGTTCATCATTGATAGTTTTTATCATTTCAATAGTTTCGTTTTCATCAAGCATTTCAGATATAAAATTCTTTTTGATTTTATCTAAGTCATTTTTATCAATTTTATAATTGTTATTTTTTATTTCAGCCATTACATCTTTTGTAACATCCGAGTTACAATCTTTTACATCGTATAAAAGTCTTTCGAAATTACTTGCTATCTGTATATCCATGCTTGGTGTATTTGTTTCCTCCACTTTCTTTTGACTATAATCACCACCAGATATAGCTCTGTGCAGTATGTCATTTTTATTTGTAGCTACGATTAGTTTATCAATTGGAAGACCTAATTTTTTTGCTAAATAGCCAGCGTAAATATCACCGAAGTTCCCTGTTGGAACAGAAAAGGACAAAGGTTGACCATTTCCAACTTTAAAGTAAGCGTAAAAATAATACACTGATTGAGCAATAATTCTTGCCCAATTAATTGAATTTACACCCGACATATTAATTGCTTTAGAAAATTTTTCATCATTAAACATCGC
This sequence comes from uncultured Pelagibacteraceae bacterium, assembly GCA_902541315.1. GTDB lineage: Bacteria > Pseudomonadota > Alphaproteobacteria > Pelagibacterales > Pelagibacteraceae > Pelagibacter. The sequence goes on from CACBQF010000002.1 coordinate 48,060, forward strand.
TTTTACTAAATTTTGGCAATCGTCAAAATTACCCTCCACCGCAATGTTAAATACATTACTCTCCTCATGTATTGTCATTAGTCTTCTTTGCACTGGCGAAATTTTTTTGTTAGGGTGTAGCACAAAAACATTTAAATTATTTTTTCCCTTTAAAGCGTCTATGGCAGCAGCACCTGTATCACCTGAAGTTGCTACTATTATATTAATTTTTTTTTGATCACGGCCTAAATGATATTGATAAAAATTACCTATTAGTTGCATTGCGATATCTTTAAAAGCAAGTGTAGGTCCATGAAACAATTCTAATACTTTTAAATCTCCTAGATCTGATATTTTAACAACGTCGTCGGATCTGAAATTTGAATATGATTTTGAAATCAAAGAGATTAGATCATCTTTAGACATAAAATCTCCTATAAATGGATAAATTATTTCAGCTGCTAAATCATTGTAACTAAGGTTTTTTAGATTATTTAATTCTTCCTTTTTAAACGGTTTAATTGACTTGGGAACAAATAGTCCCCCATCGTCTGCCAAACCTTTTAGGAAAACGTCTTTAAAAGTAAAGTTTTTTTGATTGTTTCGTGTGCTTATGTAATTCATTAATAATTCTTTTTTCTAAAATATAGATATAGCAAAAGAATTGAAATCGCTAATGAAAACCATGTCATTGCGTACTTTTTGTGATTATTAGAAATATTAGCGGTAATTTTTTTTGGTCTAGGAAATTGATAATTTCCATCAAGATAAATTATATATTTAGAAAAATTCTTACCTGTAAATGTAAATATATCTTCCCTATCTAAACTAAACCAATAATTTTTATTTAGATCATTATCAGGTTTAAAAATATTTTTTCTGCCCTGAATTCTCAATGTACCTATTATGTTATTTTGATCAAATACGTTTATTTCTGGAGTATCTTTTTTTTCAAATGGTATCCAACCCCGGTTAATTAAATAATTTTCCTGTCCAATAAAAATTGGATTTATTACCTCAAAACCTGGGGTACCTGACTCATTCAGGTTATATAAATAAATTTGTTTTTCAAAATTTATTAATCCAGATGTTTTGATTTTTAAAAAATTTTCTTTATTCGATTGGGATAGTTCAACTGGAGGTTTTTTGAGTGAATTTTCAATTTCCAAAATAAGATTATTTTTCCAATTTAAACGGATCATTTGCCAAACACCTAAGGCAATAAAAACTAAAATAAAAAAAATTATAAAAACAGAGAATAAAAACTTATATTTCAATGATACAGATCTAACTTCCCCAGATATATATTGCTGCAAACAAAAATAGCCATACAACGTCAACAAAATGCCAATACCATGCAGCAGCTTCGAAACCAAAGTGATGATCTTTGTTAAAGTGACCTAACTTTCCTCTCCAAAGACATACTGCTAAGAAAATTGTTCCTACAATAACATGAAAACCATGAAACCCTGTGGCCATGTAAAATACCGATCCATATATATGATCTGAAAAGCTAAATGTTGCGTGATGATATTCGTAAGCTTGTAGAGCAGTAAAACATACTCCAAGAATAACAGTTGCAACTAGCCCTTGTATAAAACCTTTTCTATCATCTTCTAAAAGTGCGTGGTGGGACCAAGTTACAGTTGTTCCTGACAAGAGTAACACTAAAGTATTTATTAATGGAATATCCCAAGGATCAAAAGTTTTAATATCTTTGGGAGGCCATACATTTCCTACAAATTCATTAGGAAAAAGACTGATGTCGAAGTATGCCCAAAACCAAGCAACAAAAAACATTACCTCAGAGGCTATAAACAATGTCATGCCATAACGATGATGAATTTGTACAACGGGTGTATGATGACCTTGATGCTCTGCCTCTATAACAACATCTCTAAACCACATGTATGCACCGTAAATTAAAAGAGCAAAACCCAAATACATTCCCCACGAAACATCGTAGTGCATATAATAAACAGTACCTAGAGCTAAAACCAAACAGGAAAATGAAACGTAAATTGGCCAAGGACTTGGGTCAACTAAATGATAATCGTGTTTTTTTTCGCCTGACATATATTAATTATGATTGTTTATAGTAATCTGTCGAGAAAAAAGTATACGACATTGTTACATCCTCAAGATTTTTAACAGTTGCGTCATTTACCATCTCAGGGTCTAAATAAAAAGTCATGACATACGTAGCTTTTTCTCCAGCTTTCAACTCTTGCTTTTCAAAACAAAAACAGCCTAATTTGCTGTAGTATTTTCCAAAACTTGATGGTGAAACGTTAAAACTCGCTACACCAGCCGTTGGCTTATTACTATAGTTTGTTACTTCAAACTCAATTTTATTAACTTGACCAACTTTTACATTCATTACATTAGACTTAGCCTTAAAATCCCACGGTAAATTATTCACGTTAGTATCAAATCTCACACTAACAACTTTATCTAAAACAATCTTTGGAGCTTTGTTGGCTACCTGTGTAGTTCCCCCAAAACCTGTAACTTTACAAAAAATTTCATACAAGGGCACTGAAGCATATGAAAGCCCCAGCATTAAAATAAATATCCCAGCTAGAACTAATGGTGTTAATTTTTTTTTCTCAATCATATAGCTCTATCAAATACTCCAGTGTTATATAAAGTAAAAAAGAAAAGAAAAATCATAAATGCGATAATCGCTAAAGCTGTAATAATGTTCTTTCTTTTTGTTTTTTTATCGGGTGTTATCATATAATTTTATCTATCAAAAATAGGACAAAAATCAAAAATAAATAAAGTATTGAATATCCAAATATAGTTTTAGCTATTTTGGGATTAAACTTATTTTTTTTGAAATTAAATAGCTCATAACACAAAAAATTATAGTAAAAAGTAAGTATCAACGATGGTATTAAAAATGCTAAACCAACAAAATCTATAAAAAATGGGAAAACGATAACAGGCACCATTAACAAGGAGTAAATAAATATATTTAATTTTGTTGACTCAACTCCATTAGTTAGTGGAAGCATTGGTAATTTAGCTTTTTTATAATCATCAGATTTATATAAACTCAAGGCCCAAAAATGCGAAGGTGTCCAAAAAAATATTATTAGAAAAAAAGCAAGTGGTTCTAATGAAAGCGAACCTGTAGAAATAGTCCATCCTATAACTGGTGGAAATGCACCTGCTGCCCCACCAATAACAATATTTTGAGGCGTTCTTCTCTTAAGCCAGATTGTATAGACAAATACATAGAAAAGTATTGTTAAAAGTAATATTGCAGCCGAAATCCTATTTGTAAAATAGTCTAAGGCCACCACTGAAACAATTGATAAAGTAATACCAAATATTAAAGCTTGATTCCTGTTTATTTTTCCAGTTGGGATTGGCCTTAAGCAAGTCCTTGTCATTAATGCATCAAGATCAGACTCGTACCACATATTTAATGCACCTGCTGCTCCGGCGCCTAATGAAACTAACAAGATACCAATAACAGCCTCATTAGTTGAAACAAGGTTAGGTGCTGTTAATAGACCCACGGCACAAGTAAAAATTACTAATGACATTACTCTTGGCTTCATTAGTTTAAACAGCTCTGAAAAATTAAATAAATCCTCCTGGCTTAGACTTCTTTTTTTTAGCCTTATATTGTTCATCAATCTTTTATACTCTTACTACCCGTGTGACTTTTGTATATCTTGATCATCCTCAAACTTTGGAAGTTCATCAAAAGTATGAAAGTTAGGTGGTGATGGCACTGTCCACTCTAAAGTCGTAGCCCCTTCTCCCCAGGGATTCTTTGCAGCTGTTTTCTTTTTTGCAAATGCATAAATTAAGTTAATAAAAAAAACAGCTAGTCCTGCTACTGCTACATAAGATCCTACGGATGATATATAATTCCAACCTGCAAATGCATCTGGATAATCTGCATACCTTCTAGGCATCCCTGCTAGACCCAAGAAGTGTTGTGGGAAAAATATTAAGTTCACTCCAATAAAAGTTAGCCAAAAATGTAATTGTCCTAACCACTCTGAATATTCGTAACCACTCATTTTTGAAAACCAATAGTAAAATCCTGCAAATATCGCAAAGACAGCACCTAAAGATAGTACATAATGAAAATGAGCGACTACATAATAAGTATCATGCATTGCCGTATCTACTCCTGCATTAGCCAACACTACTCCTGTTACGCCACCAACTGTAAACATAAATATAAATCCTAATGCCCAAACCATTGGTGTTTTAAAAGATATAGATCCACCCCACATTGTAGCAATCCATGAAAAAATTTTTATTCCAGTTGGAACAGCAATAATCATTGTTGCTGCTAAAAAGTATGCTTTAGTATCGGTACTTAGTCCTACAGTATACATATGGTGCGCCCAAACAACAAATCCAACTATTCCAATAGCTACCATTGCGTATGCCATACCTAGATATCCAAAAACAGGTTTTCTTGAAAATGTTGAGACGATGTGGCTTATCATTCCGAAACCTGGAAGAATTAAAATATAAACTTCTGGATGACCAAAAAACCAAAATAAGTGTTGGAACAATACTGGGTCACCTCCAGTTTGAGCCTCAAAAAATGCAGTTCCAAAATTTCTATCAGTCAACAACATTGTAATAGCTCCAGCTAAAACTGGTAAAGATAAAAGTAATAAAAATGCCGTAACTAAAATTGACCAAGCAAACAAAGGCATCTTGTGTAATGTCATACCTGGAGTTCTCATGTTTAAAATTGTAGTTATAAAATTAACAGCACCCAAAATTGATGAGGCTCCTGCCAAATGTAAACTTAATATTGCTAAATCCATTGCTGGACCTGGTTGACCTGCTTTTGATGATAATGGGGGATAAATAGTCCATCCACCACCGACACCTGTTTGTCCCGGGGGTCCATCTACAAAAATTGATAGGATTAATAGTGATAAAGATACAGGTAGCAACCAAAAAGAAATGTTATTCATTCTTGGAAATGCCATGTCAGGCGCACCAATCATTATTGGAACAAACCAATTACCAAAACCACCAATCATAGCAGGCATTACCATAAAAAAAATCATGATTAATCCATGACCAGTCACTAGAACATTATATAAGTGATAGTTTCCTCCCAAAATACCATCCCCGGGGTGCATCAGTTCCATTCTCATCAAGACAGAAAATGCAGTTCCGATAACTCCTGCAACAATTGCAAAGATTAAATACATTGTTCCTATATCCTTATGATTTGTAGAGTAAGCCCAACGCTTCCAACCAGTTGGTGTATGATGATCGTCGTGTGAAGTTGTTTGTGTGTACATATTTATTTACTCGCTAATTTAAGTTTATCATTTTTAATTTCTTCTTTTGCGAATTTTACTCGTGCCTCTGTTAACCACTCCTGATATTCCTCCTCACTAACTACTCTTACCGCTATTGGCATGAAAGCGTGTTTGATACCACAAAGTTCAGAGCACTGTCCATAATAAGTGCCAACTTTTTCTGCCTTGAACCAAGTTTCATTAATTCTTCCAGGCACTGCATCTCTTTTAACTCCAAAAGATGGCAAAGCCCATGCGTGAAGAACATCGTTGGCAGTGATTAGTACTTTTACTACCTTTCCAACAGGAACAACAACTTCATTATCAACAGCAAGCAACCTTGGTTGATCTGGCTTCAAATCTTTTTCTTCTATCATGTAAGAGTCAAATATTAAATTTTCATCTGGATACTCATAGCCCCAGTACCATTGATATCCAATTGCTTTAATTGTTAAATCTGCTTTTGGAATAGAATCTTGTTTATATAAAATTTTAAAAGATGGTACTGCCATTACAATTAAAATCAAACAAGGTATTAATGTCCACAACACCTCAACAGTAACATTATGTGTCCTTTTTGAAGGATTGGGATTTGCTGAGGCTCTAAATCTTATACATGCATAAAGCATTAAAAATAAAACAAAAACACTAATTGCGATGATAATTGGTAATAATAAATTATTATGAAAAGATACAATATCTCTCATAGACTCTGAAGCTGCTTTTTGGAACCCAAGTTGCCAATCGTTTGGTTGATTTGCAAAAGCTACGGTCGCTATAAAAAAGCTTGGAAATGTAAATAAAATTTTTTTCATATTTAATAGCTATATAAAGCCCTTTTTGTAAAATTACACTTTAGTTTTCGCGACAATTTATCAATTAATTGTATAATTTACGATTGAAATTGCTGATATCACAGCTGTTTCAGCCCTTAAAATATTTTCACTAATTTTAATTGCTTGAACTCCCTTAAAACTATGAATCTTTTCTCTTTCTAACTCTGAAAAATCTCCCTCAGGACCTACGATTATACAAGTTGGTTTATTCGTTAACTTAGATTTATCAATTTTTTTATTGGTCGAATTTAAATCTGTAAATATCAAATCTACTAAATTTGAATTTAAAAAACTTTCGAGGTTTTGGGTTTGTTCAATTGATGGAATGTTAATACGATTTGATTGTTCGCTGGCTTCTACTGCAATCTTTTTTAATCTCTCAACATTTATACTTCTAACAATTGTTCTCTCAAAAATTATAGGTAAAAACTTTGTTACTCCAAGTTCTGTCGCTTTTTGTATCATAAAGTTTTGATAATTGGATTTAATTGGAGAGAATGCTAACCATAAATCTCTCAAATTTTCTTTTTGTCTTAATTGCTTGATTATTTCAAACTCAACTAAGCCTTTAGAAATTTTCAAAATCTTTGCTTCCCACTCACCTCTATTATTGAACAAAGAAAAAAGCTCATTTTCTTTTACTCTCATAACTTTGTTTAAATAATGCGATTGAGATTTATCCAACATATCAGTCATACCAGTCGTTATAGAATTTGAAAAAAATAATCTAATATTGCCCATATATGGTAGGTTAATTTATGAAAAATATTAAAGCAATAATTTTTGATGCTTATGGAACATTGTTTGATGTGAATTCTGCTGCTGAAAAATGTAAAGATAAGATAGGGGACGAATGGGAAAAATTTTCAAATTATTGGAGAATAACTCAATTAGAATATACTTGGCTTAGAAGTTTGATGGGAAGACATAAAGATTTTTGGGAAATCACTGAGGATAGCTTGGAAAAGTCGATGGAAAATTTTAAGATCAGTCATTCAATGAAATACGAATTATTAGATCTTTACAAATCTCTGTCTACTTTTGAGGAAGTGCCAGAAACTTTAAAAATTTTGAAAGAAAAAAATTACAAGTTAGCTATCTTATCGAATGGAACACCACATCTATTAGATGGATTAGTGAGAAATAACAAACTAGAGAATTTATTTGATGATTTATTTTCTATTGAGGAGGTTGGGACTTATAAACCAGACTCAAGAGTTTACGGAATGCCAATTAAAAAATATAATATTAAGGTAAACGAAGTCGCTTTCTTAAGTGCAAATACCTGGGATGTTTCTGGCGGAGGAAATTATGGGTACAATGCTATTTGGGTAAACAGGAATAAAAATATTTTTGACAAGCTTGATTTTAAACCAAAGTATGTAATTAAAAATTTGAAAGAACTATTAAATATAATCTAATAATACAAATTTCATGATTGTAATTAAGAATATTTATAATAATAATAAATTATATTTATGAACAATCTTGATAAAAAAATTGATAATTATCTTCAAAATTTTGAAGCATTAGCCTCACTTTCGCTTAGATTTATTCTTGGTATAGCTTTCATAATTTATGGATCTAGAAAATTTCCTCTACCTCCAGAAGGTCTTGTAGAATATTATGATTTACACCCAGTCTTAGCATCTACTGTAGCTTTATCAGAATTATTGTCAGGAATTATTATCATTATAGCAGCTTTTATAAAAAATCCTTTAGGGAATATATTAACAAGATTAGCTGGACTAAATATAGTTTTATTAATGTCTAGTATTCTCGTAGTGGCTCATTCTGATTGGTTCATAACAACAAAATTATTTTCTAGTGTGCAAATATTTCTACTAGTAAGTGGATTATTCTTTTTTATAAAAGGTAACAACAAATAAAAAATTATGAGTTCAATTGAAATTCAGAAAATTATAAAACCAATTAATTCGTCCGATGGTGCTGGAGTGAAACTCAAAAGAAGTATTGGAGTAGAGCCTAATTATTTTGATCCCTTCTTAATGTTAGATGAATTTGGCTCTGAGAACAGTGAGGACTATATTGCTGGTTTTCCTCCCCATCCTCATAGAGGTATCGAAACAGTAACATATATGCTTGCAGGTGATTTTAAACATAAAGATAGCACAGGTGGTGAAGGAAAAATGTCGGCAGGAGATGTTCAATGGATGAAAACAGGAAGTGGGATAATTCACTCAGAAATGCCTGCAATGAAAGAAGGTAAATTACATGGTTTTCAATTATGGATTAATATGCCAGCAAAACTGAAAATGAGTAAGCCTGAATATATTTATATTGATGCTGATAAAATGAAAATTCATAAAGATTCAGATAAACAAATTAAAGTCATAGCTGGTAAATTTGAAAAAGCAGAAGGTCCTGTAAAAGGCCATAATGTTGAGCCTATTTATTTTGATGTTGAACTAAACAAAGGTAAAAAATTTGATTTTAAAATTCCCTCTAATCACAATTCATTCATATATTTGATAAATGGTGAAATAGAAATTGGTGAAAAAAAACACGCTAAGGTAAAAGACAGTACTCTTGTATTGTTATCACGAGGTGAAAATTTAAAAGTATCTGCAAAAATTAACGCTAAATTCTTAGTCATTTCAGGAAAACCTATCAATGAAGAGATAGCACGAGGTGGACCATTTGTAATGAATACTAAATCAGAGATCTTACAAGCTGTTCAAGATTATCATAGTGGTAATTTTGTAAAATAATAAATGAAATCAATTAAAATAGAAAAATTTGGTGGACCTGAAGTTTTAACATTAAAAGATTCAGAAATTGGAAAACCAGGACCAAAAGAAGTCTTGATTAAAAATTTATCTATTGGCTTAAATTATATAGATGTTTATCATAGAACTGGTCTTTATCCTATCCCATTACCAAGTGGTATAGGTCTAGAGTCTTGTGGAGTAGTTGAAGAAGTCGGTTCAGACATAAAATTTTTAAAAATTGGTGACAGGGTAACTCATGCATCAATGCCTATCGGTGCCTATTCAGAAAAGCAAATAATGCCTGAGGAAAAATTAGTTATAGTTCCAGATGGAGTTTCTGACGAAGTGGCCTCATGCATAACATTGAAAGGAATTACAGCAGAGTATTTGATACATAGAGCATATCTTTTAAAAAAGGGTGATAAAGTTTTATATCATGCTGCAGCAGGAGGTCTTGGACAAATTTTATGTCAATGGGCAAATTCATTAGGTGCTGAGGTCATAGGAACTGTAGGTTCAAAAAGTAAAGAAGAAATTGCAAAGAAAAATGGCTGTCATCATGTAGTAAATTACTCCGAAAAAAATTTTGTTGAAGAAGTAGAAAAAATTGTTGGAAAAAACGGCATCGACGTTGTTTATGATGGTGTGGGTATTAAAACTTTCAAAGGTTCAATTGAAACATTAAAGATAAGAGGTATGATGGTAGCTTTTGGAAATGCATCAGGGTACGTTGATACAATCGATGTTAAAAAAGATATTAATGCCAAGGGACTTTTTTTTACACGACCTTCAATTGCTCATTATACAGTCACAAGAGAAGAACTCGTTGAGTCTGCAAAAAAAGTATTTGGTGCTCTACTAACAAATAAATTCAAAGTTGAAGTTTCAAAAAAATATTCTCTAAAAGATGCCGCACAAGCTCATAAGGATTTAGAAGCAAGATTATTGATGGGTCCTGCAGTCATAATTCCCTAATCTACATTAACATCCATATCAGACATATGAAGTTTTAGAGCATTCGTAGATATATGTATTTCTCTTATGAAAAATACTATTGATATTATCATTGACAAACAGCATGATCCGAAAATAATTCTTGCCAGTAAAAGCTCGTCCATATAAAGCGCAAATACGGTCAACATATTAAATAAAAATCCAAATGCTGCAAATAAGATAGTCCATCTCAAAAGTGTTATTCTATTGCTCAAATTAAGAAACTGCTTTTTCCATTCAGGTGGAATATGTTTTTCATAGACATGTTCATCATGTAACTTTCTAATTAGATTACTTAAAGTATGAAATCTATTGCTGTAAACTCCCATCAATAAAGGAATAGCCGGAAACATTAGTGCTGTGACAGTGTAATCTATATTCATTCGAATCAATTTGATTATCGATCTTGCCCCTGTTATTTACAAGTAAAATTTATGAACCAACTAAATATTTTTATTCAAATTACCAGGCTTAAAAAACACATTGGTTATATGTTATTATTTTGGCCATGCGCATGGGGTCTATCTTTAGCTTATGATTTTAAACAAAGTTTAAATGATTATTTTTTTTACTTAACCCTGTTTTTTCTGGGATCTATTTTAATGAGATCAGCTGGGTGTATTGTTAATGATATACTTGATAGAGAATTTGATAAAAGAGTTGAAAGAACAAAAGATAGACCTTTAGCTTCAGGAAAAATATCTTGGAAATTAGCCTTAATCTATGCACTAATATTATGTTTAATTGCTTTTGTTGTTTTAATTAATTTTAATTTATTCACAATTATTTTAGCTTTAGGCTCAATGCCTTTGGCATTTACTTATCCTTTAATGAAAAGATATACATATTGGCCTCAACTCTTTCTAGGGATTACTTTTAACTATGGCTTAATTCTTGGTTGGACGTCTTTTAGTGAACAAATAAGTTTAATTCCACTTTTATTCTATTTTGGAGCCATATTTTGGACACTCGGATACGACACTATATACGGATATCAGGATATTAAAGATGATGAAATAATAGGTTTAAAATCGACTTCAATTAAATTTAAAAAAAATTCAAAGTTATTTTTATTTATATGTTATTTAATTTTCATTCTATGCTTTTTTGTAGGAGGCTATCTTTCAAACTTTAATCTAATGTATTTCATATCATTAATCTTTCCAATCATTCATTTATTTGGATATCAAATTAGATTATTTAAATCAGATAATCCAGAGGGATGTCTCACCATATTTAAAAGTAATAATTATTTTGGTCTAATTATTTTATTAACTATCTTAATAGGAAAATTATTTTGATGAAAAAAACAGAAATTTATAGAAGGCTTTATAAAGATTACTCAAGAAAATATCTTGATAAGATCATTTTATCTGCTTTTTTTTCAATTATAGTTGCTGGTAGTACTTCTGCAATTGCTTGGCTATTAGATCCTGCAATTAAAAAATTGTTTATAGAGAAGGATCAATCTTTAATCTTTCTAATTCCTTTTATGATAATAATAGCTTTTTCTCTAAAGGGACTTTCTTTATATCTTGCAAAGGCTACAATGATCGGAGTTGGTGAAGAAGTTAAAAAAAAACTTCAGTCTGACATGACTAAATCACTAATTAAAGCAGATACACAAATGATAGATAAAAAGCACTCAGGAAGTTTCATATCAAATTTAACATATGACGTTACCCATATTACAAATTTACTTAGCCATGCGTTGCTTACTCTTTTCAAAGACTCCGTTACACTCGTTGGTTTATTATTTGTAATGTTTACTCAAAATTGGAAATTAGCTCTAATATCATTAATAATGATACCGCTAGCTGCTATTTCAGCAAAAACTTTAGGTAAAAGAGTAGGAAAAGTTACTACTCAAGCGCAAGAAAAATCAGGGTTTTTAACAACTTATCTGGTTGAACTATTTAAAAATCATAAACTAATAAAAATTTTTCAGAAAGAAAGTTATGAAAATTTGAGAGCAGATCGCTACCTTGAACAATTAAAAGATAAAAACAAAAAAATAGCAATTGTCTTTATAAGAATGTCTCCAATAATGGAAACGCTAACCGGTATAATGATTGCAATTTTAATTTTTTACTCTGGAAAACTCATGATGCAGAACGAGCTTGAGATAAACAATTTCTTCTCGTTTTTGGCAGCAATGATGTTGGCATATCAACCAGTCAGATCATTATCAACCTTAAATATGGTATTAAATCAAGGGCTATCAGCAGCCTCAAGAATTTTACCAATAATTGATAATGAAAATAAAATTAAAGATATAGAAGAAGCTAAAAATTTAATTTTTAAAAATGCTGAAATAAATTTTAAGAATGTTAAATTTTCCTATAGTTCAAATAGTGAGGATAAAGTACTTAATGGAATTAATCTAAAGTTTTTAGGAGGGCAAATGACCTCTTTGGTAGGACACAGTGGGGCTGGAAAATCGACAATTTTAAACTTAATTCCAAGATTTTATGATATTAGCGATGGTGATATTACCATAGATGATCAGTCTATTTATAAAACAAAAATTGAATCTTTAAGAAATAATATTTCTTTAGTTAGTCAAGAGACAACTTTATTTGATGATACAATCAAGAATAACATAAAATATGCAAATGTTGATGCTACTGATGAGGAAATTTTAAAAGTAGCAAAACTTTCATATTGTGATGAATTCATTAATTTGTTGCCAAAAAAGTATGACACAATAATTGGTGAAAATGGAATTAGACTGTCTGGAGGTGAAAAACAGAGAATTTCAATCGCCAGAGCTATGATGAAAAAAAGCTCGATTATTCTTTTAGATGAAGCAACCTCATCTCTTGATAGTGAAATAGAGTCAAAAATCCAGGAAGCATTATCAATTTTAACTAAAAATAGAACTACTATTGTAATCGCTCACCGTCTATCGACAATTTTAAATTCTAATAACATATTTGTAATAGATTCTGGAAATGTAGTAGCTAGTGGAAATCATGATGAACTACTCCAAAATTCCAAACTTTATAAAAATTTTTACGAAAAACAACTTCAGAAGTGAATATGTTTTTAATCTATCAACTCTTATTAACTTTAGTAATTCTTATATCACCTTTTATAATTATAGTTAGAATTTTAAAAGGCAAAGAGGACATTAAAAGATTTAAAGAAAAATTTTGCTTATTCTCAAAAAAAAGACATCGAGGTAAAATCTTGTGGTTTCATGGATCTAGTGTTGGAGAAATAATGAGCGCAATACCTCTTATAAACAAATATGACAAAGTTAATTATTTTAGTCAAATTTTAGTCACTTCAAGTACTTTGAGTTCGTCAAAAATCCTACAAAAATACAAATTCAAAAAAGTTACACATCAATATTTTCCGATAGATCATATTTTTTTTTCAAATTTTTTTATAAATTATTGGAAACCCAATATTTCAATTTTTTTAGAGTCTGAAATTTGGCCTAGTATGTATAGATCAATCAAATTGAAAAAAATTCCATTAATTCTTCTTAATGCAAGAATAACAAATAAAACTTTTAAAAGATGGAATAAATTTAAAGAAAACTCTGCAAAAATTTTTTCAAAAATTGATATAGCTTTTGCTCAAAATAAAGAAACATCCCAATTTTTAAAAAAACTAGGTGTAAAAAAAATTAAATACATTGGAAATTTAAAATATTTCGAAGACAAAAAAATAAAAAATGATGAAATTGAAGGTAAACTTCAATCCAAATTTGAGAAATATAAAATTTGTGTTGCCGCAAGTACTCATGATAATGAAGAATTTTTTGCAGCCAAGACTCATATTTTGTTGAAAAAAAAAATTAATAAACTTATTACGGTAATAATACCAAGACATATTGATCGAGTTAACAAAATAAATAATCAATTAAAAAATCTTAATCTAAAAACAGTCTATCATAGTTCAAAAATTAATAATTTAGACAATATAGATATCTATATTGTTGACACTTTTGGTGATTCAAAAAAATTTTATAGAATTGCAACAACAGTTTTCTTGGGGGGATCTATAGTCGAAAAAGGAGGCCAAAATCCTCTTGAACCTGCACGTTATGGAGCAAAAATACTTCATGGACCAAACGTTCACAATTTTAGGGAAGTTTATAATTTTCTTAGATTATTAAAAATTTCTAAGCAAATTAAAAGTTCATCTCAATTTGCTAAAGAGATTGTTTTTAAAAAAAAGATGAAAAATGTAAAAAAAATCAAAAAAGTAGGTGATCGTATTTTCAAAAATACTTTTGAAAATTTAAATATGATAATTAATCATGAAACTTAAAAAACCTAAATTTTGGAATAAGGGAAAGTCAAGTATTCTGCCGTATATTCTCTTGCCTTTATCGATACTTTTACAAATTCTAAACTCAGCAAATAAGTTAATTTCTAAAAAAAAAAGTTATCAAAATATCAAAACTATATGCGTTGGTAACATATATGTTGGTGGAACTGGCAAAACCTCCTTGAGTATGAAATTGTATGAAATATTTAGCAAAAAAAATATTAAAACTTGTTTTATAAAAAAGGATTATTCAAATCAAAAAGATGAACAAAAAATTTTAGAAAATAAAGGAAAACTATTTAAATCGAAAAAAAGAGCACAATCTTTACAAGAAGCGATTTATAAAAATTATGAAATTGCGATTTTTGATGATGGTTTGCAAGATCATTCTATTAATTATGATTTGACTTTTGTGTGTTTTAATAATTTAAACTGGATAGGTAATGGCTTTACAATCCCATCTGGACCATTAAGAGAAAGTTTCAAAACTATTAAGGATCATAAAAATATATTTGTCACTGGCAATTTAACTAATCTAGAAAGTATAAAAAAAGAGATTTTAAAAATAAATCCACAATCAAACATATTAACTGCGTTATATGTACCTTTAAACTTGAATGAATTTGATAAGAAAGAAAAATATCTCGTATTTTCTGGAATTGGTAACCATGAGTCTTTTGTATCTATGCTAAAAAGTAATGGGTTAAATATAATTAAGGACTTAGAATTTCCTGATCATTATAATTACTCGGACCAAAAAATTTATGACATTACCTCTCAAGCAAAAAAATTAAATTGCAAAATATTGACAACAGAGAAAGATTTTTTGAGACTCAAAGGTAATAATTCAAATGAAATTAAGTTTATAAAATCAGAATTAAAGATTAATAATGAAAATGACTTTTTAAATATTCTATCAGATTTACATGAATAAGATTAAATATTTTTTTCAGTTTATATTTGTAATTGTGATGTTTCTGATATTTAAGATTTTAGGTATTAAGCTAGGATCTTTACTTGGAGGTAAACTTTTTCAAATTATTGGCCCAATATTTAGATCTAAAAAACTTATTTTTGAAAACATCAGAAGAGCTTTGCCAAATATAAGTAAAAATGAATTAATTAGTATTTATAACTCTATGTGGGAAAATTATGGAAGAGTTTTTGCAGAATATGTTTTCATGAAGAAATTTAGAAATGATCAATTGACTAAAAATATTTCTATTGAAGGAAAAGAAATATTGCAAGAAATAATAATTAAAAATCAAAAAGTAATATTTATATCTGGACACTTTAGTAACTTTGAATTGATGGCGATGCAGATAGAGAAGATGGGAGTGAAAGTTGCAGCGATTTACAGGCCTCTAAACAATTTATACTTAAATTCAATTATGGAAAAAATAAGAAAAAAATATATTTGTAAGCATCAAATTAAAAAGGGAGTTGGTGGACTAAAAGAATTAATAAAACTTAACAAAGAAGGTTTTTCAACTGCATTAATGATTGATCAAAGAGTTAGTCAGGGTATTAAATCAAGTTTTTTTAATCAAGAAGCTTACACAACGACGATACCAGCTCAATTAGTCAAAAAATTCGGGATGTCGGTTGTACCAATTTTTATTGAAAGATTTGATGAAATAAAATTTAAAATGACAGTTTATAAACCTCTTAGTTTTGAAGAAAATGAGTCGATAGAAAACATTACAAACAAACTAAATAGAATTCTCGAAAAAATGATATTAAAAAATCCAAATTATTGGATATGGTCACATAATCGTTGGAAATAAAAATTACTTTTTTTCGATTTCCTCTCTTTTTTTAGATGCCTCAACATAAGAATAATATGGTTCTTGCAAGTCTACATTCCAATAATTTAAATTTTCCAAGCTGATTATTTTGCCAGAAACTGCACAAATTACATGATCACCAGGTTCGATAATTTGAAAATTGTTTGGCAAATATTTTATTTTTGCTAATTTTTTGCTCATTTTTAGTTTATATATTTATACATGATTGTTGGTGTTATAGGAAGTGGAGGCAGAGAACATGCTATATGTGAAATACTTTTTCGATCAAATAAAATAAGTGAATTGTATTGTTTTCCTGGAAACGCTGGAACTGCTAAGATAGCGAAAAATGTTGATATTGGTACCGATAATTTTGAAAATTTAAAAAATTATATTTTAGAAAATAAAATTGAATTGATAATAATTGGTCCTGAAAAACCACTTGTAGATGGATTAGTGGATTATCTTGAAAAATTTAGAATTAAAGTTTTTGGACCGAATAAAATAGCTTCGCAGCTTGAAGGTTCTAAAATTTTTACAAAAAAAATTTGCAAAAAATATCAAATACCAACTGCTAACTTTGGGGTATTTAAAAACACCAATGATGCACATGAATTTTTAAAAAATTCCAGTTATCCTATTGTTATAAAAGCTGATAATCTTGCCTCAGGTAAAGGGGTATATATTTGTGAAAATTTTGAGGAGTCCTACAGTGCTGTAAAAGAAATTTTTAATGGAAAATTTGGTAAAGCAAATGACATTCTGATTGAAGAGTTTCTGAATGGTGAAGAAATGAGTTTTTTCATTGTTAGCGACGGAATCTCTATTCAAAATTTTGGGACTGCCCAAGATCATAAACGAGTTTTAGAGGGTGATAAAGGTAAAAATACTGGCGGTATGGGTGCTTACTCTCCCTCGAGATTAATAAATGATGAATTAGAAAAAAAAATATTAAATAAAATTATATTTCCTACGCTCAAAGCGTTAAAAGAGATTGGAACAGAATATAAAGGGTTTTTATATGCTGGATTAATGATTATTAAAAATGAACCTTATTTGATAGAATTTAACGTAAGAATGGGTGATCCAGAATGTCAAACAATTCTCCCTAAACTAAACTCAGACCTATTAGAGATATTCCTTGCTTGCTGTGATAAAAGCTTGAAAGAAACAAAAATTAAATGGAACAACAAAAAAAGTTTATGTGTTGTTCTCTGTTCAAAAGGTTACCCTGAAAAATACGAAAAAAATGTTGAAATTGAAAATTTAAATAAAATTAAATTAGATAATTCAAATTATATATTTCATGCTGGTACCAAAGAGAAAGATAAAAAGATTTTTGCTATTGGAGGAAGAGTTTTAAATTTTGTTACATTGTCAGATAAATTTTCTAATGCTAGAGAAAATATAAATAAACATCTAAGTGAATTAAGTTGGAATAAAGGTTTTTACCGTAAAGATATAGGCCATAAGGTAATTGATGAATGAGAATCATCTCAGGATATTTTAAAGGTAAAAAAATACTAACACCAAAAGATATAAAGACTAGACCATTAAAGGATATGACAAAAGAATCAATGTTCAACGTCATCAAACATTCTAATAAATTTAATATTCAAATTAAAAACTCAACTGTTTTAGATTTATTCTCGGGAGTAGGATCTTTTGGAATAGAGTGCTTATCTAACGAAGCTAAATATGTAACTTTTGTGGAAAATTATCAAGGAGTTTTACCTATACTGGAGCAAAACTTAGAAAACTTAAAATTGGAGGGTAGATTTGAGGTAATTAATCAAAATATTTTTTCAGACCTTAGTTTAAAAAAAAATAATTACGATATAATATTTTTAGATCCTCCTTATAAACAAGGAAATATCGACAAATTAATTGATAAAATTTTTCATAAAAAATTGCTTAAAAATAAAGGACTAATAATTCTTCACAGAAATAAAAAAAGTAAAGAAAATTACTCTAAATATCTCAAAGTGTTGGACGAAAAAAACTATGGAATTTCAAAAATTATGTTTGGAACCTTAAAGTAGAATTTTTTTAGTTTCTTTTTTAATCAACTCTACAGCTGGTTGATCGTATGGATTTACTTTCATTGCGTGACCTAGCAAAATAGTTTCTAATACAAAAAAGTTAAATAACTCTCCAAGAGTTTTTTCGTCTTTTTTAAAAATTTCAAAACTTCTAAATGGTATTCCCTTTTTTCTAAAAATATTTTCAGTAGCCTGTTTTTGAGCATATGTTATATCCATCAGTCTTTTTTTTTTCAGAAATTTTTTTGAACTAAGAATATTCTTATCTATAATCTTTTGTGAACCTTTTTCATGAACAAAAAAAAATGTGAAGAAATTGTTTGTAAATCCATCTAAATAAAGCTGCATTACACTATGATTATCTTTTGGCATACTAGAAACTATTGGTAGCAAACCTTTCTTTTTTTTACCTAAACTCTCTGCTATTAGTTGCTGGTACCAAAAAAATAAGTTTTCAGAACTTTTATCATAATTGATTATAATTGAATTATATTTTTTCTTTTTTATAAAAAAAATAATTGAACTAACATTAGAAATTAAAGCATTTAGGTATTTTTTATTTTTTACTAAATTATTTAATTGTCTAAATTTTTTAGAGTCTAAACCCATAAGCTGGGCAGGTAACATTCCTGTTTCTGATAAAACTGAATATCTTCCACCAATAAAATTATTATGGTGTATTACTTGAGCTTTTAATTTTTGTGCTAATTTATAAAGATAATTATCTTTGTTCTCTGTTATTATCAAATTCTCATCTTTTTTATTTATGATAATATTTGAGTTAACTATTGTTTCTAGGGTTTCACCTGATTTGGATACAACTAAATTTAAACAATTTTTATCTTTTTTATTTTCAGTAGTAAAATCCAAATCATTTATAAAGGAAAAATTCTTTTTTATTTTTTTTCTTAAAAAATTGTAAATAGCTTCAGTTCCCAATGAAGACCCACCAATACCTATAACTCTAAAGTTTTTAAACTTTTTATACTTATTTAGTATTTTAATATTAAAACTATCTTTATAATTACTGCTTAAGGATTGAATAACTTGATTTTTTTTATTTAGAATTTGATTAAGTATTATGGTTATTTGTTTTGATTTCTTATTAATCAGAAAATTTTTAAAATTTATACCATTTGTAATCATCAATTTTGTTTAATTTTTTCAATAATTGAATTTTCAAAATTCTCATTTTGAATCTCAGAGTTTTCTGGGGTATCATTATTTGAAATCAAATTTTCAATATTATTTTCAGTCTCATTTTCTTGAATATTTTCAGATGATTTAGGAACTGGTAGCTCATTAAATTCTGGTGGCATAACTAAGGGAGATTTCTTTTCCACCAAAAATTCATCTGTACTTTTTTTCTTTTGAGACGTGAAACCTTCTTTGACTGTTTGACAACTTTGAAAAGTAAAAAATACTATTGCAAAGAGTAAAATTGAGCTAATTTTTTTCATTTAAAGTCTCTTTTTTGTTTAAAATAATTTCTAAAATAATCATCAATATAACACCTAACGAAATAAATATATCTGATACATTAAAAATAAACCAATGAAAATTTTCAACATGAAAATCTATAAAATCTGGAACGGCTTCAAAAATAACTCGATCATAGAAATTACCCAAAGCACCTCCTAATATCATTAAAAGTGAGTATTTTTTAAGTCCTTCACTTTTATTAAGCATTATAAGAATAATTAATATTACTACACCAATAAAAAAAGTTAAAATATGATAAAAAAATTTATCACTAAAAGAAAATAAACCAAAAGCTATACCTTCATTCCATATTAAGCTTATATTAAGAAATTTAGAACTATATAAGTCAGAACCATAATTTTTTTCATGAAAATTGATCACGTAAATTTTTGATAATCTATCAATACAAAAGATACTAAGGATTATAAAAAAGTTTATGAAAAAATTTTTATTTAGGTTATTTGACATTTTGGATGCCTCTCGCATGGATCTTTTCTTATCTTCCAACAAACAGAGCATTTATTGCCAGACGCTTTTTTTGTATCAACTAAAATATCCAATTGATTATCATAATTAACATCGGTTTTTGAGACTATACATAACTCTGACAAATCCATACTTCCAACTATATCCTTATATTTTTCATTAAGTTGAATTTTTAGATCTGCCTCTAAACTTGAACCTATTTCTTTACTAGCTCTTTGTTCTTCAATACTTATGTTACATACATCTCTTATTTTCATCAATTCAGACCATTTTTCAGCAAGCCTCTCATTTTTAAATTTTTCTGGAAATATTAAAAATTTTTCTAGATGAATGCTTTTACTGTTTTTTGATATTAACTGATAAATTTCTTCAGTAGTAAAAGATAAAATTGGTGCAAACCATCTAAGCAAAGATTTTAACAAAATATTCAAAATTGTGACACATGATTTCCTTTTCTTAGAATTAATTTGATCGCAATATAAAGTATCTTTTCTGATATCAAAATAAAAGGCTGACAAGTCTACTGTACAAAAATTTAACAACTCTTTGTAAAGATTGTGAAAATCATATTTTTGAAAATAACTTACAAATTTGTGATTCAATAAATATACCTTATTTAACATGAATTTTTCTAACTCTGGCAAACTCTCAATATCAATTTTATCTAAATTAATATCTTCAAATTTATCATTTATATTTCCCAACAAATATCTAAATGTGTTTCTAATTTTACGATAAGACTCAGAATGCTGATCCAATATAGAATAGTCTATTCTTAAGTCTTCGGCATAATTTGATGCGGCTACCCAAATTCTTAAAATATCTGCGCCATATTTTTTTAGAATATCCTCAGGTGCGATTACATTTCCTAGAGATTTTGACATTTTAAGACCTTTACCATCCACAACAAACCCATGAGATAATATAGACTCAAATGGTGCCTTTCCTCTTGTTCCGCATGACTGTAACAGGGAAGAGTGAAACCAGCCTCTATGTTGATCAGAACCCTCTAAGTACATTGATGCAGGCCATTTTAGATCTTTTCTTTTCTCTAAGACAAAAGAATGGGTTGAACCACTATCAAACCATACTTCAACTATATCACTAAGTTTTTCAAAGTCTTGTGCATTATATTTTTTACCTAAAAATTTTTGAGGATCATCTGAAAACCAACAATCTGAACCCTCTTTTTCATAAATATTTGCAATATTTTCAAATACTTCATCGTCTATCAAAATTTCATTAGATTTTTTGTTAACAAAAATAGGGAGTGGTACACCCCACACTCTTTGTCTTGAAACACACCAGTCTGGTCTTGTCTCAATCATTGATTTTAATCTTTCTTTACCTTTGCTTGGATAAAAAGTTGTATCATCTATTGCTTTTAAAGCTTTACTTCTAAGCTTATGACTTTCCATGGATATAAACCACTGTGGGGTTGCTCTGTGAACTAAG
Organism: uncultured Pelagibacteraceae bacterium; assembly: GCA_902541315.1. Lineage (GTDB taxonomy): Bacteria > Pseudomonadota > Alphaproteobacteria > Pelagibacterales > Pelagibacteraceae > Pelagibacter. The sequence goes on from CACBQF010000002.1 coordinate 69,436, forward strand.
GGCGCCTTTGATCTCCAAGAATGAGGATAAGAATGAACTAATTCACCATTTGACAAAAGTTTGTTTTGATCTTTTAATTTTTCAATAACAATTGGATTAGCCTTAAAAATATGTAAACCCTCAAATAAAGAAACATTCTTTGTATATTTTCCGTCATCATCAACTGTCTCAATAGCTTTTATTCCATTGTTTAAACAAAGATTAAAGTCGTCAGGACCGTGACTAGGCGCGCAATGAACAATTCCTGTTCCTTGTTCGGTAGTGACGAAACGAGCCTCTAACATCGGAATATCATAGTCATAACCAAAATTAGAAAATGGATGATTACAGATAGTATCTTTTAAATCTTTGCCCTTAAATTTCTTTAAATTTTTGAATTCTTTTATCTGACACTCTTTTAAGACTGAGGATAATAATGCTTCAGCAATAACTATTTTTTTATCTTTAAAAATTCCTTCATCAGTAATTTGAATTATCAAATAGTCTAGGCTCTCATTATATGCTAAAGCTTTGTTTGCTGGTATAGTCCAAGGAGTGGTTGTCCATATTACAATATTGCAATCTTTTAGTTCCTTAATTTTTGATGACTTAACTGGAAAGCATGCATAGATCGTATCAGATTTGTGATCTTGATATTCAACTTCAGCGTCAGCTAAAGCAGTTTTTTCAACCGTTGACCATAGAACTGGTTTGAATCCCCTATAAAGACTACCCTCTTTTAAAAATTTTCCTAGTTCTCTAACAATTTGTGCCTCTGCATCATAACTCATTGTTGAATAATAATTTTCCCAGTCACCAACAACACCCAGTCTTTTAAACTGGTCTTTATGAACCTCTATCCATTTTTCTGCAAATGTTCGGCATTCTCTTCTAAATTCAACAATTGGAATATCATTTTTATTTTTTTTATTTTTTTTGTATTGCTCTTCAATTTTCCACTCAATAGGTAAACCATGACAATCCCAACCTGGCACATAAACAGAGTCTTTACCGTCCATTTGATGGAACTTCACAATGATATCCTTTAGTATTTTGTTCAAAGCAGTGCCCATATGAATATTTCCATTTGCATACGGAGGACCATCGTGAAGAACAAACTTTTCTTTTCCTTTTCTTGAGTTCCTTAATTCTTTATAAAGGTCAATTTTTTTCCAAAATTCCAATATTTCTGGCTCTCTTATCGGTAAATTTGCCTTCATTGAAAAAGCTGTTTTAGGTAAATTTATTTGACTTTTACTCATTTTATTTTTTTTGCACTTAAAAGATCGATATTAATTTGTTTCTTCAATTGTTCTACATTTTTGAATTTTTTTTCTTTTCTTATAAATTTTAAGAATTCAACTCTTAAATACTTATTATATAAATTTCCAGAAAAATTAAATAGATGAACCTCTAATAGTATTTTCTTTCCATTAAATGTGGGTCGATATCCTAAATTTGCTATACCAATGATATTATTTGATTTATTCATTCTTCTGACTTTAACGCCATAAACACCAGGTTTAGCCAAAACATAATCATTGATATCGATGTTAGCTGTTGGAAAACCAATCTTTTTTCCTAACTGTTTGCCTTTTTGAACTTTTCCATCAATTGACCAATTTCTTTTTAAAAGTTTGTTTGCATCCTTAAGTTTTCCATTTTGTAAATATTTTCTTATCAGAGAAGATGAAACAATTTTTTTTTTAATTATTAAAGGTTGTGGTTTAACAATTTTATAATTACATAATTTCTCGTGATTAATTAATTGTTTTACATTTCCTTCTCTTTTATTTCCAAATCTAAAATTATTGCTTACAAAAATAAATTTAGGACTAAGTTTCTTACCTAAAGTTTCTTTAACAAATGAAATTGATTTTGTTTTTGAAAATTTACGATTAAATTTCTTAGTAATAACAAAATCAACATTAAATTTACTCAAATTTTCAATTTTTTGATTTAAATTAGATAATCTAAAATTTTTTAAATTGGGATTAAAAAACATTTTTGGCATTGGCTCAAAAGTCAAAACACCAATCTTTGAAGAATATTTTTTTTTATATTTTTTTGCTAATCTAAATAATTTTTGATGTCCAAGATGAAGTCCATCAAAATTACCAATTAAAATAATTGAATTTTTATGACTCTTTTTAATATTAAAACTATTGTATAATTTCATTTTTACCATTTTAACTCTGATTGTATATAGTTACAGATTGTTTCATAAGATTTCGCGGTCGCTTCAATTCCTTTTTTTTGGATTTCATTTTTATGAATACCATTTGAAATAATTAACGAGTCAAAGTTTAAAAGATTTGCACCTTTAATATCAGTATTTAAATTATCACCAACAGAAAGAATCTTTTTACCTTTGTTATCAATTGATAAATTATAAACCTCAGGATATGGCTTACCAAAATATACTACCTTGCCACCCATTTTTTCAAAAACCATAGCGACCGATCCTGCACAAAGCTCTCTTTTATTTCCTCTATCCACAATTAAGTCAGGATTAGTACAAACCATCTCTTTATCTAAATTTTTTTCAAATAAATCTTTATAATAATTCAAATCTTTATCAAATTTTTCAAATAACCCTGTACACAATATGTAATCTCCATCATTGATATTGTCTGACTTCATTTTTGCAAAGTCATTAAACAAATCAAAATCACGTGGTGGTCCAACATGAAAAAATTTTTGGGTGGATAAATTTTTTTTAAGATAATTTAATGACGCTTGGCCAGATGTAAAAACATGATCTCTAATTTCTTTTTCCATGCCCATTTTTTCTAAAAAGGATTTAACAACATCATTAGGTCTTGGAGCATTAGTGAGTAAAATGTATTCTTTGCCTTTTTTTGTGATTTCTTCTAAAACGTTGATTGCTTCTTTGTGAAGGTTTATTCCATTATGAATAACACCCCATAAATCGATATAAAAAAGCTGATAATTATCAACGATGGAGCAGAAACCATCTTTGTCTAAATTTTTAGTCATCAAAATAATCTATAACCCAAAAAATCCACAATTTCCTACCTTTTTTAATAAACTAAATATCAAGTATATCTTGAAATAGTATTACCAATCTCTATATGAACCACATATTTATATAGGAGAATATATGAAATTTAGACCGTTACATGACAGAGTTTTAATAGAAGTTTTAGATAGCAGCGAAAAAACTGCTGGGGGAATAATCATACCAGATACTGCACAAGAGAAGCCTCAAGAAGGAAAAGTTATTGCTGTTGGTGGTGGTGCAAAAACTGAAGATGGAAAAAAAATTCCAATGGATGTTAAAGTTGGAGACAAAGTTTTATTTGGCAAATGGTCAGGCACTGAAGTCAAAATTGATGGTAAAGAATACAGCATAATGAAAGAGTCAGACATTATGGGTATTTCAAGTAAATAATATAAGTTAAAGGAGAAAGTATAATGGCAAAAGTTGTTAAATTTGACGCTGAAGCGAGATCAGCAATGATAAGAGGGGTAAATATCTTAGCTGATACAGTTAAGGTAACATTAGGTCCTAAGGGCAGAAACGTTGTGATGGACAAATCTTATGGTGCTCCAAGAATTACCAAAGATGGTGTTTCGGTTGCAAAAGAAATTGACCTTGAAGATAAGTTCGAAAATATGGGTGCTCAAATGGTTAAGGAAGTTGCTAGCAAGACAAATGATGAAGCTGGTGATGGAACTACAACTGCAACTATTTTAGCTCAAGCGATTGTTAAAGAAGGTGTAAAATATGTTACAGCTGGAATGAACCCAATGGATGTAAAAAGAGGTATTGATGCAGCAGTAGATGTTGTAAAACAAAACTTAGTTTCTTCAGCCAAAAAAGTAAAAGATAGTGATGAAATTGCTCAAGTAGGAACTATTTCCGCAAATGGTGATAAAGAGATCGGAAGCATGATTTCAAAAGCAATGCAAAAAGTCGGCAATGAGGGTGTCATTACAGTTGAGGAGAATAAAGGAATTGAAACAGAACTTGATGTTGTTGAAGGTATGCAGTTTGATAGAGGATATTTATCACCATACTTTATCACAAACAGTGACAAGATGACGACAGAGTTAGACAATCCTTTTATTCTTTTACATGAAAAAAAATTAACAAATCTACAACCAATGGTTCCACTTTTGGAAGCAGTAGTACAGGCTGGTAGACCATTAATGATTATATCTGAGGATGTTGAAGGCGAAGCTTTAGCAACGTTAGTTGTAAACAAGTTAAGAGGTGGTTTAAAAGTAGTAGCTGTAAAAGCTCCAGGTTTTGGTGACAGAAGAAAAGCTATGCTTGAAGATATTGCAATCTTAACTGGTGGAAGTGTAATTTCTGAAGATTTAGGAATTAAACTTGAAAACGTTAAATTAGATGATCTTGGATCATGTAAAAAGGTTAAAGTTGATAAGGACAATAGTACTATCGTAAATGGTAGCGGTAAAAAATCTGATATCGAAGCTAGATGCTCTTCAATCAAACAACAAATTGATGAAACGACTTCTGATTACGATAAAGAAAAACTTCAAGAAAGATTAGCTAAACTAGCTGGTGGTGTTGCTGTAATTAAAGTTGGTGGTGCTACAGAAGTTGAGGTTAAAGAAAGAAAAGATAGAGTTGAAGATGCACTTAATGCAACAAGAGCTGCAGTTGAAGAGGGTATTGTAACAGGTGGTGGATGTGCTTTGTTATATGCTGCTCAAGATCTTGAAAAAGTTAAAGCTAAAGGTGAAGATCAAAAAGCTGGTGTTGATTTAGTTCGAAGAGCTTTAGAGGCTCCAATAAGACAGATTACAAAAAACGCTGGGGTAGATGGTTCAGTTGTAGTCGGTAAATTGTTAGAACAGAATAAAAAAACTCACGGCTATGATGCACAAAATGAAGAATATTGTGACATGTTTGCTAAGGGTATTATTGATCCAGTCAAAGTTGTTAGAACTGCACTTCAAGATGCAGCATCAATTTCTGGATTATTAGTAACAACAGAAGCAATGATAGCTGACAAGCCAGAAGAAAAAGATGCGGCTCCTGCTGGTATGCCTGGTGGAATGGGCGGCATGGGTGGCATGGGAGGAATGGGCGGCATGGGTATGTAACCCAATAACTCCTAATCAAAATTCTAAAAGGGCAGTTTTTACTGCCCTTTTTTTTGCTTAAAAAAATTTGTAATATAGAATTATTATTATGTCGAAAAGATATAGTGGAAAATCGTTTAAAGACTCTAGTGTCAAAAAAAAACCTAAATTAAGTTTTAAAGAAAAAAGAAAAATTAAACGCGAAAAGCGAAAAAAATAAAAATTAAAAAAAAATCCTTAATTTATCTAAGCCTAGTGTAGTTTTTTTTGAGTTTTCAAAAGTGTTTAAATATGTATAAGAACCCAGATTTATGAATAATACGATAAGAAACATCACCATAATTGCTCATGTTGATCATGGCAAAACCACCCTAATTGATAACTTAATGAAACAAAGTGGCTCATTTAGAGAAAATGAGATTGTTGATGAAAGGCTGATGGACTCTGGAGAATTAGAAAAAGAAAGAGGAATTACAATATTAGCTAAACCTGCCTCGATTAATTGGAAAGATTCTAGAATAAATATAATTGATACCCCCGGCCACAGAGATTTTGCTGCTGAAGTTGAAAGAGTACTTAGTATGGCTGATGGAGCATTATTACTAATAGACTCTGCTGAAGGTGTGATGCCTCAAACAAAATTCGTTTTAGCAAAAGCTTTAAAACAAGGTTTAAAGCCGATTGTGGTTATAAATAAATTAGATAAATCAGATCAAAGAGCTAATGAAGTTCTAGATGAAACATTCGACTTATTTGTAAGTTTAGATGCTAATGAAGACCAACTAGATTTCCCAGTTTTATATGCCAGTGGAAGATCTGGATGGGCTGATCATGAAGTTGATGGTCCAAGAGAGAATCTTAATCCACTTTTAGATAAAATCGTTGACCATGTTAAACCAGCTGAATTAGACAAATCAAAACCTTTCGCTATGCTTTCTACACTTCTTTATGCTGATAGTTTCTTAGGAAGAAGTTTAGTAGGTCGAATTTCACAAGGAACAGCAAAAGCTAATCAAGCAATTAAGGCAATCAACTTAAAAGGAGAGAAAGTTGATGAAGGAAGATTAACTAAAATTTTTAGATACGAAGGTACCAAAAAAGTTCCAATTGAGGTTGGTGAAGCTGGAGATATTGTAGTTGTTGCAGGTTTAGAAAAAGCTAATGTTGCAGATACTATTTGTGATCTTGAAGTTAACGAACCAATAGAAGCTACTCCTATTGATCCTCCAACTATGTCAATTACAATAACAGTAAATACATCTCCTTTGGCTGGTACAGAAGGTAAAAAATTAACAAGCACACAAATTAGAGATCGATTGGTTCAAGAGGCACAAAATAATGTTGGAATTACATTCACTGAAAATGAGGGAAATGACTCTTTTGTAGTAAGTGGTCGTGGTGAATTAATGTTGGAAATTTTACTTACTCAAATGAGAAGAGAAGGTTTTGAAATGACTGTGAGCCCTCCAAAAGTACTCTATAAAAAAGATGAAAATGGTAACAAGCTTGAGCCAATAGAGGAAATTACTATGGATCTTGATGAGGAGCATTCATCAAAAATAATTGATTCAATGAATAGAAGAAAAGGTAAATTAATAGAATTAAAAGACACTGGTAAAAATAAAAAGAGACTTGTATTTCATGCACCAACAAGAGGTTTAATGGGATATACAAGTAGATTTTTAACGCTTACAAAAGGAAATGGTGTTATTAATAGAATTTTTCATGAATATGGTCCATTTGAAGGGGAAATGGAGGGCAGAAGAAATGGTGCTCTAATTTCTATGGAACAAGGAAAGGCAGTTGCTTTTGCAATCTTTAATTTACAGGCTAGAGGAGAAATGTTTGTAACTCATAACGATCCTGTTTATCCAGGAATGATTGTAGGTCTATCACCTAAGCCGGGAGATATGATTATTAATGTCATGAAGGGAAAAAAATTAACTAATATGAGAACGCAAGGTACTGATGAAAATGTTGTCTTAACTCCTGTTAGAAAAATGTCGATTGCTGAACAATTAAGTATGTTAAATACAGATGAAGCTTTAGAGATTACTCCAGAGTCTTGTAGATTAAGAAAAGCTATTCTTGATCCTCATGAAAGAAAAAGAAGTGAAAAATCGGGCGCTGCTGCCTAATCAAAAATTTTATCAACTAAAAACAAACCTAGTGCAACGCACGGACCAATACCAAAAGCGAATAAAAGAGTTCCGACACCTACTGTTCCACCCAAATACCAGCCAATACTTACAACTGAAATTTCTAAAAAAGCTCTAACGGCTGCCACTGGTAAATTGGTTACTTTTTGCAAACCAATCATTAATCCATCTCTTGGTCCTGCGCCTAGGTTAGAAACTAAATAAATGCCCCCACCTATTCCAACCATTATTACAGAAATTACTGCTAAGATTAATTGATTAAAATAATCAGATGGAGTTGGTACAAACTTTATACAAAGATCAATCATAAAGGCTATTATTAAGGCATTAAATATTGTGCCCATTCCTGGTTTTTGGCTGAGAGGTATCCACAAAATTAAGACTGCAATACTTATTAAAAGAGTAATTGTTCCAATACTTAAATTAACATTTAAAGAAATACCTTGAGCTAAAACACTCCATGGAGAAGCACCCGTAAAAGAAACAATTAATAAACCTTCGCCAAGACCAAATAAAGTCAGACCAAAACATAAAAAAAAGAAAGTGGAAAATTTTGGTTTAAAATTATATGGCCTATCAGAACTCCAATTAACTTTAGGTATTTTCTTTATTTTTAGAAACATTTTAATAAATTATTTCTATTATAGATAAAGTCCACTAATGTAATTGCTAAATGAGAAAATTTATAGCCATTTTGTTTATTGTAGTTTTTCCAGTTATTTCTATGGCACATATGGGTCACTACAATAAATATAACAAAATTGAAATGGAGATTTTTAGAAATGGTGAACTAATTGGATACAATTATTATTTTTTTGAGAGAAATGGTGAAGAAACTATAATTACAAATCAATTTAAATTTTCTGTTGATTTATTAGGGACTCCAATTTTTCAAGTTGAGTCCTATGGTGAAGAAAAATATATAAAAAATCATTTGATATCATATGATTCTAGAACTCTTCAAAATGAAAAAGAAAAATTTGTAAATTTAAAATTAAATAAAGATAGTAAAAAATTTGATATTAAAGGCTCCTCATTCAATGGGGAGGCGACCCTTAACAACGTTATTGGAAATTGGTGGAATCATAAAATTTTACAAGCAGAATCTCAAATAAGTCCAATATCAGGGAGTATTAAAGAACAGGTTGTTACTTTTGTAGGTAAAGAAAAAATAGAGCTTTATGGAAAGATTTATGATGCTGATCATTTTACACTTAAATCTAAAGATATGAATATTCCAAAAGATAAACGATTAGACTTTGACATTTGGTATGATCAAAAAAATTTAAGAATTTTAAAAGTGTCTTACTCAAGAATGGGAAATTGGGAATACAGATTGAAAAGCTTTGAATAATTTATTTTGAAATTTTTTTATATAAGTCCTGTGCACTTATCCATCCCGACTCCAGTCTTGGTCCGACAAACCAATCAGCACAAACACCTATTTTTTTCTTTGGATCCCAAAAACTTTTAATTTTGAAAGGTTTTGAATTCGAAGAGTATTTCCAGCCATGATTAAGAGAGAAATTGATTTTTGTTTTTTTAATATTTGAAAGTTGAAAGAACTTGTCGATCATAATTTTTGAATTCTTTTTCTTATTATTTTTATTTTGATTAATATTTTTATTTGCCCACTTGAATGTACTTTGTAGAGTCCATAAATCATATTTTGATTTAAATCTTTTTTTTGAATTTTCATTACCAGCCCAGCCAAGAATTGAGTCTTCGAAAAGGTAGCTGCTATTAGATTTTTTGTTTTTTTTTATAGCAATCATGGTAGTTATATTTGCATCCATTTTTATTGATTTTTTTACAAAAGAATTATTTATGAATTTTTTAGAAAGTTTTTTTAATTGTGGAAATGGACAGGTCAAAATAATACTTTTAAAAGATCTCAATTTTCCATCAGCAAATGATAAGTGCCAAAGTTTGTTTTTATAATGAATTTTTTTTAATTCACTTTGATAGTTGCACTTAATTTTTTTTAATAAATACTTGCTAATATCATTGTTTCCATTTTTACCTATAATTTTAAGATGTTTTTTATCTTCTTTTTTTTTGGAGTTAAGAAAAATGTGTTTACCACCCCAAACCTTTAAAATTTTTTTTTTAATTAAATGTTTAGTAAACTTTTTAAATCCTGGGGTTTTTGGTGAAAAGTATTGAGTGCCATGATCAAAGCCTATATTACCTCTTATTCTTTTGAAAGATGCACGACCTCCTGGACCTCTCGCTTTATCAAATAGGATTACTGTATTTTTTTTATTAAGAAGATTAGCAATTGTAGCTCCAGAAATACCTGAACCGATTACGCAGAATTCACTCATTTACCAGCAACAACCATTCCCTCAATCATCATGGTTGGTGAATTGGTTGCATATTTAAACTCTAAATCATTTGCCAGAGTAATATGCTGAAACATGTCTTTAAAATTGCCTGCAATGGTAATTTCGTTTATAGGATACTTAAACTCTCCGTTTTCCACTAAAAACCCTGTCGCACCAACAGAATAATCACCGGTTACTATATTACTTCCGTGACCTATAGTTTCTGTAATATAGAGACTTTTTGATTTTGAATTCAACAAATCTTTAAAACTTATATTTCCATTTTCAAAATAGAGATTACTTGTCCCTCCGAATCTTCCATTTGATTTTAGGTTAAGTTTTTTTCCATTGTAAGTATCAATCAAATAATGTTTTAAGACTCCTTGTTCAACTAATTTAAGGGTATCAGTTTTAACCCCCTCTTTATCAAAATTTCTTGAACCCAAACCTTTAATTATGTCTGGTTTATCTAAGACATTAATTGAGTCGGAAAATATTTTTTGGTTAACTTTATCTTTTAAAAAAGAGGTTCCTCTTGATATCGCTGATGATGAAATCGCACTTGCAAAAGTGCTTAATATTCCCTTGGCTATTCGTTTATCAAAAATTATAGCAATTTTTTCGCTGCCTATTTTTTTAGGGCTTAATTTTCTAATGGTTTGATCGGCAGCTTGTTTGCCTAACTCTCCTGCATCGTCCAAGTCTTTAAAAAAACATTTGCTAGAATACTCATAATCTCTCTCCATGCTTTTTTCATCTTTTGCGACTATAACGCTCGAAGCTGTAAATGAGGATGTTTTGTAACCAGCACAAAAACCTTCAGTATTAGCTAAAATAAAATTTGATTTATTTTGAGTAAAACTAGACTCAGTATTAACAATTTTTTTATCATTAGAGGCAGCGAGTTCTAATTTTTTCAAATAATCTATTTTTTGATTATTTTCTATATGCGTATCATCATAGAGAGACAAATCTTTAACTTCTTTAGCTAACAAATCTTTATCTGGTAATGAATTAAATTCATCTTCAGGAGTATTTTTTGTTGCCTCAACACATTTTTCAATCAAAATGTTTAGGTTATCATCAAGTAAATTAGACGAAGATATTGATGATTTTTTTTTTCCAATGTAAGTGGTAATGCTTATTCCAAGATCATCTGACCTATTAGACTCATCTAGTTTTTTATTTCTAAAATTAACAGTTTCAGATACAGAGTTGTTAACAATCACACTAGACTCAGTTGCGCCTAATTTCTTGGCTAAACCTAGACAATAAGATGCCTTTTTTTCTAAAAATTCTTGATCTTTGACCATTTAAAGTTTTGTGCCGCCAACAGTCATCTTATTAATTAGAATAGATGGTTGAGCAACACCAACGGGAACACCTTGGCCAGCTTTTCCACATGTTCCAATTCCCGGATCCATCATCATATCATTACCTACCATAGAAACTTCTTTTAAACTCGAAGGACCATCTCCGATAAGAGTAGCACCTTTTATTGGAGATCCAATTTTGCCATTAACAATCTCATAAGCTTCGGTGCAATTAAATACAAATTTCCCAGAGGTAATGTCAACTTGTCCTCCACCAAAACTTACTGCAAATATACCTTTGTCTACAGCTTTAATCATCTCATCTTGTGTCTGATTACCACTTAACATCATTGTGTTTCTCATTCTTGGAAGGACGATATGTCTATAATTTTCTCTTCTTCCACTACCGGTAGATCTCGTTTTCATCAAACGTGCATTCAGACGATCTTGCATAAAGTTTTTTAAAATTCCATTCTCAATTAAAACTGTTTTTTCTGTTGGTGTCCCTTCATCATCAATAGTAAGACTGCCTCTCCTATTGTCGATGGTACCATCATCAACTATCGTAACTCCTTCACTAGCAACTTTTTGGCCCATTAAATTATGAAAAGCAGAAGTTTTCTTTCTATTAAAATCCCCCTCTAAACCATGACCAACAGCCTCATGAATTAATATTGCTGGCCAACCAGGTCCTAGTACAACTTTCATTTCACCAGCTGGTGCAGGTTTACTCTCTAAATTTACTGAAGCTATTCTCAAAGCCTCATCACAAACACTTTTCCAATTTTCATCTTTTAAATAAAAATCGTAGGATTGTCTTCCTCCAACACCATACACACCTGACTCTTTCCTTCCATTTTTCTCAAGCATGACTGATACATTGAATCTTATTAAAGGACGGACATCAGTTAAAGACTCTCCGCCAGATCTAATTATTTCAACTGATTTTTGTTCACCTAAAAAATTGGCTGTGACCTGTTTAATGTTATTATCTTTAGAGCGTAAGTAGTTATTTACTTCATTAAGTATTTTAATCTTTTCATTAAGGGATTTTTGTTCAATAGGATTTATATTATCATAATACTTTTTATTAGATTTAGGAATTTCATGATTATAAGTGCCTTTAACAGATTTTAACGTTGATTTTAAATTTTCTGAAGATTGCCTTAATGAATTTTTTGATATTTCATTAGAGTGAGAATATGCAACTATTTCATCAGAGATAGCTCTAAATCCAAAACCTAAATCAGAATTATAACTCGAGTTTTTAATTTTATTATCATCTAATAATAATGTCTCTGATTTTGTATTTTCTAGATATAGTTCTCCATCATCACACTTGCTAAGTGTATCTGATACAATGTTTTCTGCTTCTGATCTAGATATGTCAGATTTTTCAAAAAAATTATTCATAGAAAGCATTATTTAGAAGTTTTATCTACTATTTTCAATATGAGTATTTTACGCATATACATTATTTGAATAAATAGTAATAAATCTACTTATATGAAAGTTTATTTTAATAATTCATGCAAAATCTGCAAAGCTGAAATTGATTTATATAAAAAAGAGAAGATTCAAGAAATCGATTGGATTGATATTACGGGTAATGAGATAGCTGAAAAAGAGACCTCTAAAAGTAATAAAGAACTTTTGCGAAGGCTACATGTTAAAGAAGATGAAAAAATTTTAAAAGGAGCTGAAGCTTTTCTAGCTGTGTGGAAAAAAATTCCCAAATATAATTTTTTATACAAGTTTTTTAAACTACCAATAATTTTTACGTTATTTTCTTTTTTTTATGAAATAGTTGCATTCTTCTTATATCTAAAAAATAAAAAACAATTGAAAAACTAACTAAAAAAAAACAGTAAAATTTCACTCAACAAAGACATAGAAGTTATAAACATAATGAGAACTATTGAATACATTAATAAAATAATCTTATTTTTTTTTCTTCTTAACCTTACAAAATCTTTATCATCTAAATCGGAGATATCTCTTTCACCTAAAACAGGGTAATCATAAGTAAATCGCCAAGTGCTGTCCCCAAGTCTCGGATCTAATTTGTTGTAATAGATAATCCATGCCAATACATACTTTAAAATTAAAAAAAGCATTATCATAATGATTGATCCAAAAAACATATTAAAGTTCTACCTTGTTATTTAGAAAAAATTAATTGTTATTTTGTGATCTTTTGCTAGCAATTAATTGTGTCAAAGCGTCCACCATTGTGTCTGAGGCTTTAAAAATATCAATATTTTTAAATTCATATGAATGATTTTTTTCAGGATTTGTTTTATCCTCTATTACTATTCCTTCATCGGGTGAATTATTTTTAATGTAAATTAATAATAACCAATCTTCATCTTCATTTTCATCCCATTTTATAAAAATCTCACCGGTTTCAAATCTTCTGTCTATACACCGCAAAATCGACATATCTCTTGTAATGTGTCTTTTGTTCAATTGAAATACTAGACTGCTTGCACTTCTATAAAAACTTTCTAAGGCAAACTCAACTTTTTGTCTCGCTAAAGTATATTCTTTTTCCTTAATTAGTAACGTTTCTCTGTCTTCGTTACCTTGTAATTTAACACCAAGGGCTTCTACTCTCTCCTTGATCTTTTGGTCTCTAATAACTCGGTATTTTTCTTTAAGTTTATCAATCCTTTCTTGTAACCCTTGATAATCCTCTCTCTTCTCTTTAAGCGCTATTTTCTCAAGTTTTTCTAATTCTTTTACTTCTCTTATTCTAAACTTTTCAATTTGACGCTCTAGTTGAAGTTGCTTTAAAAATTGTTTTTGTTTTTCGGCTTGTTCTCTTCTTAAAATTGCTTGTTCTTTTCTTAAAAATAATTTTATATCTTTATTTCTTTGCTTTTCTAACCTTGCTTCCTCCTTTAAGGCCTTCTCTTTTAGTCGAGTTTTTTCAAGCACCTCTTCTTGTTTTGCTTTTTGTAGCTCAATTTTCTCAATTCTCTCTTTTTCAATTTGTTCTATCTTAATTCTTCTTTTTTCCTCTTTTTTAATTACTTTGTAATTTGAAATTGTTTCGGAAATTTTATCAAAAAAACTTTGGATGTATCTTTCAGGGTTTAAATTAATTTTAAAATCAAAGTTTGATTTAATCGATAATTGGAATTTTACAATTTTTGAAATTAAACTTTGATTTTTAGTTTTAGGTATATAGTTTTTATTTTTTTTAAGATTTATATTTTTTTTCTTTTTTTTCTTTTTTTTGTTTTTCCTCTTTTTCCTTGAAATAATTATCTTTTTCCTAACTTTTTTGATATTTTTCAGTTTAGTTTTTTTTCTTTTTACTCTCTTTTTTCTCTTTGATTTTTTGTTTTTTTTTTTCATTTTAAAGGAGGTAAGATTCTATCAATAATTTATTGATAAATATAGTCCCTAGTGACTGGAGTAGATCCATAATTTTTTGTAAGTTGAAATTGATATACAACTTGATCACCCCACTTGAAAGCCATCTCACACCCCGCAAGATAAAACTCCCACATTCGAAAAAATTTCTCATCAAACATTTTAATAATTTTTTCTCTATTTCTTATGCAATTTTCTTTCCAGTGTCTTAAAGTGTGTGAATAATGTAATCTCAAAACTTCGATATCTGTAACAACTAGACCTGCTTGCTCTATGGGTGTTGTGACCTCACTTAAACTTGGTGTATAACCACCTGGAAAAATATACTTGGTTATCCATGGATGAGGATCCCTGGGTGGATTTACTGATCCTATGGTATGTATTAATGAAACTCCATTGTCATTTAATAAATTTTGAATTTGTCTAAAAAATTTTTTATAAAATTTACGTCCCACGTGTTCAAACATTCCGACACTTACAATTCTATCAAATTTTTCCTTAAGCTCTCTATAGTCAATCAATCTAAACTTCACCTGATTTTCTAAATTTTGTTCAGCTGCTTTTCTTTTGCAGTAATAAAGTTGGTTTTCTGATAACGTAATCCCTGTTACTTCACATTTTGAATTCTTTGCAATATCAATTGCTAACGACCCCCACCCACAACCAATATCTAAAACTTTTTGGTCTGGCTTTAAATTCAATTTTTTTATTATATGTTGAATTTTATTATTTTGTGCTGTTTCAAGACTATCGTTTTCATTACGAAAGTAACCACATGAATATTGTCTTTTAGGATCTAAAAATAGATCATATAAGTCGTCAGATATGTCATAATGATGGGAAACATTCATTTTAGATTTTTTAATAAAATTAAAATTTGTTAAATATCTATACGAGCCTCTAATTCTATTCATAATATAACTAAATAAATTAACTTCTCCTCTTCCAATATTCTTCAAAGCAAGATCTAAAAAATCTGTGATAGTGCCGTTCTCAATAATTATTTCACCATTAGTATAAGCCTCACCAAAATACAGATCTGGATGAAGTAATAATTTATAATGAAGTTTTTTATTTAAGATTCTTAATTTAATAGGATTATTACCTGGTTTTCCTATGATATAGTCTCTATAATTTGCATCAGTAAGAATAAAACCACCATCTTTAAAAACATTGTTTAGAAATCTAGCAAGTTGCATGTTAGGCCGCCAGTAAAGATTTAATTTTAAAATTTAAATTTTTAAGACTTTCAAATAATTCTTTCTCATTCTCTTTGGTTAAAAGAGTTAGTGGAGGTAATACATTTTTAAATATGTCATTTTCTTTTGCACAATATGAATGCAAGCCAGAAATAAGATTATATTTATCAAAAGCAGACCTAACATTAATCAATTTTTCATTCTCAGTTTGAGTTTTTTTTGAAATGAAGTCATCATAAACTTTCCTGGATAACTCTGCAGTAACATTACATGTAGCTGTGATTATTCCTGAACAACCTATTTCTAAACCTTCAACAAGCTTGGTTTCTGATCCAGGAAGAATTGAAAAATCTTTTAATCTTAAATTTTTATAAATATTGTAAGAACTATCTTTTATACCAATTATTTGTTCAGGAAATTTTTTGACTAGCTCTTGCACACATTCTAAACTAAATTTATAACCACATAACTTTTCAAAATTATAAAGTATAATCCTTGAATTCGGAGCCGCCTCTACAATTTTTGAGTAAAAAGTAATTACTTCCTTATCACTATATTTATAATATGCAGGTGGCATAATTAAGAAATTTTCAAAATTTAAAGATAATGCTATTTTAATATAGTTTATTGTTTCACTTAAAGAATTGAGCCCATTACCTATTATAAACTTATTTTTGTATTTACTTTTTGATAAATTATTTAAAAGCTTAATTTTTTCTGAGATCGAGATCAATTGTGCTTGTCCAGTGCTCCCAAATATTGCAACACCATGACATCCTTTGTCTATAATGTTTTCAGCATGTAGAATTGTTTTTTCTATGTTGAGGCTTAAATCTTTATTAAAGATTGACATTCCTGCAGCATATATTCCATTTATTTTAGACATATATTTTTACTTGTAAGTATAATAGAAAAATCACATTTATGAAAACAGGAATTTTTTTAAGCTATAAGGGTTTAGGAGCTAATTTGTTACATCTTAGTTACTGTCATCAGATTGCAAAAAAATTTGGTAAAGTTGAACTGATCACATTATGTCCAAATCTAAATAGAGTTTTGATAGACGACCCCTTAATTAAAAGTGTAAATTATTTAGATAAATTTCATAGAAACTTTTTTGATATAATAAACTTATCAGTCTTTATAAAGAAATTTAATTTTGAAAATATCTTTATTTTTTATCCAAGTATAAGACATTATCTAGCTTGTAAAATTGCTGGTATAAAAAATATTTATCATTATCCTTTATTTAAAAAAAAAAATTTACATCTTGTAAATGCTGCTAAAACTTTTACAGAACAATCTTTAAATATTAAAAATTGCCCAACTGAAACTCAAATTTCTCTAAATAGTGAAAAAATTAAAAAATATAATCTTGGTAAACAAAAGAAAATTGTACTTGGAATAGGCTCCTCTGGTCCGACAACTAGATGGGGATATAATAATTTTGCATCTTTAATAAATAAATTTAACAATATTGGGGATTATCATTTTTACTTAGTTTGTGGAAAAAATGAGGAAGAAGGCGCAATTAAAATTATAAACCAAGTAAAAAAAGGTAATTGTGAATCTTTAAGCTCTAAAGATGTATCAGAAATCATATATTATATTTATTTAAGTGATATTTTTATTGGAAATGACTCATTCGGGCACCATGTTTCAAGTCAAATGAATAAACCTAGTTTCGTAATTTTATTGGATACACCAAAAGCTTATTCTGATTACAGTAAAAATCAATTTAGGATTATCCCACCTGGTGCCGACATAAATAAAATCACTCATGGATCAAGCTTTGATCCAGATTCAATAACAGTTGAAATGATAATTAATAAAGTTAAGAACTTTATATAATTTCCTTTAACAAAATGTCTCTAGCTTCATTAACTAAAGTAGATAATCTTGCGGTTTCTGGTGAAATATCTGGATGAATTTTTTTTTGAATTTTTGTGTAAGCTTTGTTTATGTCCTCTTTGGTAACCTTCTTTTTTTGATCTAAATTTAAAATTTTAAAAGCTTCACTTACAGACATAGTAGACATATTATTGTTTTGAGATTGATTAAATGAAAATCTACCTGATCTTCTTAATGTTTGAATTAATCTAAAAAGAGAGATTAGTTGGAAAATTGATAAACCCTTTAACTTTAATAAAGCAAGACTAGCGAGTGTGAGTGGCAAAGTTAGCAGAAATCTGCCTCCAATTGCAAACAGAATTGCTAAAAAAATTAATCCGATTATTATCAGCAGTCTTAAACCTTTTGAAAGTTTTTTTGATGAGATATTACTGATGTATTTCAAAAGGAAATAAAAAATGACTAATATTACTACTGTATAAATAATTATATTCATATAACTGTTTTCATTATGAAAATACCACAACTAAAAAAAAAACCAGAAAGAAAATCTTGTCACAATGTTGCATGGGAAGATAATTATAGTTGGATTCATCAAGAAAATATCCTCGAGGTTTTAAAAGACGGATCAAAATTACTTCCTGAAGTAAGAAAATATCTAGAGGAAGAAAATAGTTACACAGATCATATTTTGAAGGATAATAAAGAAATTGAAAAAAAATTATTTCATGAAATTAAAGGTCGAATAAAATTAGATGACGTTTCACTTCCATTCAAAGACATTAGATACGAGTATTGGACTAAAACTACAACTGAAGGAAATTATTCTATAAAACTTAGAAAAAAAATTGGTTCTGATGAGATTGAAGAAATTTGGAATGGAGATAAGGAAAAAGAAAAATTAAAAACAGAATACTTTGGAATTGGAGATTTAGAGGTAAGTTATAATGATAAATATTTAGGATACTCATTAGATTTAAAAGGATCAGAATATTATACTATTTATTTAAGAGATATTTTGTCTGGGAAAGAAATAACAGAAAGAATAGAGGAAACTAGTGGCAGTATAACTTTTAGTTTGGATGACAAATATATATTTTATTCAAAACTTGATGAATTTCACAGACCTAGAAAAATTTATAGGCATAAAATTGGAACATCTATAAAAAACGATGAATTAATTTTTGAGGAAAAAAGTGAAGCATTTACAGTTGGAATAAGTTTAAGTTCGGATGAAAAATATTTTTTTATTACAACCTCAGATCACAACACTTCAGAACAATATTACTTTAAAGTTAATGAACATAAACCTGAGCCAAAATTAATAAAAAAAAGAAAAAGAGGTATAATCTATTCAATTTCATCTTGGAATAATTATTTTTATTGTCATACAAACGAAGATGCTGAAGATTTCAAAATAGAGAGATGTAGTGATTTATCTAAACAAAATTGGGAAGTTTATATAAATGCTAAAGATGAAGTTCTTATAGGCGGCTTAATATTTTTAAATGATTGGATTATAAGAAGTGAAAAGTCAAATGCTCTTGGGAAATTATACTTAAGAGATATAAAAACAAATTTAGAAGAGGAGTTAATATTTTCAGATGAAGAAGTAATTGTCCCTGGTATCTCATTGACACAAAGAGATAAAAATACTGATCTAGTTTATTTGTCATATTCATCTCCAAAGACGCCTGGAAAAACTTATCTTTATAATTTAAAGACGAAAGAAAAAAAATTAGTAAAGGAACAGGAAATTCCATCAGGTCATAACACTGATGATTATATTGTTGAAAGATTAGAATGCTCTTCTCACGATGGTAGATTGATACCTATTACAATAACTAGACACAAAAAAACTAAAATTGATGGGTCGGCAAATTTACTACTATATGGTTATGGATCCTATGGTAATTCAATGTCTCCTGATTTTTCATCAACTAGACTCAGTCTAATTAACAGAGATATCATTTGGGTTACTGCTCATATAAGGGGTGGAATGGAAAGAGGAATGAAATGGTGGAAAGAAGGTAAACTTCTTAATAAAAAAAATACTTTTGAAGATTTTATTTCTGTTGCAAAAAACCTAATTGAAAGAAATTATACATCAAAAGGTAAAATAATTGGCATGGGTGGTTCGGCAGGAGGCTTATTAATGGGCGCAGTTGTGAATGAAGCACCCGAATTATTTCTTGGCATAGTGATGGCAGTACCTTTTGTAGATTCATTAACTACAAACTTAGACCACTCACTTCCATTAACAGTTGGAGAATTTGACGAGTTTGGAAATGCTAAAGATAACAAAGATCATTTCGAATATATTTATTCTTATGCTCCATACAATAATATTAAAAAAATGGATTATCCTCATATTTTAATCACAACAAGCCTAAGCGATAATAGAGTTTTGTTTGACGAACCTGCAAAATTTACAGCAAAACTTAGAGATTATAAAACCGATAACAATCTTCTTTTACTTAAGACAGAAATGAATGCGGGACACGGTGGAAAATCTGGTCGAGATGGTGCAATAGAAGAAATTGCTTTTGATTATGGATTTATTTTAAAAATTTCAAATAAAATTTAAAAAATACTTGAAAAAAAAAATATAATTCCCATATAGATACCATAAGTCGCCTTATGGGGCTTGCATAAATAAACTTGCTTAAAAAAAAAGGAGGATATATGACAAGTAAGGATCTATCTATATTCAACTCACTAAGACCTTTCTCAATTGGTTTTGACGATATGTTTGACCAATTCGAAAACATGTTGGGTAATGGTAATTTGACTATGCAGTCGAATTATCCACCATACAACATTAGAAAAACTGGGAAAGACAACTATTCAATAGAAGTTGCTCTTGCTGGTTTTAGTAAGAAAGATGTTGAGGTTGAGTTCGAAGATAATTTGTTAACAGTAAGGACAAAACAAGTTAACAAATCTGATGAAAAAAATGAAGATGGTGAAATAATTCACAAAGGTATTTCGCAAAGACAATTTGCAAGATCATTCACTATTGCAGACGATGTAAAAGTGAATAGCGCCGAGTTAAAAGATGGTCTTTTAACAGTAGCTTGTGAGAGAATTTTACCAGATCATAAGAAAAAAAGACTTATCGAAATTAGATAAGCTTAGCCTTACTTGCGAGGAGTACTCCTCGCAAGTAAACTTTAAAAACATCCATTAGATACAAAGCCTATTACTATATTGTCTGAATTTATTTCAAATCTTCTTTCGCAGGGGATTAAGTATTTTTTTGTATTGTAAATTACCTCTAAATTACCTTTTGCATTTTTGAAATCTTCATCAGGTTTACCTAATTCCATCTTAAGTTCGCTTAAAGATTTTCCTATAAATTCACTTAATTTTTCGTTTTCTTTTTGAACTATGTCGTCTGTTTTTTCTTTAACAGTTTGACACCCTGTCAGTAAATTAACAAATATAATTGTTATTAAAAAAAATCTTAGTTTATTCATCATTATAAGTTACCAACATAATTATGGCATAAATATAAACTTCTTAGTTGAATTTTGTGAATAAAGCATATTAATAAAGAGTATTTTTAAACAGAATCAAATAATTGTCATTCATGAGGAGGATTTATGCTTGATAAATATTTCAATTATAAAAAACACAAAACTAATTTTAAAACAGAGGTAATCGCTGGTACTACAACGTTTTTAACCATGGCTTACATCATGTTTTTAAATCCATTTATTTTGTCGGGAGAGTTTGCCGGACCCGAAAAAGGTTTCTTTGATTTCGGCGCAGTTTATACAGCAACTATTTTAGCGACTGCATTAGCGTGCTTTATTATGGCGTTCTATGGAAAAACATGGCCAATAGGATTGGCGCCAGGAATGGGAATCAATGCTTTCGTTGCATTTGGAGTTTGTGCTGGAATGGGTTATACGCCGCAGCAAGCTCTAGGTGCTGTATTAGTAGCAGGTGTATTGTTTTTAATAATATCATTAACCCCTTTAAGAGCTTGGTTAATAAATTCAATTCCTAGAAGTTTAAAGTTAGGTATAGGTGCTGGAATAGGTTTATTCCTTGCAATCATCGGCCTTCAAATAATGGAAGTGGTTGTCGACAATCCAGTAACCTTGGTGCAACTAGGTAACTTAGGTGATCCTCTTGTATTATTAGGATGTGCAACTTTTATTGCAATCATAGTTTTAGATAAGATGAATATTAAAGGTAATATCATTATTGGGATCTTAGTTTTTAGTATTATTGCTTGGGTGACAGGCCTTGCAAAATTTAACGGTATTGCAAGTTCTCCACCGCCGATGACTTATCTTTTTGAATTTGATCTATCTGCCGCTATGACTGCTGGAATGTCTACGGTAATATTTACATTATTATTTATAGACTTCTTTGACACTGCAGGAACATTAACTTCAGTGGCAAATGTTGCTGGAAAGGTTAGCAAAGATGGAAAAGTTCAAGACATAAATAAAGCAATGTTATCTGATAGTGTAGGTACTGTTGCAGGAGCTATGATGGGAACTACTACAGTTACTAGTTACGTAGAGTCTGGTGCAGGAGTTAAAGCTGGTGGAAAAACTGGAATGACATCACTAGTAATTGGTATACTTTTTTTAGCATGTATATTTTTTGCTCCATTAGCAACTAGTTTACCTAAACAAATAGATGGTGCTGCTTTACTTTTTGTTTCAGTTTTATTTATTAGAAATATAACTGATATTGAATGGAACGATGTTTCAGAGTCTGCCCCGGCTATTCTTGCTATGATAACTATGCCTTTAACTTATAGTATAAGCAATGGTATTGCCTTAGCATTTGTGTCGTACGCTTTAATCAAAATATTCACTGGTAAGTTTTCAACTACTTCACCAGCTATATGGTTAATAGCAGTTTTAAGTGTTATAAGTTTTGTTGTTGCCTAAACATTTATGAAATAGGGCTAGTTTTTACTAGCCCTATTTATTTTGTTTTAATATTTCCTCAATTGATAATTCTTCGTAATGTTCAGTAGGCTGGACAATCCATGGATCTGAATTTAGTCTTATAGGACAAAAATCGGGTTCAAAAGTTGAAGATTTTTTTTTCCATAAACAAGCAGTTTTTACTTCTTTTATATAATCTTTTGTGGGGCCATAATTTTTTAGCCATTCGATGCTTTTGTTTAATGTCAATCCAGTGTCAGAGAGATCATCAATTAAAAGCACTTTGTTAAAATCTTCATTACTAGCTAAAGAGCTTATTTCTCTTGCAAACATCAATTGGCCTTGTTGATCCTCCATGCCTTCACCTGAATAACTTTGAATGACAATGTATGCGATAGGTAGTTTTAAAATTCTAGACAAAATATCAATAATTGGAGCTGCTCCTCTCATAATGCCAACTAATACTGTAGGTTTATATTTTTGATGAATTTGTATTGCTAGTTTTTCAACTATTTTAGTATACTCATTAAAGCTGATAATCAATTTCTCTGCCATGAAATTTATTATCATAATTGAAATTATTTAAAAAGGAGAAATCATGAAAGCATATTGGATAAGTTTATACTTAAAAATAGATAATCAAGAAAATTTAAAAAAATATGCAGAGACTGTTACACCAATAATAAAAAGTTATGGTGGTTTGCCTCTTGTTAGAGGAGGAAAACATACAACTTTTGATGGTGATGATTTTTTAAGAACAGTGGTTTGGGAATTTCCTAGTTTCGAACAAGCATTAAAGTGTCATGAATCAAAAGAATATAAAGCTGGTTGGGAATTAGCAAGAAAAACAACTATCAGACATATGCAAATAGTTGAGGGTTTTAATACTGAATAGGTTCTGGATCAATACTTCTCCATAAATACCATGTTGCTACAGAACAATACGGTGAAAATTTTTTTTTTAAAAGCATTACAAATTTTTCTGGTGGTAAATATTTTTTTTTATAATTTTTTGAAATTGCTCTTAAAAGGCCAATATCTTGGATAGGCCAAATATTAGATCTGTTATATGTAAAAAGTAAAATCATTTCTGCTGACCATCTTCCGATTTGTTTTAATTGAGAAAGATAAAGTATTGCCTCTTCATCACTCATATTCTTTATTAATTTTGGATTGAAAGATTTATTTAAAGTCTTTTTTGCTAAATTCTTAATGCCATATACCTTTTGGCGGCTCAGACCACAACTTTTTAATTGAAGTGTAGTTAATTTAGATACTATCTTTGGATTTATTTTATTATTACACTTCTTTTTAAATTTTAAAAAAACAGCGTTTGCAGCAGCAACACTAATTTGTTGACCAATAATACTTTTACACAAGGAAAAGAATATATTTCTTCTAGAAGTAAGAATTATTTCTGATGGACTTTGATAGCTTTTAATTAACTTTGCTAATACTTTATCTTTTTTTGATAGGTAATTTTTTGCTTTTTTCCAATATTTTGGAACTTTAGTCATTTATTGTTTTAGAAGTGATTATTTTTTTATTATAAATTTCTCTTCTAAAGATAATCAATGTAGATACAATGACTAGTGATGCTCCAAAAAGCGTTTTATATGTGGGCACCTCTCCCCATATGAAGTAACCAAAGATTATAGCAAACAATAAAGCTAAATATTTTAATGGGGTAACAAGAGAAACTTCAGAATATTTATAAGACTGACCCAGCCATAGATTAGCTACTCCACCAAAAATACCAACCAAAGATAAAAATATAAAATCTTTCAAACTTGGCATAACCCATCCTTGTGGAATACTTAAAAAACTTAATAAAGTAATAGATAAAGAAAAATAAAAAGAAATTAACCATACAGGTTCTGTTGTTGATAATTGTCTTAAAGTAATGGCAACATAAGATAAACCAAGACAAAATATTACTGGGAAAACATAATAAATATTTAATTGGCTTATGCCTGGCTCAGTAATAATTAATATTCCTATGAAACCAATTATTACTGCGAGCCATCTGTAAATCCCAACTTTTTCACTTAATAAAAATATTGATAGGATTGTTGTAAATATTGGTGCAGCAAATGAAATACTAACAACGGTTGCTAAAGGTAGTTTTCTTAAAGCTATAAAAATTGCAACTAAAGCAACAAGGCCCGACATGCAACGTAAAAAATGCAAACCAGCCCTTTTTGTATAATAAAAATTATGAAGTCTATCTTTGGGTATTATGAGGAAATAAAATAGGATACCAAAAAATCCTCTAAAAAATAAAACTTGTCCTATTGGATAATCAACCGACCACTTAACAATTATGTCCATTAACGAAAATGCACAAACAGACATAAACATGTACAAAAAACCCAATTGATTTTTACTTAGCATACGAATAATTTGTAAATTAATTTAAATCTTTATCAATGGAAATAGCAGTTTTAGCTCTTGGATGTTTTTGGGGACCTGAAATAAAATTCAGTAGAATTGATGGGATAATTAAAACAGAGGTTGGCTATTGTGGAGGCGATAGCAAACAAACTACCTATAAAGAAGTTTGCACAGGAAAAACTAATCATGCAGAGGTTGTTAAGCTCGATTTTGATGAAAAAATGATCTCATTCGAAAAAATTTTAAATATATTTTTTGATATTCATGACCCAACCACATTAAATTCTCAAGGGCCTGATTTTGGAACTCAATATAGGAGTGAAATATTTTATTTAAATGATAATCAAAAAAAAATAGCTGAAAAGGTTTTAAATGAAGTTAATCAAAGATTGTCGGGCAGAGTCGTAACAAAAATATCATTACTTAAAAATTATTGTGTTGCTGAGGAATATCATCAAAGGTATTTGGAAAAAAGATAAATGTCTTTAGTAGAGACTGAATGGTTGGACAAGAATCTAGATAATGTAAAAATTATTGATTGTTCATGGCATATGCCTTTAACAAAAAGAAATGGTTTTGAGGAATACAAAACCAAGCATATTCCCAACTCCATATTTTTTGATTTAGATTCTAATTCAAACAAAGAAACAAATCTTCCCCATATGCTGGTTGATAAACATGAGTGGGAAAAAATTGTTTCAGCCATGGGAATTAAAAATAATGATGAAATAGTAATTTATGACAATTCTGATGTAATAAGTTCGTGTCGATGTTGGTATAATTTTATTTATTTTGGACATGACCCAAAATTAGTTCATATATTAAATGGTGGTTTAAAAAAATGGATCAAAGAAATAAGAATAACTACCTCTGATTTACCTCAGATAAATACGTCCAAATATAAGAGCCTAGAAAAAAAAGAATTAGTTAAGGATATGAAAATGATAAATCAAAATATAATTAAACCCATTTTTAAAGTTATAGATGCTAGAAGCAGAGAAAGATTTGATGGAAAAGTTACTGAACCTAGAAAAGGATTGAAGAGTGGTAACATTAAAAACTCTTTTTGTATACCATATATCTCTTGTTTAAATGAGGATAAAACTTTTAAAGACGTAGTTGAACTTAAAAAAATTTTTCATTCATGTTTAGATAGTACTACCGATAAGAATGTAGTTTTTTCTTGTGGATCTGGAGTTACTGCGTGTGTTTTGGCACTAGCTTATTCCCTAATAAATGATAAATATCTACCTTGCATTTACGATGGTTCTTGGGCTGAATACGGATTAATTTGAAAGTATGAAAAGATCTACAAAAACAATTTCTATAATCTTAATATTTTTTCTTATTATTGCAGCTGTAATTATTTCAAGAACTTTAATAGCCGATCATTTTAAAAAAAAATTTAGTAAGATACCTCCTCCCGGAATAATAGTTACAGAGGTGGTAAACAAAGAATTTTCAGAAAGAATTGAAACTTTTGGCACCGCAATTTCCAAAAAATCACAAACTTTCAAAATTAAAAAAGACGACCTCCTAGGTGATTTAGAACTTAAAGATTTTGTAAAAAAAGGAGATAAATTAATAAGGTTAAAGAGTGGAGATATTATTGCGCCATTTAATGGTGTGCTTGGTTACACAGGGCTTACAGAGGATATTTTAGTCTCGAATAACATATTCATTATTACGCTAGATGATAATTCTGAAATTTACTCAGATATAAAGATTCCTGAAAGTTATTCTGCATCAATAAAAAAAGGACTTCCAGTAGAAGTGAAATTATCAAGCTACAAAGATAAAGTTTTTTCTGGAGAAGTTGATTTTGTTTCAAGTAGAATAAATGCAGACACACGAAGTTTATTATCTAGAATTAAAGTGAATAATTCAAACCAAGAATTAATTTCAGGCTCATTGTTGGAGGTTAGTATAAAATTTAACTTAAGAAATTCATTAAGCGTGCCCGATACCAGCGTGATGATTGAAGGTGATAAATCATATGTTTACAAAATTAATGGCTCAAATATTGCTAATAAAACTGAAGTGAAGACAGGATTAAGAAGTAATAGAAATATTGAGATAATCTCTGGACTTGATGAAGGAGAAACTGTTGTAGCTGAGGGCCTTAAAAAAGTTAGACCCAACGGTAAAATCAAACCTATTACAAAATAAATGTTTATCACTGAATTAAGTATAAAAAGACCTGCGGTATCATGGGTAATGTCCCTAATACTAATTATTTTTGGATTATTTGTATTTTGGAAATTACCAGTTAGAGAACTTCCTGATGGTATTCAACCACCTGTGGTTCAAGTGCAAGTAAATTATAACTCAGCATCAGCGTCAATAATAGATCAAGAAGTTACTCAAGTTATTGAAGATGTAATAGGGGGTGCTGAAGGAATAAAGAACATAGATTCTAAATCTGAAAATGGCAGGAGCACAATAAATATTGAGTTTGACACAAGTATAAATTTGGATAACGCTGCAAATGATATTAGAGAAAGAGTTGCAAGAGTTGTTGATAATTTACCCACAGAGTCAGAACCCCCGCAGATATTAAAAAGAGCTGCAGGTTTTACAACAACAATGTGGTTATCCTTGTCCTCGTCTACTTGGAGTGATCTTGAATTAGGAGATTATGCGAAAAGATATTTGGTAGATCAATTTTCAAGTGTAAAAAATGTTGGAAGAATATTAGTTGGTGGTCTAAGAGAATTAAGTATTAGAGTTTGGATAGATCCGATTAAACTGGCGGCAAATGATTTAACAATAAATGAAGTTGAAGTTGCAATCCGGGGAGAGAATATTAGTCTTCCAGCTGGAACTCTTGAGGCAGATAACATTGATCTAACACTTAATTTAGACAAATCTTATAATGATATAGATTCTATTAAACAATTACCGATAAAAAAAACTAATAATAAAGTTATTTTATTATCTGATATTGCAAATATTGAATTTGGACCTGTTTCAGAAAAAACTCTTTTCAAAGCTCAAACTAAAGATCAAATAAATTTGAAAACTGTCGGGATTGGTATTTATGCAAGAAGTGGTGCATCTACAGTTGAGCTTTCAAAGGATATTAAAAAAAAGATAATTGAAGTAAGAAAATCTTTGCCTGAAGAACTAGATTTAAGGGTCTCATTTAATAGAGCTAATTATGTGGAGGCTGCAATTGAGGAAGTATATAAAACCTTGGTTATAGCTTTTGTTTTGGTTGTTTTAATAATCTATTTATTCTTGGGAAATCTCAAGGCTGTAGTTGTGCCAGCTATTGCACTTCCGGTAAGCTTAATAGCCTCTTTTTTAGGTCTTTATATTTTTGGTCTATCAATAAATATTTTTGTGCTTTTAAGTTTTATATTGGCCATAGGCATAATTACAGATGACTCTGTAATCATGACAGACGCGATATATAGAAGAATAGAAAATGGAGAAACACCGCTTGTTGCAGCCTACAAAGGATCTAAACAAATATCATTTGCAATAATCGCAACAACACTAATTTTGGTTGCTGTGTTCCTTCCGCTAGTATTTATTGAGGGAATTTCTGGGACATTATTTAGAGAAACTGCAATTGCATTGTCATTTTCAATAGTAATTTCATCTTTTGTAGCATTAACACTGTCACCAATGCTTGCTAGTAAATTCTTAAATAAAAAAAGCTCAAAGAAAATTTTTATACAAAAATTTGAGAAAGTTTTTTTAAATTTCGCCAAATTTTATAGAGAAACCTTAGATGTTATTGTTCACAAAACTAAATTAGTTGGTATTTTTATAGTCTTTATAATTATTTCTTCTATCTTATTATTTAGTTTTTCAAAAAAAGAATTGTTGCCTATGGAAGATCGTGGTGCTTATTTAATTATAGGAGCTACTGATGAGGGAAGCTCTTTTGAATATACACAAGAACAAGCGCAAAAAGTTGAGGCTAGGTTAATACCACTTTTACAATCTGAAGATAGTCCTTACTCAAGATTTATTATGCGAGTACCTGGATTTGGAAACTCAGCAAACTCATTTAATAGTTTTATTATAATTGCTCTTTTAGATGATTGGAAAAAAAGAAAAAAAGGACAACAAATAATCTTAAGAGAGGCAATTGGAAAAATTGTTACTCTTCCCCAAGCCCTGGCTTTTCCTATATCACCCCAATCAATAAGAGTTTCTAATTACAATAAACCAGTGCAAATGGTTATTTATGGTAACAGCTACGAAGAACTCGAGGAAATTCAAACACAAATAATTCAAAAAATTAGATCTAATAAAAACCTCTCAAGAATTGAATCTGATTACAATAGAAATAAACCAGAGGTAAAATTAATAATAAACAAAAATAAAGCTAAAGATCTAGGGGTCACCACAAAAGCTATTGGAGAAACTCTAGAAACTCTTTATGGTGGCAAGAGAATTACTACTTTTAATAAATTAGGTAGAGAATATCCAATTATTGTCCAACAATATTTGTCAGATAGGAGAAATAAAGAGGGAGTTTCAAAGATATTTGTTCGTTCCGATACTACTGGAAAACTAATCTCACTTGCAAATTTAGTAAGCTTTAAAGAGGAAGGCTCTGCAAAAGAATTATCAAGGTACAATAGACAAAGAGCAGTAACAATATCTGCAAATATTAATGAAGGCTATACATTAATTGAAGCAATAAGATTTTTTGAAGATGTAATGAAAAATTTAGCCCCAAAAAATCAAATTACTTGGAAAGGAAAATCTGAGGAAATTAAGGAGACGAGTAATGAATTGTTTATAATATTTATTTTATCTTTACTAACTGCTTATTTGGTAATGGCTGCAACCTTTAATTCTTTTATTCATCCATTTATAATTGTTTTAACTGTTCCATTAGCAATATTTGGTGGATTAGTTTTCATATTATTTTTAAACAGCTCTGTGAATATTTTTTCTCAAATTGCTCTCATCATTCTTATAGGTATCTCTACAAAAAATAGTATTTTAATAGTCGATTATGCCAATCGAATAAGAACTACAGGCAAAAATATTGAGTCAGCAGTAAAAGAGGCATGCTCAGTAAGGTTTAGACCAATCATCATGACATCTTTAAGTACTATGATTGCAATGATGCCACTAGTTATAGGAAATATTGGACCGGGTGCTGGTGAAGGTTCAAGATTGGCTGTGGGTTCAACTATTTTAGGTGGAATGATTATTTCTACATTTTTTACATTATATATTACTCCATCAATGTACTTAGCTTTAGCTAAAAATACAAAAAGAATAGACGAAGTTGATTTAGAATTAAAAAAAGAATTATCTAAAAAATAATATATTTATTTTTATTAAGAGATTTACTGCACTCTGATAATTGTCTCTTATAAAGACCAGCTTGTTTTTCCACTTTTTTAGCTAATCCAATTACCTTCTTATTCTTTCTGTAATGTTTGAAATTCCCCCAGCCTTCATGGTAAGCAAGATACTGCTTGAAAGCATCTTTTTTTGAAATTTTTAAAATTGTTTGAGTTTTATTTGTATACCAACCAATAAAGTCTACACTATCTTTAAATCTTGCTCTCGTGGCTAATTTATTTCCAGTCTCTTTTTTATATTGTTCCCATGTTCCTTTAACTGCTTGTGAGTAACCGAATGAACTTGATGGTCTTTTATAAGGAATAACTTTAAAAATTTTTTGTCTTGCAGGTTTTGCTAACCAATCGAAGTCTGACTCCATTTTTATAATTGCAAGTTGAATATAAATCGGAGTGCCCCATTTTTTTTCAACTTTTTTCGTGTGTTTATACCAAAGATATCTCTCGTTAAATATTGAGCAACTATTTGAAGTGTTTGATGGAATTGATGAACAACTTGTTAAGAAAAAAAAAAATAAAATAATTAATTTATTTTTTAAATAAGCCATATTTATTTATAATTTTCTTAATAAAAATTACAACTATCACTCCAAATATATTTCCGAAAAGGTCTTGCCATTGAAAACTTCTTTCAGGTATTAATAGGTGAAAAACTTCTAGAATTATCGACAATACTAGCAAGTAAATTATTAATATTTTAGTTTCGTTAAATTTATAAAAGGTAAAAAAACCTACCATTGATAACAAAATAAAGACATAAAAATGATTCGATGATATTATAAAGTCACGTGTTATTTGAGGTTGCATTTTAATATCACCATGTAGAAAAAAACCAATCAAACTACCTGGAAAAATATATAAAAAAATCAGACAAAAATTCAGAAAGTAAAAAATTATTTTATATTTAGAAAAAAATTTTATCATTAATTATATAGTTTTATTTATAAATATATTTTAAAAATATAATATGAGTTTTTTAATACTTGTAAGACATGGACAAAGTACCTGGAATCTTGAGAAAAAATTTACAGGATGGGTTGACGTAGATATTACAGAAACAGGAAAATCTGAGGCTAAAAAAGCCGGTCAACTTATTAAGGAACAAAACCTTAAAATAAACTATTATTATTCATCTGTTCAACTAAGAGCAAAACATACCCTAAAAATTATAAAAGAAATTTTAAATGATGAAAAAGAATTTAAATCTGCCTGGCAGCTTAACGAGAGACATTATGGAGCTCTTACTGGTTTAAATAAGATAGAAATGGCAAAAAAAATTGGTGAAAAAAAAGTGCACGAGTTTCGTAGATCTTGGGATATGAGACCAGATGCCCTAAGTAAAGAAAGTCCACACCATCCTAGTAATATAAGTATTTATAAAAATGTTCCAGAGGAACTTATTCCAAGCACAGAGTCTTTAAAAGATACTTACGATAGAGTCGTTAAATTTTTTGAGGAAGAAATCCAAGAAAAATTGAGAGATACTAATATTTTAATTTCAGCCCATGGCAATTCTATTAGAGCTTTATGCAAAAAACTTTTTAAATTAGATAACAATCTGATTTCAAATCTAGAAATACCTACAGGAAATCCTTTATTGATAAAGTTAGACAATAATTTGAAAATCACAAAATGTGAGTATCTTGATAAAAAGAGGGCTAAAGATCTTTTAGTTTTTTGAAAGTTTCTAAATTAGTTAAATGATAGAATTTATTTAAGCTTTCATATCCATTAAGTTGATTCTTTTTTCGTAGTTCTTTCCATACTTCTAAAATTGAAAAATTTTTTAAAACATAATTTTCAAACAAACCTTTATTAAAAATTTTACAACCAATATAAATAAAATTATTATCGTCACCTTTTTGCAATAAATTATCTTTTAATTTAAAATCTCCATTAAAGCTCTTATCAAAACTTAGTTTTTTATCTGCAACTAAAAGAATGCAATTCAATTTATTAGAAAAATAAAAATCTTGCATTTTATTTATTTCATTAACGTATTTATAGTTCCACAAAGTATCAGGATTAAAAACTAAAAAATCTTGATCTGTGGTATCTTTCACTAAATTCATTATACCACCGCCTGTATCCAAAATATTTCTTCCATCTTCTTTAATCTCAATATCTACCTCAAAATTTTTCATTTTAATAAATTCATTTATTTGATCTCCAAGGTGAAATGTATTTATAAGAATTTTTTTTATACCAAGTTTGGAAATTACATTAATACAGTTTTCTAAAATTGTAGTATCTTTGATTTTCAGCAGAGGTTTTGGAGTTTCAAGAGTTAGGGGATTCAGTCTTTTACCAAAACCTGCACATAATATTAATGCAGTTCTAATTCTCATTTAATTTTTTTTTCAAAATTTTGACTTAATAAACTTTTTAAATCAAAGAATACTTCGTTTTCTTTAATACGCATATTTATTAATTCCCATGTATATGGAATTAATTTAATATACTTTTTTTTCCCATCTCTCAAAGATAAACGTGTAAAAATTCCAATTATCTTAAGATTTCTTAAAACTGATAATATTTCAAAATCATTTTTAAATTTATTCTTTATCAAATTTTTTTGTTTTTTAAGGTAGTAATCATAAACTTTTTTTTTAAATGATTTTGATGTCTTAAATCTTACATCGTCAATCAGAGATGCCAAATCGTATGCCCTATTTCCAATTAAAGCATCTTGACTATCTATAACTCCTATTTCATTCCTGACTAACATAAGATTTGATACATGAAAATCTCTATGGACAAACACATTATTTTTTAAACTTAATTTTGATATTAATTCCTTAATTACTTTGTTAAATTTTTTTGAAAAAGTTTTTTTTTTAGAGTTTTTTAATTTTTCATCTGCATACCATTTACTAAATAAATTAGCCTCATTGATTAAAATTTTTTCGTTATATTTAGGAATATGATAAATCTTATTTTTAAAATTTTTTATACTTCTATTCTTTATTAATTGTATTCCAATCAATAAATCTATTATTTTTTTAAAATATAAAAATTTATTAACTTTTTTTCTTTTTAGAATTTTAAATATTGTGTGGTCACCAAAATCTTGAATTTCTATATAGTTTTTTTTGTAATTCTCTTTAATTAATTTTGGAGCTAAAATTTTATTTTTATTTAATATTCTATTTATTGCCTCATATATAATTAAATTTTTAATTTTTTCTTTTTTTGCAAGGACTATTATAGAATTAGAGTTTTTACGTTTTTTTCTGTAAAATTTTCTGAAAGACGCATCACCCTTTATTTTTTTCAAATTTTTCATCAAAAATTATAGTTTTAGACCTTTAATTTGTACTGATCTTTTTTGATAATCATCCTCATATTTAAAAAATAATTCTATCAATTTCTCAGGTTTTTTTTGAATAATCTCGGGCCATTCTATTAATGTAATTGTATTTAGATTATCTTCAAATAAACCCAGGCTTTTTAATTCACCATCATTTTTTAATCTAAATAAATCGTAATGATTTATAAAAAATTTATTCACATTGTATTGGTTTAAAAGATTAAATGTAGGGCTTGTCACCTCTGTAATTTTTATTTTATTCTTTTGTTGAAAAGCATTAATGAGATATTTTATGAAAGTAGTTTTGCCTACTCCCATTTCACCGTATACAAAAACTATATAATTTGGCTTAACTTTATTTAAAAAATTCTTAGCGAATTCTTTGGTATCTTTTTCAGAATTTAAAATTATTTTATCACTGTTAGTAGCGATAGGCATTTGGTTTGAATGGACCATTAACGCCGACACTTATATAGTCTGCTTGATCTTTAGATAGTTTGGTTAACTTTGCACCAACTTTCTTTAAATGTAGAGTAGCAACTTTTTCATCTAAATGTTTTGGCAAGACATATACTTTATTTTCATAATTTTTGTGATTGTTCCAAAGTTCTATTTGTGCAATTACTTGATTGGTAAATGATGCACTCATCACGAAGCTTGGATGCCCAGTTGCACATCCTAAATTGACTAGTCTGCCCTCCGCTAGAAGAATTATCCTTTTTTTACTTGGTAATTCGATTTCATGGACTTGAGGTTTAATCTCTGTCCATTTATAATTTTTTAAAGCATCAACCTGAATTTCATTATCAAAATGACCGATATTACATAGTATTGCTCTATCTTTCATTTCTCTCATATGATCAGCAGTAACAATATCTTTATTACCAGTAGCTGTAACAATAATATCTGCTTGGCCTATAGCATCCTCCATTAGAACAACCTCATAACCTTCCATAGCAGCTTGTAGAGCACAAATTGGATCTGCTTCAGTGACCAAAACTCTAGCGCCACTTTGTCTAAGTGAGGCGGCACTACCTTTTCCCACATCGCCAAAACCTGCCACAATAGCGACTTTTCCAGACATCATTACATCTGTTGCCCTTCGTATTCCGTCGACTAAACTTTCTCTACAACCATAAAGATTATCAAATTTTGATTTTGTAACAGAGTCATTAACATTTATGGCTGGAACTAACAGTGATTTATCTTTTTCCATTTTATTAAGAGCTTTAATTCCGGTTGTAGTTTCTTCAGAGACGCCTTTAACGTCTTTTAATAAATCTTTATATTCTTTATGCATTATTGCAGTAAGATCGCCACCATCATCTAAAAGCATGTTTGGTTTCCAATCTTTGTTTCCTATGATTGTTTGTTTAATGCACCATAAATATTCCTCTTCCGTCTCACCTTTCCAAGCATAAACGGGTATTCCTACTTTAGCTATAGCAGCAGCAGCATGGTCTTGAGTAGAAAAAATATTGCAAGATGACCACCTTACTTCTGCACCTAAATTGGCTAATGTTTCAATCAATACTGCTGTTTGAATAGTCATGTGCAAACAACCAATAATCTTTGCTCCTTTAAGGGGAGATTTCCCTTTATATTCCTCTCTTAATGCCATCAATCCAGGCATTTCACTCTCAGCTATTGAGATTTCCTTACGTCCAAATTCTGCTTGAGATATATCTTTAACTTTAAAATCTGCCATGATGTGGATCTTCTAACAACAAAGTTTTAATTAATCAATAGAACTTTATAACATTGGAAAAATGACTTCCATTCTTGCGCCCTTTTTGTCAGTTCGATTTGATGCTTTAATTGAACCATTATGTAGATCAACTAAATTTTTAACAATATTCAATCCTAAACCAGAATGTTGGCCGAATTTATCTGGCCTATTACTATAAAATCTCTTGAAAATTTTATTTGTATCTTTCTCCTTAAATCCATTTCCTTCATCCAAAACATCAATGTTAATTTTTTTGTCCTCTGATTGAGACACTTTAACAATTATATTTTTATTATCCTCACTAAAAGATATTGCATTATCTAAAAGATTTGCAATTATTTGTTCTATTCTATTTTCAATACCATTAATGTAGTAATTTTTCTTACCATCATTTTCAAAAGATATTTCTATTCCTCTTTTCACTTTATAAATGTTATTAAAATCATCAACAACAGACTTTATAATAGGTTCAACATCTAATTTTTTTATTTTTTCTTTACTTAAGGCTACCTCATCTTTTAGCATTTGAGAATAATCTGTGATTAATCTCTCTATTCTCTGAACATCATGACTTAAGATATTTAATAATTTCACTCTTTGATCCATATCATTTGTATCTTGTAGAATTTCTGAGGCGCTTTTAAGAGAGGCTAATGGATTTCTGATCTCATGCACAAGATCAGTTGAAAAATTCTCAGCTTGTGAAATTCTTTTCTGTAATTCTAAAGTCATATCATCTAGAGAACTTGAGAGTAATCCAAGTTCATCATTTCTAAGTTTTAAATTCTCAATATTCGCAATCTTTGAATTTTTTTCTTTAATTGTTTTTGTGTAAGTGACCAAATTTTTAATTGGTTTCAAAAAATACCTATTTAAAACAAATGAAAAAATAAAGATTACTATTCCAACAGCTATAGCTGTTCTTATAATAAATGTTTTTCTTTCTTCAATGGCAGCTTTAATATCATTTGCGTTTTCGCTAATTGCTAAGTACCCAATATTTTTATCGTTTTTCATTACATTTTTAATAGTTGTTAGTTTGAATTTATTAAATTCATCTTCGGTAAACGTAAAAGGTATCCCATAATTTTTAGACTCAGCATAATTAGATAAGATATCTTTTAGTGATAAATTGTTTTCACTACCAATATTAATATTTTTATCCTCTGTAATTTCTTTTGTTTTATCTTCGTTTAATATATCTAATTCTATAATATCTAACCTTGTAGAAAATGATCTTGGGTCAAGATCTAACGTGTCTGTATCCCCAATTAATTTTAATTCGTTATTAAAAAAAATAACTCTATCTAAATTTTGAAAAAGAAATCTTGTAGAAAACAAAAATTTTCTTATATCTTCCTCGATAAACTTAACGTTAAGTCTATTAAGATTATCAATAGTGTTGTTTATAATTTCGATATGGTTAGAAGATTTTTTCTTTATTAAATTTGGCTGAACATTTTCCAAGTAAATAAATGTAAATAATCCAATTATTGTAAAAAAAATTAAGTTTATAAATAAAAATTTTTTTAATATGGACAAATTTTTAAGAAGGTTGCTTAGCATTAGCTAACATTCCACCTATACCCACTTCCATATCTAGTCTCAATAGCTGAAAAGTCTGGATCAACTTTTTTAAATTTTTTTCTTATTCTTTTTACATGACTATCAATCGTACGGTCCTCAATATCTGTATCCTCTCTATAAGCAATATCCATCAACTGAGCTCTTTCTTTAATTATACCAGGTCTTTTTGCTAATTCTTTAACAAGTAAAAATTCTGTAGTAGTTAATTTATCAGGCAATTGTTTGCCATTCCATTCACATTCCAATTGTGACGGATCTAATTTTAATTTTCCATGAGAGATGATACTTTTATTCTCCTCAATAGTATCCTTTCTATCTTTCTTCCTAAGTTGAACTCTAATTCTCTCAATTAATACTTTTATTGAAAAACCTCCAGATTTTTTAACGAAATCATCTGCTCCTAACTTTAGTCCAAGCAATTCATCTATTTCATCATCTTTGGAAGTTAAAAATATCACTGGCAATGAGGTTTTTTTTCTCAATTTCTTTAATAACTCTTCTCCATCCATTTTTGGCATTTTTATATCTATGATTGCTAGATCAGGCGGAGTCCTTGTTAAGCCAATTAATGCACTTTCACCATCTATGTATGTCTGAACATTAAAACCCTCTTTTTCTAAAGCAATACTTAAGCTTGTCAGAATATTTCTATCATCATCAATTAAAGCAATAGTTTGTTTATGCATACTACAATATAAAAATACTAAATTGTTCTAATTTGGGCAATCAAATTAAATTAATGAAGTGAACCCCAATTATCACCAGTATTTAAATCTACTGTTAAAGGTATTGAAAAAGAATGGTGATCGCTGTTAACAACACTAGTCATTTCATCAATAATTATTTTGCTTATTCTTTTTACATCTGTTTTTGGAGTTTCAAAAATCAATTCATCATGGATTTGCAACAGTATTTTTGTTTTTTTATTCTTTTCTTCTAATAGTTTTTTTTGCAATCTTATCATTGCTAATCTCATAATTTCAGAAGCAGATCCTTGTATTGGAGCATTTATAGCCGCTCTTTCTTGAAAATTTCTTACATTATAATTCTTATCATTAATGCTAATGAAATGTGATTTTCTTCCAAAAATATTATTTACAAAACCACTCTTTCTGCAAAATTTAATAGTGTTATCCATATAAACTTTAATTTCAGGAAATTTTGCAAAGTATGAATTCAAAAATTCTTCTGCTTCATGGTTAGAAACGTTAATTTGTTTTGCTAATCCATATTGTGAAATTCCATAAATTATACCAAAGTTAATTGCTTTTGCTTTTCTTCTCTGGTCATCATTAACTTTTCTAATATCAATATTGAAAATCTGGCTTGCCGTCAAAGAGTGTATATCTTCATTATTTTTAAACGCTTTTTTAAGTTCTTTTACATCAGCAATATCTGCTAAAATTCTCATTTCAATTTGATTATAGTCTGCCGAGATCAAAGTATGTTCTTTCTCTGCTATAAACGCTTTTCTGATATCTTTGCCATCTTCAGACTTAATTGGAATATTTTGTAGATTAGGTTCACTTGATGCTAATCTTCCTGTGTTAGTAGCAGCAAGTAAAAAAGAAGTGTGAACTCTTTTTGTTTTAGGGTTAATATGCTCTGGTAAAGCATCTGAGTAAGTATTTTTTAATTTTGATATTTGTCTCCAATCTAAAACTAATTGTGGAAATTTATGACCTTTAAAGGCTAAATCCTCTAATACCGCTGCACTAGTAGCGAAACTACCTTTTTTGGTTTTTTTTAGATCAGCAATTTTAAGCTCATTATACAAAATTTCACCAAGCTGTTTTGGTGATGCAATATTGAATTCTTTTTTAGATATTTTAAAAACTTCTTTTTGAATTCTTAAAATTTTTTTTTCAAAATTTGAGGATAAAATTTTAAGGAATTTATGATCTATTTTAATTCCCTCAATCTCCATATTTGCAAGAATTGTTATCATTGGTTTTTCAAAAAGTTCGTAAACATTAATCATTTTTTCATCTTTAAGACTTTTGTAAAATTTTTTATAAAGCCTATAAGTAATATCAGCATCTTCAGCAGCGTAATTTTTTGCTTTTTCTAGATCGACTTCACTAAAATTTATTTCTTTTTTTCCAGTCCCTACTAAATCTTTAAAAGCTATTGTTTTGTGACTTAAATGAATTTCAGACAATGTATCCATATTGTGTCTGTTTTTCCCTGCATCAAGAACATATGACATAAGCATCGTATCTTCCATCGAGGAAAGTTTTATACCTTGCTTAAGTAAAACTATAAAATCAAACTTTATATTTTGACCGATCTTTTTAATACTAGGATCTTCTAATAAAGGTTTTAATTTTTTTAAAACAAGACCCTTATTAATATTTTCTTTAGAATTATGGTTAAGAGGTATGTAACAAGCTTTACCGATTTTTGAACTTAAAGAAATTCCTATTAAATCTGCTTGATGAGGATCTAATGAACTTGTTTCGGTATCAACAGCAAGTTCTCCAACCTCCTCAGCCTCTTTAATCCAATCATCTATTGCTTTTATGTCTTTAATTAAAAAATAATTTTTATTAGAAATTTTTTCTTGAGTTTGAATGATTTTAGTATCTTCTTTTTTATCCTCAAAATTTGGCTCGCCGTAAGTTGAGATAGCCGAACTAAGTAATCTATTAAATTCCATTTCCCTTAAAAATTTATAGAGCTTTTCTTTATTAATTTGCTTTAATTGAAATTCCTCTGGATTTTTTTCAATTGGAGCATCATTTTTCAATGTTACTAATTTTTTGCTAATTATCGCTTTATCTTTATTTTCGAGTAAAGTCTCTCTTCTTTTATTTTGTTTAATCTCACTTGCAGATTTTAAAAGAGTTTCTAAATCTCCATATTTATTTATTAACTCAGCTGCAGTTTTTACACCAATTCCTGGGACACCGGGCACATTATCACTACTGTCTCCAGCTAATGCCTGTACATCTATCACTTTGTCAGCTGTAACTCCAAATTTTTTTTGAACATCCTCATCATTAATAAATCTATTTTTCATGGGATCATAAATTCGAACACCTTTTTTGTATAATTGCATCAAGTCTTTATCTGAAGATACTATTGTCACTTTAGCTCCAACTTTTAAAATCATATTTGTATAAGTTGCTATTAAATCGTCTGCTTCGTAGTTAGTTAGCTCCACTGATGGTAAATTAAATGCTAATACAGACTTTCTAATATAGTCGAATTGAGGTGCTAAATCGTCAGGTGCTTCAGCTCTATTGGCTTTATAATCTTTATAAATTTCATTCCGAAATGTCTTTCTCGCTGAGTCAAAAATAACTGCAAAGTGAGATGGTTTTTGTAAATTTTCTTTTGACTTAGAATCTTCAAGGAGTTTAAAAAGCATACTGCAAAAGCCACTTACAGCTCCAGTTGGCAAACCATCACTTTTTCTTGTTAAAGGTGGAAGAGCATAGTAGGCTCTAAATATGTAGCCAGATCCATCTATCAAGTAAAAGTGATCTGTTTTTTGAATTTTGCTCATTTTAAATTAATATAGATTATTAAAAAAATAAGAGTATTATTATTTTATGGAACTTACTAAAAACATTATCAACAATTCAAAAATGATCAAATCAACCGTTTTTGTATTAATTGGGACAGCTTTACTGGCTATATCATCTAAAATACAGACTCCATTTACTTTAGTGCCCGCAACTATGCAAACTTTTGTGGTTATGTTCCTTGGGATTATATTGGGATATAAATTAGCAACACTAACTGTTATTTTATATTTGATTGAAGGATCTTTTGGGTTACCAGTTTTTGCCAAAGGTGGGGGGATTGGATATCTTTTAGGTCCCACCGGAGGCTACTTAGTTGGTTTTATTTTTACAGCATTTTTTGCGGGTCGCATAAATAAAAATAAAGACCCAATAATTGTGTTTTTATATTTATTATTTTCAGTGAGTATAATTTACGCTCTTGGATTAGGTGGTTTATGGAATTATATGGGTTTCGATAAGACTTTTAATGATGTTTTCTCAGTTGGGGCGAAACCGTTTTTACTAATAGAAATTTATAAAATCTTAATTCTCACAGTACTATCAAAACAATTATTAAGAATTAGAAAATTTACTTAGGAGACCTTTTAGACAGAATTCGTTGTAAGGTTCTTCGATGCATTTTTAGTCTTCTTGCAGTTTCAGAAACATTTCTGTTGCATAATTCAAAAACCCTATGAATATGTTCCCACTTTACTCTATCTGCAGACATTGGATTTTCTGGTGGAGCAGCTTTCTTGTTGGGATCGGCCAAAAGTGCTTTTTCAACATCATCTGCATCTGCAGGTTTGGCTAAATAGTCTATAGCACCTTCTTTTATTGCAGCAACCGCCGTCGGAATATTTCCATAACCAGTGAGCATTATTATTCGGCTCTCTGAATTTTTAGATTGTATTTCTTTTACAACCTCTAGTCCGTTACCATCATTCAACCTAAGATCGACAACTGCAAATCCAGGGTTTTTTGCTTTTACGGACTCTATCCCTTTTTGCACACTCTCAGCTTGAAATACCTCAAAACCTTTTTTTTCCATTGCCCTTGCTAATCTTTCTCTAAAGGGATTATCATCATCAACAATTAACAGTGATTTGTTCTTAAATTCACTTAAATTTTGCAATGTAGCGTCTGATTTCATAAGCATTATATGGTGTTTTTTTACCACAATTCAATAGGTTATTATTTTCTTTACATTGTGCTCCTATTGAATTAATTGCTCGAAATATTAAAGTTTTTTTAAAAAAAAGCTTTTTTTTGTTAAATTTTTTTTAGGGGGCATTTTAATGCAAAAATTTACATCAGTTGAAAGTTTAATAAATCAGCTGAAACCAGATAAACCGGTCTATTGTATAAGGAAAAGATCAATCCTTTCTGCATCAAAATTTTTTCAAAAAAAATTTCCTGGCAAAATCTTATATGCCGTAAAGACAAATCCTCATCCAGAGGTAATTAAAACTCTTGTAAAAAGTGGCATCAGTGAATTTGATGTTGCATCAATATCGGAAATTAAATCTGTTAGAAAATTTAGTCAGAGTGCAAAATGTTCCTTTATGCACACAGTAAAAAGTCGTGAGGATGTGCAAGAAGCTTATTTTAAATATGGTATTAAAACATTCGCACTAGATACTAAAGAAGAGTTAATAAAGATAATTGAGAGTACTAAAAATGCTAAAGATCTTGAAATTTTTGTAAGAGTTGCAGTATCAAATGAACACGCAGAGATAGACTTATCAAAAAAATTTGGAGCCATGAACAATGAGGCTAGTGGATTATTAAGACTTGCAAAACAATACTCAAATAAAATTGGTTTGAGCTTCCATGTTGGATCACAATGTATGCACCCAATTTCTTATACAAAAGGAATAG
Organism: uncultured Pelagibacteraceae bacterium; assembly: GCA_902541315.1. Classification (GTDB taxonomy): domain Bacteria; phylum Pseudomonadota; class Alphaproteobacteria; order Pelagibacterales; family Pelagibacteraceae; genus Pelagibacter. The sequence continues at coordinate 111,392 of CACBQF010000002.1, forward strand.
CAGAGATAGGTAATATAATTAAAAAAACAAAAATTGTACCAGATTACATAAATGTTGGCGGAGGATTTCCAACTATATACCCAGATTTAGTTCCACAATCATTAGATAATTATTTTGAAGAAATAAAAATGAGTTTAGATAACTTGAAATTAAATAATTTACCTGAAATTATATGTGAACCAGGAAGAGCATTAGTTGCTGAAAGTGGATCAACAATTGTTAGGGTAAACTTAAGAAAAAAACAAAAACTTTATATTAACGATGGTACTTATGGTACTCTTTTTGATGCTGGAACGCCAAATATAGTTTTCCCGTCAAAATTAATTAAAGAAAGTTCTAATAAAATAATTTCTAAAAAGTTAACAGCTTTTGATTTTTATGGTCCAACTTGTGACAGTATGGATTACATGAAAGGTCCTTTTATTTTACCCAATAATATTAAAGAAAATGATTATATTGAGCTTGGTCAGCTTGGTGCATATGGTCTTACATTCAGGACGGAATTTAATGGTTTCTTCTCCAATGAAATTCATGAAGTTGAAGATAATCCAATAATGAGTCTATATGGTAAAGAGGCTAATAAAGCCACATTAGTTGCTTAATGTCTAAAAAAAAAAATCTAGGCCATAATAGTAAAAAAGATTTTCTAAAAAGCCCAGTTGAACATATAGATATCACCTCATTTGACTCTAGAAAAATAATTTCTTCTATGAAAAAAATGTCTTTTGTTTCAAGAGAGACTGCAAATGCATCTGCGATATATAATGAGATGTTGAAAGATAAGGATTGTACAATATTTTTAACCTTAGCTGGATCTACATCTGCAGCTGGATGCATGCATATTTACAGAGATATGGTGAAGTATAATATGGTTGATGCGATTGTGGCAACCGGTGCATCAATAATTGATATGGATTTTTTTGAGGCACTTGGATTTAAACATTATCAGGGTTCTCAGCACCAGGATGATAATGAATTAAGAAATAACTACATAGATAGGATTTACGATACTTACATTGATGAGGAAGAGCTTCAAATGTGTGATAAAATAATAGGCGAAATAGCTGACAAGTTACAACCTAAAGCTTATACATCAAGAGAATTCATAAAAGAAATTGGAAAATATTTAAAATCAAATGCAAAAAAGAAGGGATCTTTAATAGAAATAGCATACGACAATGATGTTCCAATATTCTGTCCAGCATTTACAGACTCCAGTGCAGGTTTTGGCCTAGTAATGCATCAGGAAAGAAATCCTAATAACCATATTACAATAGACTCTATAAGAGAATTTAGAGAATTAACTGAAATAAAGATTAAATCTAAAGGCTCAGGACTATTTATGATTGGTGGTGGGGTTCCTAAAAATTTTATTCAAGATACTGTTATTTGTGCGGAACTTTTAAACAAAAAAGTTGATATGCATAAATATGCTGTACAAATTACAGTTGCAGATACAAGAGATGGTGCATGCAGCAGCTCAACACTTAAAGAGGCAAGTTCATGGGGTAAAGTCGATACAACTAAAGAACAAATGGTTTTTGCAGAGGCAACAACTGTTTTACCATTGATTGCAAGTGATGCTTATCATACTGGGGAATGGAAAAATAGGGATAGAAAAAACTTCTCTAAAATATTTTGATTGATGATCAAAAAAGTAAAAATTGGGATTATTCAAAATAAAATTTCAGATAATTTTCAAAAAAATTTAATTTCAGCTATAAAAAGTATAAAGAAAGCAGCGTCAAAAAAAGCTAAGATAATTTGTATGCCAGAACTGTTTTTATCAAGTTATTTTTGTCAAACGGAAAGTCATTCTAATTTTAAGCTAGCAGAAAAAATACCAGGTAAGACTACAAAAATATTTTGTGAATTAGCAAAAGAATTACAAATAGTATTAATGATTTCATTATTTGAAAAAAAAACGCATGGTTTCTATCATAACACTAGTATCGTTATTAGTGAAAAAGGTAAAATTTTATCCAAATATAGAAAAATGCATATTCCAGATGATCCTGGTTATTATGAAAAATTTTATTTCACTCCTGGCGACTTAGGTTTCAAATCTATAAAAACTAAGTTTGGTAAAATTGGACCTTTGATATGTTGGGATCAGTGGTTTCCTGAAGCTGCAAGGTTGACTGCACTAAAAGGTGCACAAATAATTTTTTACCCTACTGCAATTGGTTGGCATCCTAAAGAAAAAAGGGAATTTGGAAAAACTCAATTAAACTCTTGGATAACAATGCAAAAATCTCACGCAATTGCAAATGGCACTTACGTGGTTGCAGTAAACAGAGTTGGTGTTGAAAAAAAAGGAAATAAAAAAATAGAGTTTTGGGGAAACTCAATGATAATTGATCCAAGTGGAAAAATACTTGGAAAACTAGGCAATAAAAAAGAGGAAATATTAATTCGTGAAATAGATTACAAAAAAATTGATACCACTAGAGAACATTGGCCCTTTTTAAGAGATAGAAGAATCGACTTTTACAAAGGCATACTAAAAAATCCTGTAGATGAGTGAGGAACTTAAAAAATTCAGAATGCCTGCTGAATGGGAACCTCAAAAATCAGTTTGGATTGCTTGGCCATATAATAAAAATGATTGGCCAGGTTTATATAAATTTATTCCTAAAGTAATTTTAGAAATTATATTCATTATTTCAAAAAGTCTTAAGGTTAATTTGATTGTTAACAAAAAAATAACAAATATTAAAAAGCTAATAAATTCTAATAAAATCACAAATATCAAATTTCATAATATTAAAACTGATAGAATATGGTTAAGAGACTCCGGGCCAATATTTATAACAAATAGAAAAGATAATAAAAAAATGATTTTAAATTTTGGTTTTAATGGATGGTCAAAATACAGTAATTACAAAAATGACAATAAAATCAATGATAAAATCAGTAAAATTTTTAATTTGGAAAAGATTGATCCAATAATTAAAAAAAATGGAAAAACTAAAAAAATAATAATGGAAGGGGGTGCATTTGATATAAATGGCTCAGGATCAATTCTATTAACTGAGGAGTGTTTACTGAGCAAAACTCAGGAAAGAAATAAAGATTTTATCAAAAAAGATTACGAGGAACTATTTAGAAGATATTTGAATATAAAAAACTTTATATGGCTTAAAAAAGGGATTGCGGGTGATGATACACATGGACATGTTGATGACATAACGAGATTTGTCTCTAGAAATACAATTATGACTGCGATTGAGACTAATAAGAATGATAAAAATTACAAAAACTTAGGTGAAAATTTAAAGATTTTAAAAGAAAGTAAAAATGAGAAAGGGAAAAAATTTAAGATCATAAAGGTACCTATGCCATCGCCTATCTATATAAAGAACATAAGAGTTCCTGCAAGTTATATGAATTTTTATATTTGTAATAAAAAAGTACTACTTCCAATATTTAAAGTTAAAGAAGATATTATAGCGGTTAAAATATTTAAAGACTTTTTTAGAAAAAAGAAAGTTCAAACAATTGATTGCAGTAAATTGATATGGGGATTTGGTGCTATTCACTGCATGACCCAGCAAGAACCTAAAATTTAGTTAGGCTGCTTTTAATGTACCTAATAATAGTCTAAAAGGTATAAGCATAACTAAGGCAACGAAAATTTTGACTGTTAAATCTCCTAATGAAAGAGTGATCCAAGGTATTCCTGTTCCATAAAATGATATCGAGAAGAATAAAAAAGTATCTACTGTTGAGCCAATTAAAGACGATGTTAAAGGAGCTATGTACCATTTTTTTTTTCTCAACTGATCAAAAATTTGAACATCTAAAAGTTGAGCAATTATAAATGCTGTCCCTGATCCTATTGCAATTCTAATTGAAATAAGATCAGTAAAATTTGTTGAGAATATTAATGTAAACAAAATTCCTATAGTAAAACCAATGTATACAATCTTTCTAGCCACAATTTTTCCAAAAGATCTATTGGCCAAGTCTGTGATTAAAAAAGCAATGGGATAACTAAAAGCACCATAAGTTAATAGCTCTTCTAAACCATAATAGTTAATTGGGAACTGAACTAAGTAGTTTGAGGCTAAAACTACAACCCCCATAATCAATGAGAGTAACAAAAATAATTTATTCATTAGACGTTTTTAGATTGGATTATTTTTTTTTGAAATGGTGATTTAATTAAAAGGCTTTTCTTTAATTTTTTCAATCTTGGTGATAAATTTTTATTTTTTACAGTCTTTAAAAATTCGTCAAAGCTACCTTTCTTGTCAACTGATCTTACTCCAGCATTACTGACTCTTAATTTTAAACTTCTTTTTAGAAGTTCGCTGGTGAACTTAACTTTTTTTAAATTTGGTAAAAATCTTCTTTTTGTCTTATTGTTAGCGTGACTAACATTATGACCTTTCATTGGAATTTTCCCAGTAAGTTCACATTTTTTTGACATAATAAACTGACTATATAAGATTAGAAAATGCTTGCGTCAAGTTTATAAAATTTGAAGCTTATTTTTTTCCTATAATTTCTGAGAAATTCTTAACACCGTCTTTTATCAGTAATTCTTTAAGCTCTTTTTTAATTAAATTTACAATATTAGGCCCTCTATAAACCATTCCTGTGTAAAGTTGAACATAATTGGCTCCCGCTAAAAATTTTTCATAAGCGCTTTTTCCTGAATCAACTCCACCAACACCTATAATTTTAATTCTTCCATTAAGAATTTTGTAAAATTTATTAATTAAATTAGTAGATTTTTCCTCAATTGGTTTTCCAGATAGACCCCCTTTTTGATACTTTTGTATATTATTCAGACTATCCCTAGTTGAGTCTGAAGTATTTGAAATAATAACAACCTCAATATTATTATTCAATAATACATCTGAAATGTTATTAATTTCTTTATCTTTTATATCAGGAGAAACTTTTACTGCTAATGGAACTGTTGAATTTAATTCTTTTTTTTCATTCTCTATTTCTTTTAACAATTCATTTAATTTTGATTGATCGTGAAAATTTCGCAGATCTTCAGTATTTGGTGAAGAAATATTTATAGTAATGTAATCAGCAACATTATGGAAGATTTTAAGACACTTTAAGTAGTCCTCAAGTCTATTTTCGGAATCTTTATTTGGTCCAATATTTATACCTAGTAAACCAATTTGTTTATTAGATTTAATTCTATGGACTATATTTTCTGCACCAGAGTTATTAAAGCCAAGTCTATTTATTAATGCCTCATCCTCTTCTAATCTAAATACTCTTGGTTTAGGATTTCCGTATTGCTTTAAAGGAGTTACAGTACCCACTTCTACAAATCCGAACCCCAATTTAAATAATGAATTATATACTTCAGCATTTTTGTCAAAACCTGCTGCCATACCAATAGGATTTTCTAATTTTTTATTAAATAATTTTGTTTCAAACAAGGGATTATTTTTTTCACGATCTAAAATATTCGGAATAAAATTAAATTTTAATGATTTTATAGCCAAATTATGGGCTGTCTCTGGATCTAATTTAAAAATCAAAGATCTTAAATTTGAAAACATCATTTTACTCTTTTTTGTATAAGATCTTTTGTTTCTTGGACACCAAAAAAACTTATAAAAAATCCCATTCGTGGTCCATTTTGGTCACCAAAAACAACCTCATAAATCAATCTAAACCAGTCTCTTAAATTATTTGAGTATCCATTTTCTTTGCCAGTTGAATAAATTAATGTTTGGATATCTTCTGGTGACATTTCATCATTACAATTATCTAATGTGCTGACTAAAGCTTTAAGTGCAATTTTTTCATCATTATTAGGTATTTTATATTTTTTTTGTTTTTTTATAACATCGTTAAAATATTTAATTGCATATCCTACCAAATCATTAAAAATTGGATAATCTTTTTCCTCAATATCTTTTTTATATTTCTTTACAAATTTCCATAGAAGCTCTTTACTATCAGCATTACTTGTTTCAACAAGATTCAAAAGCATTGAAAAGGACATTATCATTTTTTCTTTGGGAACTTTACTATCATGTACATGCCATACAGGATTCATTAACAACTTGAAATCATCTTGATTTTTCGCCTTATCCAATAATTCCAGATATTCATCAACAGTTTTTGAAACAATTTCTTTATAAAGTTTTTTAGCTCTTTTGGGATTTTGATACATGTATAAAGAAAGACTTTCCGGTGAAGCATATTTTAGCCATTGATCAATCGTAATTCCATTTCCCTTTGATTTAGAAATTTTCTCTCCTTTTTCATCCAAAAATAATTCATAAGCGAATCCAGATGGGTTTGTTTTTCCTATTAGTTTTATTATTTTTGATGATAAAATTGCGCTCTCAATAAGATCTTTTCCATACATCTCAAAATCTACATCTAAAGCATACCATCTCATCGCCCAATCTACTTTCCATTGCAGCTTGCAATTACCATCTAGAATACTCATCTCTAAATCTTTCCCATTATTATCAAAAATTATTATCGATTTTTCTTTATTCATTTCTTTCATCGGAATTTCTAAAACATGACCTGTATCAGGACAAATTGGTAGAAATGGACAATATGTTTTCTGACGCTCCTTTCCCAATGTTGGCAATATAATATTCATAATTCCATCATAATTTTTTAAAATTTCTTGAAGTGATGAATTAAAAAAACCTGACTTGTAGAGTTTTGTTGAACTTTTAAAACTATATTTAAAGTTAAAATTATCTAAAAAATTTTTAAGCATTTGATTATTATGCTCTCCAAAGCTATCAAACTTTTTAAACGGGTCTGGAACTTTAGTTAGTGGTTTATGTAAATTTTCTTCAAGTAATTCTTTATTTGGTACATTGTCTGGAACTTTTCTAAGTCCATCCATATCATCAGAAAAAGTAATAATTTCAGTAGGAAGATCGATAAGATGTTTCAAGGCATTAACAATCATTGAGGTTCTAGCAACTTCACCAAAAGTTCCTATGTGGGGAAGTCCACTTGGGCCGTAACCTGTTTGTAGAGTAATTTTACCTTTTTTTTCTATTATAGACTTTCTTTCTCGAAGCATTTTTTTTGCCTCAACAAAAGGCCATGCACTTGTTTTGTCTAAATTTTCTTTTTTTATCATTAATAAACTTAATAAATTCTCTAAATTCCGATCAACTTAATTCTTATAGAGTTGAAATTTATTTACCATAAAATAATGTTCTTTCAAAATGTCTAATTATAAAACTGTTTTTTTCACACTTGGAATTCTGCAAATAATACTTGGAATTTTTATGTTCATTCCAGTTGGTGTACAATTTTTATATGATGAAATTGATTCCTCCTTTTTTGGTTCTTCAATAGTAACTATCATTTTTGGAACTTTATTTTTTCTATCAAACCTAGATCACAATAAAAAATTAAATCTTCAACAGGCCTTTTTATTGACTGCTTTATCTTGGTTAAGTATTGCTATATTTGGTTCACTTCCATTTTTGTTTTCAAGTATTAATTTTTCATTTACGAATGCATTTTTTGAGAGCATGTCTGGTATTACTACTACGGGCTCTACTATTATTTCTAACCTTGAGAATATGCCAAGAAGTATTTTATTATGGAGAGCGTTACTTCAATGGTTGGGTGGCATTGGTATCATTGTAATGGCAATCACATTGATGCCAATTATGAATGTTGGTGGTATGCAACTTTTTAAAATTTCAAATAATGACTCATCTGAAAAAATTCTGCCTAAATCAAAAGAAATAGCATTAAGATTAATACTTGTTTACACAACACTAACAATATTTTGTGCAACGTCTTACAAAATCTTTGGGATGAATTTCTTTGATAGTATAACTCACTCTATGACTACAATAGCTACCGGGGGATTCTCAAACTACAATGAGTCGTTAGGTTTCTTTGATAGTAGATTTATCGAAAGTTCAGCAATAATTTTCATATTATTAGGGAGTATTCCTTTTATTTCCTACATAAAGTTTTTAAATGGAGATAGAGCAATTTTTTTCAAAGATATACAAATCAAAACATTTTTAAAAATAATCTTTTTTTCAATAGTAATTTTATCGATTTATATGAATTTTAATGGGTCAATTAAATTTGATTTTATTGCAGTTTTATTTAACGTAATTTCAATATTAACTGGCACAGGTTATGTTAATGCTCAATTTGATAGTTGGGGAAGTTTTTCACTAGTATTATTCTTAATATTAATGTTTATAGGTGGTTGTGCAGGTTCGACAACATGTGGTATTAAAATATTTAGAATCCAAATTCTATACTCTTTTGTGATTAATAATTTAAAGAAAATTATTTATCCAAAAGGAGTTTTTATTCTTAAGTATGATCAAAACCCAATCGATAATAAATTTATTTCGTCAATAATTTCTTTTATTTATTTGTATCTAATTCTATTTTTTCTTCTGGCTGTTATGCTATCTTTAACTGGACTAGATTTTGTAACTTCAATTTCTGGAGCAGCTACATCAATATCTAACGTTGGACCAGGTTTAGGTTCGACTATAGGTCCCAATGGGGATTTTTCTTCAATACCAAACATATCAAAATGGATATTATGTTTAGGAATGATTTTGGGAAGACTAGAATTATTTGCAATATTGGTTTTATTTTTACCCTCATTCTGGAGAAATTAAATTATGAAAAGTATTAATATTTTTTTTGAGAAAAAACCTTTAAAAATGATTTGTTTAGGATTCTCATCTGGGCTTCCAATATTACTGGTTTTTTCAACTCTTTCGGTTTGGCTCGTTAAAGCAGGAATAAGTAGAAGCACTGTAACATTATTCAGCTGGGCAGGATTTGCGTATGCATTTAAATATCTATGGTCACCACTTGTAGATAATTACAAATTACCAATCTTTAAAAAATTTGGTCATAGAAGAAGCTGGCTCTTGTTTTCTCAATTTTTAATTATTAGTGCATTAATATTAACTGCATTTACAGATCCCAAAGAAAGTCTATTTTTTACTGCTTTATTCATTACAATTCTAGCCTTTTTTAGTGCAACTCAAGATATTCTGATTGATGCTTTTAGAATTGAGTCTGCTCCACAATCTTTGCAAGGTCCGTTATCTTCTATGTACATAGCTGGTTATAGAATTGCGATGCTTGTTGCAGGTGCTGGAAGCTTATGGTTGGCATCCTTTTTTGGGACAGAAATCTATGACCAAAATGTATGGAAAAAAGTTTATCTAATTATGTCTTTGTTCATGTTTGTTGGAGTTTTTGCAACATTCATATCAGATGAGCCAAAATTAAAAAGAAATTTAAATTCTGACAATCATGTAAAATTCCTGATAACCATCTTCATTGCTGTAATAGGTTTTATTTATTTGTACTCAGTTATAGATAGCCCTTTTGAAAGAAAAGATGTTTTAATAAATTTTTTATTTTCATTATCAAGATTGATAATTTGTTTTGTTTTTTCGTATTTGATAATTTCTTTACTTATATTGATACAATTTGCTCCCAAAAATAAAATTTCAAAGAGTTATATGGGTCCAATTTTAAATTTTATTCAAAGATATGGAAAATTTGCATTTTTAATTCTTATTTTAATTTCGCTATATAGAATTGCTGATATCGTAATGGGGGTTATGGCAAATATATTCTATTTAGAAAAAGGTTATAAAATTTCAGACATTGCAACTTATTCAAAATTTTTTGGGGTTTTTGCTACAATATTTGGCGGATTTATCGGGGGATATTGCTCATATAAAATTGGTACAATGAAATGCTTATTCTTTGGTGCCTTGATTGCTGCTTTAAGTAATTTGTTATTTGCATGGTTAGCAGTATCTCCAATCAGTATTAACTTTTTAATTGCGGTGATAACAGCTGATAATATATCTAGTGGATTTGCTGGAGCTGCCTTCGTAATCTATTTATCAGGCTTAACCTCAATTAAGTTTACTGCAACGCAATATGCTTTATTCAGCTCCATAATGTTATTTTTACCCAAATTGATTGCAGGATATGCTGGTAGCTGGGTCGACATTATGGGATATCCATATTTTTTTTCTTTAACTGCTCTTTTAGGATTGCCTGTTCTAATTTTAATATTTTGGATAAGTAAAGTGGCTCCAATAAAAAAATAAATGAAATACAACTTTTTAAATACATCTATATCTAACTTATACACTAAACCATCTAGTAAAGCAGAGGTTAGTTCACAAATAATATATGGAGAAAAGTTTAGAATATTATCAAAGCAAAAAAGTTGGTTAAAAATCAAAACTAGTTATGATAATTATGTTGGTTTTATAAAAAATAGTAATTTCAAAAAAAAATTTAAACCAGTTAAAAAAGTATGTAAGTTAAAAGCCAAAATTTATAAAAAAGTAAAAAAAAATTTTTTACCAACAAATCATTTCTTATATTTTGCATCAGGAATAACTGTAATAAGTAAAAATAAAGCTTTTGTTCAATTTGAAGATAACAAATGGTTAAGAAATAAGGATTTAAGAGAAATTACACATTTTGAAAAAAATTATAAAAAAATTTTAAAATTATTCCTCAATTCTAAATATAAATGGGGTGGTAAGACAGCTGACGGCATTGATTGTTCCGCGTTAATACAAATATACTATTATTACAATAGAATTTTTTTTCCTAGAGACTCAAAAGATCAAGCAAAATATTGTAAAAAAAAAATAAGTAAAAATTTTTCAGAAGGAGATATCATCTTTTGGAAAGGACATGTAGGAATGTGTCTTAATAAAGATCAATTTATTCATGCTTATGGTCCCAGAAAAAAAGTTGTAATAATGCCAACGAAATTTACTATTATGTTGATTGATAAAACAGCTAAATTAAATATTATAAAAATTAGTAATATTAAAAAATATTAATTTCTTCCAAAATCAGGTTTGCTAGTATCTTGTTTCAATTTAACGATTTTAGATCTTACTTTCTTAGTTTGAATTAATTTTTTAATAACTGATTTACTATTACCTGAGATAATGTCTCTCTTAAAAGAATGAAGATTTTTCACAAAAATATCAATTGCTTTTGAGACATTTGTTTTATTGTTAAAAAAAATATCTCTCCACATTATTTCATTTGATGCTGCTATTCTTGAAAAATCTCTCAAACCACCTGCGCTATATTTAATTAAATTGTATCTCTGTTTTTTTTCAAAATCTTGTGCAGATTTGACGAGATTATAAGCAATTAAATGCGGCAAATGACTTGTCATTGAAAAAATCTTATCATGTTTTTCAGAATTCATTACAACAGTTTTAGAGCCTACCTTTTTCCAAAAAGATCTTAAAAAATTTAAATGTTTAATATTAGTTTTTTTATCTTTTATCAAAATACACCATTTATTTTCGAATAAACCTTCTTTCCCATTTTCAGGCCCACTAACCTCAGACCCTGCAATAGGGTGACTTGAAGTCCAGAATATTTTTTTTTTTAAATTTCTTCTAATTATTTCATTAGATTTTAGTTTTGCTGAACCAATATCCGTAATTATATGATCAGATGAAAGATAATCATTTATTTTTAAAATTATTTTTTTATATTCACTCATTGGTGTACAGAAAATAATAAAACCTGTATGTGGTATTACATCCTTTAATCTTTTTACAATAGTACCTTTTAATTTAAGTTTTTTTATTTTTTCAATGTTTTTTTTTGATTTTTCATAAATGAAAATTTTTTTTGAAATTTTTTTTTTGGAAATTTTCCTGACTAAAGATGAACCTAGTAGACCACAACCAATAATCAATATATTTTTCATCTTTTAAATATACTTTCAGCTGCTTTCATAAATTTTATATTATCAGTTTTTGAACCCACTGTTAATCTCAACATATTTTTTATTTTATACCCATCCTCTGTTGATCTTAAAATTATTCCTTTATTCTTTAGTTTTTCATAAAAATATTTAGCTTTAATTCTACATTTTGAAAAATCCAAAAGTAAAAAATTAGCTGAAATTTTATTAGAATTAATTTCATAGTTTTTCAAAAAATTTTTTATTTTTTTTGCATAAAAAATGTTATGGCTAATTGAACGAGATATAAATTTATTGTCTTTAAGAGACTCTACCGCTGCTTTTTGGGCTACCTCGTTAACATTAAATGGAGGTTTGATGATGTTGAGGGACTTTATAATTTTTTTTGACCCATATCCCCATCCTATTCTTAATGACGATAATCCATAAATTTTTGAGAATGTTCTTAAAATAAAAACATTCTCTTTTTTCTTAAATAAATCTAAACCTGATTTGTAATCGTGATTTTTCATATATTCTGCATAAGCATCATCTACTACAAGTAAAATATCTTTTCTAAGTTTTTTTCTTAATTCAATAAGTTCAATTTCAGTCAAATAAGTTCCTGTTGGATTATTTGGATTTGCTAAAAAAACTATTTTAGTTTTTTTTGTAACTTTTTTAATTATTTCTGAAATTGAGATTTTATAATTTTTTTCTTTAGCAAATATTACTTTTGCACCTACTATTTTTGAATAAATTCTGTACATTAAGAAACTAAATTGGGGAACAATTACTTCATCTTTTGGCCTTAAAAATAATTGACATAACATCTGAATAACCTCATCAGATCCGGCTCCACAAATAACTCTTTCTTTATTACATTTAAATTTCTTTGAGATTTGAGACCTGAGCGCCTTTGATTTTCCATCCGGGTATCTAAAAAAATTAAGGTTTTTATTTGATATTATTTTCTTTACTTTAGAGCTCATACCAAGAGCAGACTCATTAGCTGATAATTTAATAACCTTTTTCAAATTATTAACACTAGATTTACCTGGCTCATAGGCATCAATATTGAATTTTTTAAATCTCATAATATTTTCTTTTTTTTTAATTTTTATGCTCTTTATAGATAAATTAAGATTTTTTTATATAGTTTAAGTTAAAATATATTAAAATTGACATAGCTCAAAACTTCTTGTACAAAATTTCTGCGCTGATTTATCTGAATTGCGAGCGCTATAAAAAAACCGCTAAAAAAGTTTTTTTCTCACAATTCAATTTTCAGCAATTATTATGAATATAAGAGAAAATATAAAAACATTGATAATTGAAAAACCACTTGAGTTAGACTGTGGTCGAACCATTAGTAAATTTCCTCTAGCATATGAGACCTATGGCAAATTAAATGAAAATAAGGATAATGCAATTTTAGTCTTTCACGCCTTAACAGGTGATCAATTTGTAACAGGTGTAAATCCAATAACTAAAAAAGATGGATGGTGGTCTTATGCAGTAGGCCCAAAGAAATCTATCGACACAGATAAATATTTTGTAATTTGTGCTAATGTGATTGGTGGTTGCATGGGATCTTTTGGTCCAAGTCACGAAAATCCTGAAACAAAAAAAATATATGGAACAGATTTTCCAGTTATTACGATCAATGATATGGTAAACGCTCAAGTAAATTTATTAGATTTTTTTAATATTAAAAAGCTTTTTTCTGTAGTTGGTGGATCAATGGGAGGAATGCAGGTCTTACAATTTGTGAGTAATTTTCCAGACAAAGCTAAAACAGCTGTCCCTATTGCTTGCACATCTAGCCATTCAGCGCAAAATATTGCGTTCAATGAGCTTGGTAGACAAGCAATAACTGCTGATCATAATTGGATGGATGGAAAATATAATTCTAAAAGGACGTTGCCAGATAAAGGGTTAGCTGTAGCAAGAATGGCTGCTCATATTACCTATTTATCTAAAAAGGGGCTTCAAGAAAAATTTGGTAGAAATCTCCAGGAAAGAGATGATCTTAAATTTGGATTTGATGCTGATTTTCAAATAGAAAGTTATTTACGTTATCAAGGTTCAGTATTTGTAGATAGATTTGATGCTAACAGTTATCTTTATATAACTAGAGCAATGGATTATTTTGATTTGGTTAAACAATTTGATGGCAATCTATCAAACGCTTTTAAAAAAACCAAAACTAAATTTTTTATTATGTCTTTTACATCAGATTGGCTTTATCCAACTCAAGAGAATAAAGATATAGTTATTGCTTTAAACGCAATTGGTGCAAATGTAGGTTTTGTTGAAATAGATTCTGATAAAGGGCATGACTCCTTTTTACTAGAAGTTCCAGATTTTTTAAATGCACTCAAAAATTTTCTAGATAAATCTTATATAGAAAGTAATGATGAAAGCTGAATATAATTTTATTGCAAATATAATCGAAAAAAACTCAACTGTATTAGATGTTGGTTGTGATGACGGAACTTTGATGGAATTTTTGAAAAAAAATAAAAATGTAAATATAAGAGGAATTGAAATTTCTAAAGAAAAAGTTCAAATATGTATAGCTAAAGGATTGACAGTTATTGAGGGCAATGCAGAGCTTGACTTAAAGCAATTTCCAAAAAATTCTTTTGATTACGTTGTTTTGGGTCAGACACTGCAAGCTTTTATAAATCCAGAAATTGTCATTAAAGAACTTTTAAGAGTTGGCAAAAAAGCTATTGTGACTATTCCAAATTTTGGAAATTGGAAGGTAAGGTTAGACTTACTTTTTAAAGGAACTATGCCAATTACAAGTTCACTACCTCATGAATGGTACAACACCCCAAATATTCATATGTGTACTATTAAAGATTTTGTAAAATTTTCAGAGACTATGAACTTTAAAATTGTTAAATCTTTAGCCCTAATAAATAAAAATATTTCAAATATAAGTAAATCAAATATTTTTTTGAAAAATTTGTTAGGTGAGCTTGGAATATTTCTAATTGAAAAATAAATGAAAATACAAATTATTAAATGTCTTCAAGATAATTATAGTTACTTGATCATTGATGAAAATAATCGGTCGGCTTGTATAGTTGACCCAAGTGAATCTGGACCGATAATTGATTTTATTGATAATAATAAGATAAATCTAAAATATATTTTGAATACCCATCACCATCATGATCATATCGGTGGCAATCTTGAACTAAAAAAAAAATATAATTGCGATATAATTGGATTTAAAGATGATAGAGATCGAATTCCAGGAATAGATGTTCTCGTAGAAAGTAATCAAATCTGGCAAAAAGATAACTTTGAAGCAAAAATTTACCATACCCCAGGTCATACATCAGGCCATATCGCTTTTCATTTTTTTAAAGAAAAAATAATTTTTACAGGTGATACTTTATTTTCTTTAGGTTGTGGTAAAATCTTCGAGGGAACTTATGAGCAGATGTTTAATTCTTTAAAAATATTTAAAAAATTACCTAAAGATACTCTGATTTATTGTGGTCATGAATATACACTAAAAAATTCGGAATTTTGTTTATTAAATGATCCAGACAACTTAAAGCTAAAAGAGAAAGTTTTAAAGATTAAAAAAAATCTAAAAGTTAATTCGCCAACTATTCCTTCTGTTTTAGATGAGGAATTAGAGTGTAATATATTTTTAAAAGCTGAGGATATTGAGAGTTTTTCAAAACTGAGAGATTTAAAGGATAATTTTTGATTTATTGAGCTTGACTAAAGTTTCGCTCAGATTATATTGCGATTATTAAAAATAGAGATCCCTATGTCTTATGCAGTAATACAAACTGGTGGAAAACAATACAAAGTAGTGTCAGGTGAAATCCTAAAAATCGAGAGATTACCAAATTCAAAACCAGATACTAAAATAGAATTTAAAGAAATTTTAGCTTACGGAAATGAAAGAGAGATCGAAATCGGGTCTCCTATGGTGCATGGTGCGAAAGTTGAAGCAAATCTAATTAAAAATAGCAAAAATAGAACTATTTTAATTTTTAAAAAAAGACGTAGACAAAATTCAAGAAGAAAGAATGGCCATAGACAACAATATTCTATGATCAGAATAAATAAGATTTTTTCAAAAGATGGTAAGATCTTATCTGAAGCTAAAGAAGTTTCTAAAGCAACAAAAACAGTAGCAAAGGATACAAAGGAAAATAAAAAGTAAGGTAAAGTTATGGCAACAAAAAAAGCAGGTGGATCATCAAGAAACGGGCGTGACAGTGCTGGACGAAGACTTGGTGTGAAAAAATATGGTGGAGAAACCGTGGTGCCAGGAAACATAATTGTAAGACAAAGAGGAACAAAAATTTTTCCAGGTGAAAACGTTGGTATGGGTAAAGACCATTCAATTTTTTCTGTTATTAAGGGCAAAGTTGTTTTTAAAAAAACTAAATCAGATAGAACTTTTGTTTCTGTAAAACCCAATTAATAGTACAACTTAAAATAGCGTTGTATTATGAAATTCTTAGATCAAGTAAAAATTTATATAAAAGCAGGGAACGGTGGAGATGGTTCTCCTAGTTTCAGAAGAGAAAAATTTATTGAATTTGGTGGACCAGACGGTGGTGACGGTGGAAAAGGAGGTTCTGTTATTTTAAAAGCTGAGCAAAATTTAAATACATTAATTGACTTTAGATATCAACAACATCACAAAGCTGAAAGAGGTGAAAATGGTTCAGGTCAAAATCGTACTGGAAAAGGTGGAGAAGATTTAATTCTCAAAGTTCCTCTGGGAACACAAGTCTTCGAAGAAGACAACAAAACACTCTTATATGATTTTACCAAAATTGGAGAGAAGTTCATTGTTGCCTCTGGGGGAAAAGGAGGTTTAGGTAATACAAGATTTAAAAGTTCAACAAATAGAGCGCCACGAAAATATACTAAAGGTATGGTAGGTGAAGAGTTTACAATTTGGCTTCAATTAAAAACTATTGCTGACATAGGCATTATCGGATTACCAAATGCGGGAAAATCAAGTTTATTGGCGGCTATAACAAATGCTAATCCAAAAATTGCTAATTATCAATTTACTACTTTAAATCCAAATCTTGGTGTTGCAAGTTATGATGATAAAGAAGTTACCCTAGCAGACATACCTGGTTTAATAGAGGGTGCACATGAGGGAACTGGCCTTGGTACGAAATTTTTAAAACATATTGAGAGATGTAAATCTCTTTTACATTTGATAGATATTACAAATGATGATTTAAAAAAATCTTACAATCAAGTCAAAAAAGAACTCCGAAATTATAGTAAAGATCTTATTAAAAAAAAGGAATTGATTGTTTTAAATAAGATAGATTTATTAGATAAAGATATTGTTAAAAAAACAGTAAAAAATTTTTCAAAGGATAAAAATTGTGAAGTTTTAACTTTGTCAACATTAGAAAAAGATTCAATATCTAAAATTAAGGCTAAACTTATTTCATATGTCTCTTAAAAATTCAAAAATAATTGTAGTAAAAATTGGATCTTCTTTGATAGTTGATAATAAAAAAAAAATAAGAAAAAAATGGTTACTGAGTTTTGCCAAAGATATAAAAAATTTAAAATCTAATAATCAACAGGTTGTAATAGTAAGTTCTGGAGCTATTGCTCTTGGTTGTAAAAAAATGAATTATAGTAAATCAGGTTTAAAGCTTGATAAAAGTCAAGCAATAGCCTCTATAGGACAAATAGAATTGATGAATTTATTCTCAGAAACCTTTTCAAAATATAAACTAAATATTTCTCAAATTCTGCTTACATTAGAGGATACTGAGGAACGACGAAGATCAATAAATGCGAAGAGGACTTTTGAAAATTTATTTCAGCTTAATTATATTCCTATAGTAAATGAAAATGATACTATTGCTACATCGGAAATAAAATTTGGGGATAATGACAGATTGGCTTCTCGAGTGGCTCAAATTACTAATGCAGATACACTAATATTATTATCAGATGTAAATGGCCTTTATACAAAAAATCCAAAAAATTTTAAAGATGCAAAATTAATCAAAAATATTTCTAACATTAAGAAGGATTTAAAAAATGTTGATATTAGAGGGAGAACAGAGTTTGGGAGTGGAGGTATGGATACTAAAATTGAAGCCGCAAGAATATGTAATTTAGCTGGTTGTAATATGGTGATAGCAAATGGATTATATTTAAATCCAATCAATCAAATAGAGGAAAAAAAAAATTCCACATGGTTCATATCTGAAGTTCCAAAATTAGATGCCAGAAAAAAATGGATTATTAGCTCCGTTTCACCAAAAGGAGAGCTTATTATTGATGATGGTGCTAAGAAAGCATTAATAAATGGAAAAAGTCTATTGGCAGCTGGTATCAAGAAGGTTAATGGTGATTTTAAAAAAGGTGATCATATAAAAATTTTAGATAATAAACGTAAGGAATTTGCTAGAGGCTTGAGTTCATTCTCATCTAATGAGATAAATAAAATTTTAGGACGCCACTCTAATGAGATAAAAAAGATTCTTGGCTACATTTCAAAATCTGAAGTGGTGCATAAAGACGATATGGTAAAATTATGATAAAAAAAATTTTAACCAATATTGGGAAAAAATCAAAAAGTGCCTTGGCACATCAGGTGGATACTAAAAAGAAAAATAAAGTATTAATAGACTACTGTTCACTTATTAGAAAAAATCAAAAATTAATCATTAGTGCTAATAAGAGAGATGTTAATAGATCAATAAATAAGGGGGTTAAAAAGAACTTAATTGAACGTCTTATTTTAAATGAAAAAAAAATAGATAATATTATTAGTTCTATAAAATCTGTAATAAAACTCAAAGACCCAACAAATAGAGCTTTGGAGAATTGGAAGAGGCCAAATGGGTTAAATATTTCTAAGATCTCAATACCTATAGGAACAATTGCTATTATTTATGAGAGTAGGCCAAATGTTACCTCAGATGTAGCATCGTTATGCTTTAAATCTGGAAACCCAGTAATTTTAAGAGGTGGATCAGAGGCTTTTTTTTCAAATAAAATTTTGTCAAAGCTTTTTAGAGACTCATTAAAAAAAAATAATATTAACAAAAATTTTGTTCAATTTATTGACTCCACTAATAGAAATATTGTCGATTATCTATTAAGTAAAATGGATAAATATGTTGATGTAGTTATTCCGAGAGGAGGAAAAAATTTAGTAAAAAAAGTTCAGAAGTTGTCTAACTTACCAGTGATTGGTCATTTGGAAGGAGTATGTCATACTTATGTTGATAAGAACGCAAACTTAAACACAGCAAAAAAGATTATTTTTAATGCAAAATTAAGAAACACAGCAATTTGTGGGGCTACAGAAACGATTTTAGTTCATCAAAAAATCTTAAAAAAATCATGTAACATAATTTTAAAACACTTAGAAGATCATGGATGTAAAATTATTGGAGACAACAGAATCAAAAAAAATTATAAAGGGAAAACTATTAGAGCTACTAATAAAGATTGGTCAAAAGAATATTTGTCAGCTAAAGTTTCTGTAAAATGTGTCAGAGATATAAATGATGCAATCAATCATATTAATAAATATGGGACAATGCACACTGACTCGATTATCACTATGAATAAGAAATCAGCAAAAAAATTTTTAAATGAAGTTAAAAGCTCAATTGCCATGCACAATACATCAACTCAATTTGCAGATGGTGGAGAATTTGGGTTTGGTGGCGAAGTTGGTATTTCAACTAACAAACTTCCTCCAAGAGGCCCTGTTGGACTTAATCAACTAGTTTCTTATAAGTATCAAATATCAAGTAATGGAAGAATAAGGAAATAATTTGAGATTTAAAAATAAAATAGGGGTTCTTGGTGGGTCTTTTGATCCTGCTCATGTTGGTCATTTAGCAATATCAAAAAAAGCTGTTAAAGAGTACAAATTAAAAAAAATAATTTGGGCAATTACTTTAAAAAATCCTTTAAAGAAAAAAAATAATACAAGCATTTCTAAAAGAATTCAAAGTTGTAAAAAGATCATAAAGTTAAATAATTTTATAAAAATAAAATTTTATGAAAAGATGATAAGATCTAATAAAACTGTTGACTTAATAAACTTTCTAAAAAGAACTACAAAAGCTGAAATTTATTTTCTAATGGGGGCAGATAATCTCATTAATTTTCACAAGTGGTATAAGTGGGAAGCTATTTCAAAAAAATGTAAAATTATTGTTTTTGATCGTCATGGCTATAAAAAAAAATCGTTAAATTCAGTCTCATATAAAAGATTAAATGGAAAAAGTTTAAAGTTCATTGAATTTAATAAAGTTAATATTTCATCTTCTAAATTAAGGAAAATTTGATAAGGTAAATATAATTAATGGATAAAATCTTAAGCTTAAAAAAAATTATCATCGAAACTCTCGACATAAATAAAGCTCAAGACATTGTAAGTATAGACTTAAAAGATAAAAGTTCTATGGCTGATTATATGATTATAGCTAGTGGAACTTCATCTAGACATATTCAGGCTTTGTCTGAGCAAGTTTTAAAAAAACTTAAAGATAGTGGAATAAAAGACTCTAAAATTGAAGGTAAAGATAGTAATGAATGGAAACTGGTAGATGGTATTGATCTTATTGTACATATTTTTCACCCAGAAAAAAGAAGTTTTTATGAACTTGAAAAGATGTGGTCTGAGCTGATACCTAAAGAAAAATTAATTATATGAAAAAAAAAGCTATACTAAACTTTTTAACTTTTATTTTAATTTTATCTTTATTTGGTCAAAAAGTAATTTCTTCTGAAAACGAAATATACAAAAAAATAGATGTTTTCGGCGAGGTTTTAGAAAAAATTAATAAGGAATACGTTGATGAAATTAATCAATCCGACAGTATGGACTCTGCTATTAACGGTTTGCTTCAATCTTTAGATCCATATTCAGGCTACATGTCACCAGAAATTTTTAACGAAATGCAAACTGAAACAAGTGGTGAATTTGGGGGGCTTGGTATTGAAGTTACAATGGAGTCGGGAGTTGTAAAAGTTATCTCTCCAATAGATGATACACCTGCGTCTAGAGCAGGAATAAAAGCTGGAGATTATATCGTTAAGATCAATGACACCCAAGTACAAGGTAAATCTTTGAGTGAAGCAGTCGAGTTAATGAGAGGGCCCGTAGGATCTGCTATTGAATTAACAATAAGAAGACGAGGAGAGAAAAAAGCTTTAACTTTTAATGTCACAAGAGAAATAATTCAAATCAAATCAGTAAAAGCAGAATTACTAGAAAAAAACATTGGGTATATACGACTAACTTCCTTTAATGAAAATAGTGCCGGACAAATAAAAAAAGCAATCAATAAATTTGAAAAAAATAAAAATTTAAACTCTTACATTTTAGACTTAAGAAATAATCCAGGTGGATTATTATCACAAGCTATAAAAATTTCTGATTTCTTTTTGGATAATGGTGAGATTGTCTCTACAAAAAGTAGACAACAGTCAGAAAATCGAAAATGGTTTGCAAAAAAAGGAGATCTTACTAAAGGAAAAACTATTCTTGTTTTAATAAATTATGGCTCTGCCTCTGCTTCTGAAATTGTAGCTGGAGCTTTAAAAGATCATAAAAGAGCGATTTTGATCGGTGAAAATAGTTATGGGAAAGGATCTGTTCAATCTATTATTCCTCTAAAAAATAAAGGGGCTATAAGATTAACTGTAGCCAAGTATTATTTGCCTTCAGGCAAATCTATTTCTGAAGTAGGTGTGTCACCTGACATTGAAATCGATGAGCAAAGTGATGATTTTAAAATTAAAACTGAAACCGACAATCAATTGAATTACGCGATCAAATTGCTTAATGGTTGAAATTCAGGAAAAATATAAAAATCTACCTTACAGAGTAGGTGTTGGCATAATTGTCTTAAATAAAGAAAATAAAATTTTTGTGGCAAAAAGAATTGACAATCCGAAAGGTTTTTGGCAAATGCCACAAGGAGGTGTTGATGAAGGTGAAGATTTTTTATCTGCTGCCTACAGAGAGCTAGAAGAAGAAACTAGTATTAAAAACGTCGAATTAATAACTGAAATTGATGAAATAACCACTTATGAACTACCAAACCATCTTCTAGGTAAAATTTGGAAAGGTAAATTTAAAGGGCAGAAACAAAAATGGTTTTTAATGAGATATCTTGGTAGTGATAATGAAATTAATATCAACACAAGCAAACCAGAATTTTTTGAATGGAAGTGGATAGAACTAGATTCTATTACGGAGATAGTTGTAAGTTTCAAACTTAATGTTTACAAGATACTTCAAAAAAAATTAGAAAAGATTATTAATTAATAGTTCTTAAAACTTCAATTTTCTGATCAATTAAGAATTTTGCTTGATCGCTTATGTTGTCTTTAGCTGTCTCTTCTTCCGCAACTCTCAACATTTCATCTATTTTGCTTTTTTCTATATCATTAATATCGAAAATTGAGCTGGTAAGAATTGATAGATTGTTATTTTTGAATTCAATTATCCCATCTTCAACATAATATTTTTCTTCGCCTAATTTGGAATAAGTTTTTATTATACCAGGTTTTAAAAAAGAAATTATAGATATATGGTCCTTGAGTATTCCCATCTCCCCCTCAAATGCTGGTACTACTACTTCAGTTACATCTTCTTTTGAAAGAAAAGATTTTTCTGGATTGACTACTTCAAGTTTAAACTCTTCACTCATTAAGCGGCATCTTTTTTCATTTTTTCAGCTTTTTCTATAGCCTCTTCAATTGTACCAACCATATAAAACGCAGCCTCTGGAAGATGATCATACTCACCTTTACAGATCGCATCAAAACCTTTTATTGTGGACTCAAGATCAACAAGTTTTCCGGGAGATCCTGTAAAAACCTCAGCAACAAAGAAGGGTTGTGATAAAAATCTTTGAATCTTTCTTGCTCTGGCGACTATCAATTTATCTTCCTCGGATAGTTCGTCCATACCTAAGATTGCTATTATATCTTGTAAAGATTTATAAGTTTGAAGTATTTTTTGAACTTCTCTCGCAACCCTGTAATGTTCATCTCCAACTATTCTAGGATCAAGAATTCTTGAAGTAGAGTCAAGAGGATCTACTGCGGGATAAATTCCAATTTCAGCAATTTGTCTTGAGAGTACTGTTGTTGCATCCAGGTGAGCAAACGATGTAGCAGGTGCTGGGTCAGTTAAATCATCAGCAGGGACATATATTGCTTGTACTGATGTAATAGATCCTTTATTAGTGGTTGTAATTCTTTCTTGTAAGTTACCCATATCCGTTGCTAAAGTTGGCTGATATCCAACAGCAGAAGGAATTCTTCCTAATAGAGCTGACACCTCTGAACCCGCTTGTGTAAATCTAAATATATTATCAACGAAAAATAAAACATCTTGTCCTTCTTGATCCCTGAAATATTCAGCGACCGTCAAACCTGTTAAGGCAACTCTTGCTCTTGCTCCTGGGGGTTCATTCATTTGACCATATACTAGGGCAGCTTTAGATCCTGCTCCTTCTTTTTTAATAACACCAGACTCTATCATTTCATGATATAGATCGTTTCCCTCTCTTGTTCTTTCACCCACACCAGCAAAAACAGAAAAACCTCCATGAGCCTTAGCGACATTGTTAATTAATTCCATAATTAAAACAGTTTTTCCAACACCTGCTCCTCCAAATAATCCAATTTTTCCACCTTTTGCATAAGGAGCTAACAAATCTATAACTTTAATACCAGTAACAAGAATTTCAGTTTCAGTTGATTGATCATTAAATTCTGGTGCCGCTCTATGGATTGGCCAATTTTCTTTTGTTTTAACGTCTCCTCTTTCATCTATTGGTTCGCCAACTACATTGATAATTCTTCCTAAGGTTTCTGGACCAACTGGAACTTTAATTGGAGCTTTTGTGTTAACTACTTCATCACCTCTTTTTAGCCCTTCTGTTGCGTCCATTGCAATAGTTCTTGCAGTTGACTCTCCTAAATGTTGAGCGACCTCTAAAACAAGACGATTTTTTCCATTTTTGCATTCTAATGCTGTTAAAATTTCTGGAAGTTCTCCTTCAAATTTAACATCAACTACCGCACCTATAACTTGTGTAATTATTCCTTTGCTCATAATTATAAACTTTCTGCTCCTGATATTATTTCTATTAGTTCTTTTGTAATTGCTGCCTGACGACTTCTATTATACTCAATAGTAAGTTTATCAACCATTTCACCTGCGTTTCTAGTTGCATTATCCATAGCACTCATTCTTGCACCTTGTTCGCTAGCTGAATTCTCTAACATCGCTTTAAATATTTGTGTTGATATATTTTTGGGTAATAAATTGGTTAAAATCTCATCTTCATCAGGTTCAAATTCATAATTATCCTCTGATTTTTCCTTGTCATCAATATCTGTTTTTAATGGTATGATTTGTTGAGCTTGAGGTATTTGTGTAATAACATTTTTAAATTGATTAAAAAAAATTGTGCAAATATCAAATTCCTCTTTTTCAAACCTCTCAATAATTATTTTACTGACTTTTTCAGCGTCGAAAAAATTAGCATTTTTTGAATTTTTAAATGAAATATTTTCAATTATCTGATTACCAAAAAGCCTCTTTAATTGATCATTGCCTTTAGAGCCTACAGTTATAATCTTTAATTCTTTACCCTCACTAGATAATCTAGAAAAATAACTTTTGGCTTTTTTAATAATATTAGAATTAAAACCACCACATAAACCCCTATCTGAAGTCATTACAACACACAAATGAATTTGATCTTTTCCTGTTCCGGATAAAAGCTTAGGGGCATTTTCTTTATCAGAAATTCCCTCCGACAAATTTAAAATTATATTATTCATTTTTTCAGAGTATGGTCTTCCTTTTTCTGCACTGTCTTGAGCCCTCTTAAGTTTAGCTGCGGCAACCATCTTCATAGCTTTAGTAATTTTTTGTGTAGACTTAACACTCGCAATTCTTTTTTTTAAATCATCTAAACTAGCCATAAATATTTTACGAATTAAATGTTTGTTTTAGCTGTTTTATTACCTCTACTAATTTTTGTTCAGAGTCTTCCTCAAGCTTGCCTGAACTTAAAATAGAATCTATGATTTCTGGCTTTTCAGATTTACATTTTTCAATTATTTTATTTTCAAAATTTGCAATTTCTCTTAGCTCTATGTCATCTAGATAACCTTTAACACCACAAAAAACTGAAATTACTTGCTCAGCCACAGTCATTGGAGAATATTGTTTTTGTTTAAGTAACTCTGTAAGCTTTGATCCTCTATTAAGTAGTTGTTGAGTTGATGCGTCTAAGTCAGAGCCAAATTGCGCAAAAGCTGCCATTTCTCTATATTGTGCCAATTCCAGTTTCATTGAACCAGAAACTTTTTTCATAGCTTTTGTTTGTGCTGCAGATCCAACTCTTGAAACTGAAAGCCCAACATTTATAGCTGGTCTTATACCTTGATTAAAAAGTTCAGTTTCCAAAAAGATTTGTCCATCCGTTATAGAAATCACATTTGTAGGTATATATGCGGATACATCACCACCTTGTGTCTCTATAATTGGTAGTGCTGTTAAAGAACCTCCACCATGCTCGTCACTTAATTTTGCTGCTCTTTCAAGTAATCTACTATGAAGGTAAAAAACATCTCCAGGATATGCCTCTCTCCCTGGTGGCCTTCTTAAAATTAGGGACATTTGTCTATAAGCTACAGCTTGCTTTGAAAGATCATCATAAATTATTAGTGCGTGCATTCCATTGTCTCTGAAATACTCACCCATAGCACAACCAGTGTACGGGGCTAAAAATTGCAAAGGAGCTGAGTCTGATGCTGTTGCAGCAACAATAGTCGTATATTCCATTGCTCCAGCTTCTTCTAAAGTTTTTTGAATTTGTCTAACAGTTGATCTTTTTTGGCCCACAGCTACATAAATGCAATATAATTTTTGTTTTTCATCACCTGACTCATTAATTTTCTTTTGATTAATGATTGCGTCAACTGCAACTGCTGTTTTGCCTGTTTGTCTATCTCCGATAATTAATTCTCTTTGTCCTCTTCCAATTGGCACTAAGCTATCGATAGATTTTAAGCCAGTCTGCATTGGTTCACTAACAGATTGACGAGGAATGATACCTGGTGCCTTTACCTCAACCCTACTTTTCTTAATACCCTTATCTAAAGCACCCTTTCCATCGATTGGATTTCCTAGCCCGTCTACTACTCGTCCCAATAAATCTTTTCCTACTGGAGTGTCAACAATACTTCCTGTTCTCTTAACTATATCGCCTTCTTTAATATTTCTGTCATCACCAAAAATAACAACTCCAACATTTTCACTTTCTAAATTAAGTGCCATACCTTTTGAACCATCAGTGAACTCAACCATTTCACCAGCTTGAACGTTATCCAGTCCGTAAATTCTTGCAATACCGTCTCCTACTGATAGAACTTGTCCTACTTCAGACACCTCTGCCTTTTCACCAAAATTTTTAATTTGCTCTTTTAATATTTTTGTTACTTCTGAGGGATTTATTTCCATATTATGCCTTCATCATTTTATTTTCTATTTGTTGTAATTTATTTTTAATTGAGGTGTCAATCATTGTGCTACCTACTTGTACAATTAATCCTCCGATTAAACTTTCATCATATTTATAATCTAATTTTATCTTTGAAGTAAAATGTTTAGATAACTCATCTTTGATATTATTTATTTCATCATTTGAAAGTTTTTTTGCTGACCTAATTTCTGTTTTTAACTCTCCTCTCTTTTCTGAGCAAATTTCAATAAAATTATTTAATATTTGCTCTATAAAAAAAAATCGTCTTTTAGTTACTAAGAAATTTGTGAAATTTTTTAATAAATTTTCAATTTCCAAGTAGTCAAATATTTTGTTAATTGCATTTATTAATTCGTTCCGACTTACTGTTGGATCTTTAATTAAGTTATTAAAATCAACACTTGTCTCAATCAAATTCAAGATTGATACTGAATTCGTCTCTATTTTAGAAAGCAGGTTTGACTCTTCTGCTAATTCATACAAAGCTAAAGAATATCTGTTAGCTGAAGTGTTAGAAAAACCTTTATTTTTGCTCAATTTAGCACCTTTAAAAGTAAGTGATTAATTTAAAAAACAAGGTTTAATTAGCATATGCTATAATACTCTTCAAGTAACACATTAGCAAAAAATTCTTTTTTTTGAGCTTTAATTGAAGCTTATTGGATCAACATCAACTGAAAGTTTTATTCCTGCTAAAAATTTATATTTTGAAATTAGCATATACAGAGTTTTTTGTAATTTCATATTCTTAGGACCTCTAACTAGTAGCCTAATTCTATACTTTTTTTTTAATCTAAATATGGGCGCACTAACGGGTCCTAAAATTTTTCCTATCGATTTATTTTTTAAAAACAATTTGAATTTAATGGCCTCTTTTTCTAATTTGTTTTCATTTTCCCCAGTTAGAATTAAAGAGATGAATCTCTGAAATGGAGGTAAACTATTTTTTTTTCTTATGTTTATTTCTTTTTCTAAAAAAATATTCGGGTTTTTATTAGTTATATCAGCGATCGTTGTTGAATTTGAATTGTAAGTTTGAAAATATACAGTTGAGGATTTTCCTGTACGCCCTGCTCTTCCAGCTAATTGATGATATAATTGTAAATTTTTTTCTGCTCCTCTTAAATCATGACCATAAGATGATGAGTCAATATCTACTACAACAATACAATTAAGATTTGGAAAATGAAAACCTTTAGAAATCAATTGTGTTCCAACCAAAATTTCAATTTCATTATTTATGATTTGTTCAAGTTTCTCTTTCGAACTTTTTTTATTCATAGTATCACTTGAAAAAATTTCAATTTTTTTATTTGGGAAATTTTTTTTAACTTCTTCTGAAATTCTTTCTACTCCAGGTCCACTAAATATGAAATCACAATTTCCCTCTTTAGAACAACTTCTTCTTAAAGAAGTTTTGAATCCACAATAATGGCATAACAAATTATTTTTACTTTTGTGATAAACAAGATTTATTGAACAATTAGGACACGAAAAACTACTTAAACATTTTTTGCAGAAAACATTTGGTGAAAAACCTCTTCTATTTAAAAAAAATAAAACTTGATCTTTTTTTTCAAGATGAGAATTAACTTTTTGAATTATTTCTTTTGAAAGCCAAGATTGTTTTTGTAGCTTAATTTGGCTCAAATTTATTATTTCATAATTTGGCAAAGATGCATTTTGATATCTTTGCTCAAGTTTTGAGATATTGTATTTTTTTTTTTTTATGTTTTCATATGTTTCTACTGAGGGAACAGAAGTTATCAAATTAATAGGAATTTTTTCAAATGATGCTCTTGAGATTGCCATATCTCTAGCATTGTATATTACTCCTTCATCTTGTTTGTAAGATTGATCATGTTCCTCATCAACAATGATTAATCCCAAATTTTTAAATGGTAAAAATAATGATGATCTTGCACCAATTACAACACTTATTTTACCTCTAGTGATACCATGCCATATAATTTTTTTATTTTTTTTTGTAATCCCAGAATGCCAAATTGCTGGCTTAAACTTAAAGAATTCTAGAAATTTTTTTTCAAATTGAGTAGTCAATCCAATTTCTGGTAAAAGAATTAAACCTTGAAGACCTTTCTCTAAAATTTTTTTTAAAGCCTCAAAATATACAAATGTTTTACCAGAACCTGTTGTGCCCTGTAAAACATGTACATTAAATTTTTTATTAGAATTATTTATTTGTTCCAGACATTTTCTTTGATCATGTGATAATTTAATGAGGTTATCATTACCATTAAAAATTAGACCATCATAAAATTTTTGATCAATATTTTTGAGCTCATTATCATTTGTTAATACAAGCTTTAAAGCCATGCCTTTAGGAACAATGTTATATTCTGAAAACCAATTTAAAAAGGCTAATGTATTTTTTTTTAAGCTCGGAATATCTAATTTGCTGATAATTTTTTTTACTTTAAATTTCTTTGAATTATTATTTTCAAATTCATCCCAAACAACACCAGTAACTTTAGTTTTACCAAAGGGGACTTTAACAAAATCTCCAATTTTTAATTTAATATCACTCTCATAAGTAAACGGGTGATTAAATATATTTGGCAATAGAATCGGAAATTTCATTTTTAGATAATATGAAAATTTTTTAAGAGTGTATTGCTCTTTTATCAACAGATAAAGCTGCCTCTTTAACTGCCTCTGAAAATGTGGGATGTGCATGACATGTTCTTGCTATATCTTCTGAGCTAGCTCCAAATTCCATTGCAATTCCAATTTCAGCGATCAATTCACCAGCGTGAGGTCCTATTAAATGTGCTCCTAAAACTTTATCTGTTTTTTCATCTGCTAAAATTTTAACAAAGCCTTCAGTATCATCAATAGCCTTAGCTCTTGAATTTGCCATAAATGAAAATTTTCCAATTTTATATTTAATATTTAAATTATTTAGTTGTTCTTCAGTTTTCCCAATTGATGCAACTTCTGGGGTTGTATAGATTACACCTGGAATAGTATCATAATTTACATGGCCCGATTGTCCTACAATATTTTCAGCAGCCGCAATCCCCTCATCCTCAGCTTTATGTGCAAGCATTGGTCCACTAATAACATCACCTATAGCATAAATATTATCTAAATTTGTTTTAAAGTATTTATCTGTTTGTATTCTATTTTTATTGTCTAGATTTAGACCAATCTTTTCTAAATTAAGTCCCTTGGTATTTGGTTTTCTTCCTACTGAAACTAGAACAACCTCACAATCAAAATCTTTTTTATTTCCATCCTTATCAGTTGTTGAAATAACCGCACTAGAATTTTTTTTTATAATTTGATCGACTTTATGTTGCATATGAAATTTTATTCCTTGCTTTTTTAAAATTTTCATAAATTCGTTAGAGATTTCTTTATCCATTCCTGGGGTAATATGATCCAAAAACTCGACTACATGAACCTCGGACCCTAACCTAGACCAGACAGATCCCATTTCCAAACCTATATATCCACCACCTACTACGACCATTTTTTTTGGAACTTTATCTAATTTTAACACACCTGTTGATGAGACTATTATTTTTTCGTCAAAATCAACACCTGGTAAAGAAGATGGGACTGAACCAGTAGCAATAATAATCTTTTCAGCAAATATCGATGTCTCATTTTTATTTACATCTTTTATAGAAATTTCATTTTTAGATTTAAAACTACCAACACCTTTGAAATAAGTCACATTATTTTTTTTAAGCAAAAATTCGACTCCTTTTGTTAAAACAGTCACAGCTTTCTCTTTACTTTTCATCATTTTGTCCAAGTTTAGTTTTACATCACCAACTTCAATACCTTTACTTGATAAATTTTTTACCTTATGAAATTCCTCTGACAAATTTAATAAGCTTTTTGATGGAATACATCCAACATTTAAGCAAGTACCACCCAGGGATCCTCTTGACTCTATACAAGCCGTTTTCATACCTAATTGTGCAAGTCTAATCGCACATACGTAACCTCCTGGCCCACCTCCAATCACAACTGCTTGAAATTTATCTGCCATTTAAATATCTAAAAATAGCCTTCTCGGATCTTCTAAATTTTCCTTTATCATCTTTAAAAAAGAAACTGACTCTTTGCCATCTATAATTCTATGATCATAAGATAAAGCTAAATACATAACTGGTCTAATCTTAATTTCACCATCAATTACTACAGGTCTATCAACGATATTGTGCATACCTAAAACACCCGATTGAGGTAAATTTAATATGGGTGTTGATAACATTGAGCCATAAACCCCACCATTACTTATCGTGAAAGTTCCTCCTTGAAGATCCTCGATAGTAAGTTTACCACTCTTTGCTTTATCGGATACTTCTTTAATATTTTTTTCAATGTCTGCAAATGACATTACATCAGCGTCTTTTAAAACAGGAACAACAAGCCCTTTATCTGTACCTACTGCAAAGCTAATATTATAATAGTTTTTATAAATAATTTCATCACCTTCGATCTCAGCATTTACAGCAGGAAAGTTTTTTAGTGCCACGATAGAGGCTTTTACAAAAAAAGACATCATCCCTAGTTTTATTCCAAATCGATCTTGAAAATCATCTTGATTATTTTTTCTCATTTTGATTATGTTGGTCATATCTACCTCATTAAAAGTAGTTAATAACGCAGCGTTTTCTTGAGCTTGTTTTAATCTTTTAGCAATCGTTTGTCTTAATCTGGTCATTTTAATTCGTTCTTCCTGACCATATTTTACTTTTCTCTCAGAAGGAGGGGGATTTTTACTCATCAAGTTAATCAAATCACCTTTTAATAATCGGCCATCTCTTCCTGAACCTTTTACAGTGTCCAGGTTAATATTATTTTCTTCAACAATTTTTCTAACTGCTGGAGATAGAACTTGCTTGTTTGATGTCTGTTTGGAATCTGACTCATTTTTTACTTCTTCAGTCAAAATAAGTGGTCGCTCTTGTTCTTCTAAATCTTCTGTCAATTCATTTGTTAATAGCTCAGGCTCTTTTTCTTTTGAGGTTTCTAAGTTTGTACCTTCATGTTTCTGTATAGTTGGTTTTATTTTGTTAATTTTTTCCTCTTTTTGAGAACTATCTTTAACTTCTTTTATTATTCCTAAATTTGCTCCAACTTCTACGATTGCACCATCCTTTGAGATAATCTCTGTTAAAATACCAGTGATAGGTGATGGAACCTCTAGATTCACTTTATCTGTTTCTAACTCAACAATAGGTTCGTCTGCATCAACCTTATCACCCTCAATTTTAAGCCACTTAGATACTGTTGCCTCAGTAATACTCTCACCTAATGCAGGCACTACAATTTTTTCACTCATTATTTATCAATCAAAAACTTTCTTTATTATTTCTTGTTGTTGAGAAATATGTCTTTTGACATATCCTGTTGCTGGTGACGCATCAGGACTTCTCCCAATATAAGAAACTTTGTTATTATTAGCTTTTATATTATCTAATGTCCATTGGATATAGTCTCTAACTGAAAACCAAGCACCCATATTTTTTGGTTCCTCCTGACACCAGTAAAAATTAGCATTCTTGGCATAGGGTTTTAATTCCTTTGCTAGAGCTTTAGCTGGAAAGGGATAAAGTTGCTCAACTCTGTAAAATACAATATCATCTTTTTTAAATTTTTCTCTAGCCTCAAGTAAATCAAAATAAATTTTTCCAGAACAAATAATCACTTTTTTTATTTTTTTAGATTTCTTTAATTTTATAAATCCTTTGGTTTTTGGATCTATAGCATGATCCCATAAAACTCTATGGAAAGAATTTTTTTTATTAAAATCATCTAAGTCAGAAATACAATGTTTATGTCTTAACAAGGATTTAGGCGTCATAATTATTAAAGGTTTTCTGAAATCTCTATGCATTTGTCTTCTTAAAGCATGAAAATAGTTTGCTGGAGTTGTACAATTCATAACTTGCAAATTATCATTTGAACATAATTGTAAATACCTTTCCAACCTCGCTGATGAATGCTCTGGTCCCTGACCTTCATACCCATGAGGTAATAACATAACTATCCCAGATGCTCTATTCCATTTTCTCTCTCCTGAAGCAATAAATTGATCAATTACTACTTGAGCACCGTTTGCAAAATCACCAAATTGAGCCTCCCAAAGAGTGAGGGTATTTGGTTCTACAAGGCTGTAGCCATATTCAAAACCTAAAACTGCAAGTTCTGATAAAAAACTGTCCACTACTTCAAATTGCTTTTGATTTTTAGAAATATTATTAAGAGGAACATACCTAGAATTATCTATTTGATTTCTTAAAACAGAATGTCGTTGACTGAATGTCCCTCTACCAGAATCTTGACCTACAAGTCTGACCGGATATCCTTCCTCAAGCAAAGATCCAAACGCAAGAGCCTCTGCAGAAGACCAATCAATTCCAGTACCTTTTTCAATCCTTTCTTTTCTGGCATTGAATATTTTAGAAATAGTTTTGTGAATATTTTTTTCCTCAGGAATTACATTTATTTTATTTGAAATTATTTTTAGTTTATTTTCATCATAGCCGGTTATACCTCTCTTATCTTTACCTTTTTCAGGCTTATATCTTGACCATGTTCCTTCAAACCATTCTATTTTAGGTTTATAATCTTTTGCACTCCTATACTGTTCATCAAGCAAATTCTTAAATGATTTAACGTTTTGATCTAGCAATTCTTGTGTTATTGAGTTTTCATTTACAAGTTTACTTCCATAAATTTTGTAAACACTGGGATGTGATCTTATTTTTTTATACATTAAAGGTTGGGTAAATGAAGGCTCATCTCCTTCATTATGTCCAAACCTTCTGTAACAAATTAAGTCCACCACTACGTCTCTATTAAACTTTAATCGAAATTCTGTAGCTATTCTGGTTGCATAAACAACAGCTTCTGGATCATCTCCATTAACATGAAGTATCGGTGCCTCTACCATTTTTGCAACATCTGATGGATAAGGCGAGGACCTAGCAAATCTCGGACTAGTAGTAAATCCTATTTGATTATTAACAATAATGTGAATTGTTCCACCAGTATTATGGCCTGGTAATCCAGACATAGCAAAACATTCAGCTACAACTCCTTGACCTGCAAAAGCTGCATCGCCATGAATAAGAATAGGTATTACTTTATTTCTCTCTCTGTCTTTATGAAAAAATTGTTTAGCTCTTGTTTGTCCTAAAACTACTGGATTGACAGCCTCTAAATGAGAAGGGTTATCTGTTAAACTTACATGTACTGAATTTCCGTCAAACTTTCTATCTGATGATGCTCCAAGATGATATTTGACATCTCCAGCACTATCTTTAGTATTAGAACTAAACTCACCAGCGAATTCATTAAAAATTCTTTTATAAGATTTTTGTAAAACATTTGCTAAAACGTTCAGTCTGCCTCTATGAGACATGCCTATCTTAACTTCTTTTATACTGTTTTGCCCTCCAATTTTTATTATTTGTTCAAGTGCAGGTATCAAACTTTCTCCACCGTCTAAACCAAACCTTTTTGTTCCAACATATTTAGTGGCTAAAAATTTTTCAAATCCTTCTGCCTGTACTAATTTATTTAAAATTGCCTCCTTTCCGTTTTTTGTAAACTGTAGTGCATTCTTATCCTGCTCTATTCTATCTCTAAACCACTTTCTTTCTACTGGATTTGAAATATGCATAAACTCATAACCTATTTTTCCACAATAGGTCCTTTTCATGAATTTAAGTATCTCCCTTATATTTGCATATTTACGATTAATCACTCCATTTAAAAAAATTTTCTTTTCATAATTTTCTTTTTTAAAGCCATAGAATTCTGGATGAAGTTCATCTAAATATTCTGACACTCTCATTTCTAAAGGATCAAGGTCTGCTAATAAATGGCCCCTTAATCTATATGCTCTAATTAATGCTACAGCACTTATAGAATCTTTGTTTGAGTCAGCAAGTAATTGAAAATTAAATTTTTCTGATGAATCTGATTTAGTATTTTCAACATAACTTTTATCTTGATCTTCTATTTTCTTTTTTAATTCATCTATATTTATCTTTTTTTTAGTTGGTCCCCAAGACGGACCATTAATTTCTCTTACAATTACATTTAATTCTTCACCTATCCCCTCGAAATAATTTGCCCAACTTTCTGGAAGATCTACATCTTTATTAATAAATTTTAAATACATCTCTTCTATGAATGCACTATTAGACTTATTTAAAAATGAAGTTTTTTCGAAATCGAGATTTTTTGATGAAGACATCTTTTTAATTTAATATATCTCTCTAATATTATTTTTCAATTAGACAGTTTATTAAATAAAGTTTTTCCAATAATTGATGGTGATTTAGCAACAGTAATGCCACTTTCTTCCATTTTTTTTATTTTATCTTTAGCTCCACCTTTGCCACCTGAAATTATAGCACCAGCATGCCCCATTCTTCTGCCCGGAGGGGCGGTAATTCCTGCAATAAACCCAACTATAGGCTTTTTGATCTTGTGATTTTTTATAAATTCAGCAGCTTCTTCTTCAGCAGTTCCTCCAATTTCACCAATCATTAAAATAGACTCTGTTTCACCATCATTTAAAAATAAATCTAAACAATCTATAAAATTTGTTCCATTTATAGGATCTCCACCAATTCCTATACAAGTTGATTGACCGAGTCCATTTTCAGTTGTTTGAGCCACTGCCTCATATGTTAATGTACCCGACCTTGATACAATTCCAACACTTCCTCTTTTATGGATATTGCCTGGCATAATTCCTATTTTACATTCGTCTGGTGTAATTATTCCTGGACAATTGGGTCCAATCAATCTGCTACTAGATTCACTCAATTTTTGTCTGACCTTAAGCATATCCTGAATTGGAATTCCTTCAGTTATACAAACAATAAGTTCAATTGATGCATCAATTGCTTCAACAATTGCTGCTGCTGCAAATTTAGCAGGTACATAAATCATAGTTGCATCTGCTCCTAGTTCATTTTTTGCCTCTAAAACGCTATTAAAAACTGGTCTGTCT
Organism: uncultured Pelagibacteraceae bacterium; assembly: GCA_902541315.1. Classification (GTDB taxonomy): domain Bacteria; phylum Pseudomonadota; class Alphaproteobacteria; order Pelagibacterales; family Pelagibacteraceae; genus Pelagibacter. The sequence goes on from CACBQF010000002.1 coordinate 146,691, forward strand.
AAATGTTTTTGTCCACCTTTCTTTGGTGTAACTCCACCAACAAGATTGGTTCCATATTTTATAGCTTGCTCTGAATGGAAAGTTCCATGTGCGCCCGTAAATCCCTGACAAATTACTTTGGTATTCTTGTTTACTAAAACTGACATATTATTTTATTGCCTCAACAATTTTTTTAGCTGCATCATCTAAATTTTCTGCAGAAATTAATTTTAATCCAGAATTATCAAGGATCTCTTTACCTTCTTTAAAATTTGTACCTGCTAATCTTACAACTAAAGGAACACTAATATTTATTTCTTTAGCTGCATCAACTACTCCTTGAGCAAGAACATCGCATCGCATAATTCCTCCAAAAATATTTATTAAAATACCTTTAACATTTTTATCTGACAGAATTATCTTTAATGCAGCAGATACTTTTTCTTTAGATGCTCCACCACCTACATCTAAAAAATTGGCTGGCTCTTTTCCATATAATTTAATTATATCCATTGTTGCCATCGCTAATCCCGCTCCATTAACCATACAGCCGATACTTCCATCTAACTTGATATACGCAAGATCATGCTTGCTAGCTTCTATCTCAGTAGGATCTTCCTCATTTAAATCTCTTAACTCAACAATCTCTGGATGTCTGAATAAAGCATTTGAATCGAAATTTACTTTAGCATCTAAACAAACAATTTTTTCTTCTTTTGTCAAAATCAATGGATTTACCTCAACCATGTTTGCATCAGTACTAACAAACATTTTAAAGATTGATTTTATTAGCAATACTGCTTGTTTTTTTTTGTCCTCTTTTAAATTAAAAATTTTAATTATTTTTTCACAATCTGAATTGGAAATTTCGTTACCCATATCTACTTTTGTGGTTATAATTTTTTCAGGTGAGCTGCTTGCAACTTCTTCGATATCCATTCCTCCTTGATCGCTTGATATGAATGCAATTTTAGAACTTACTCTATCAACTAGACACGATAAATAAAACTCTTTATCTATGTTTGAAGATTCCTCTACGTATAATCTTTTTACCTCTCTACCTTCAGGACCAGTTTGATGAGTTATAAGTGTTTTTCCCAGTAATTCTTTGGCCGCTAATGTAAGTTCCTCCATTGAGTTTAAAATTTTTACACCACCTGCTTTTCCTCTACCACCAGCATGAATTTGGGCTTTAAGAACATATTTATCAGTTTTTAATACTTTTGCTTTTTCAATAAGCTCATCAACACTGAGCGCAAATACCCCTTTAGGAACCACAGCTCCATATTTTTTTAATATTTGCTTCGCTTGATGCTCGTGAATATTCATTTATTGTTTAGATAAATCAGGATCTATTTTAGACGCAGCACCCCACAGTGCTTTTACAGCATCTATTGAATGCATAAATTCTTTTTTTTCTTTTTCATCTAAATCAATCTCTTGAATTTTTTCTACACCATCTTTCCCAATTACAACAGGAACACCTGCATAAACATTTTGCACGCCGTATTCTCCATTTAATTGTACAGCGCAAGGTAATAATTTTTTCTGATCATTCAAATATGCTTCTGCCATTTGAACACCTGAAGCTGCTGGTGCATAAAAGGCTGATCCTTTTTCTAAAAGCTTAACTATCTCCGCACCCCCATCTCGTGTTCTTTGATTAATTTCCTCAATTCTTTCTAAAGAGATCTTTCCATCCTTTACAAACTCGAGTAATGGTTTACCTGAAATTTTTGTAAATCTTGGCATAGGAACCATAGTGTCACCATGGCCCCCCATAACCATCGCCTCGACTTCTCTTACCGGCACATTTAATTCTAGTGATAAAAATAATTTAAATCTTGAACTATCTAAAATACCTGCCATACCAACAACTTTTTTTGATGGCAAACCTGAAAATTTTTGAAATGCCATAACCATAACATCTAGGGGATTGGTAATACAAATTACAAAAGCATCAGGAGCATTTTTCTTTACCCCTTCAGCAACTTGTTTAATGATTTTCAAATTTATTCCAAGTAGATCATCTCGGCTCATTCCAGGTTTTCTTGGAACACCTGCTGTAATTATAATTACATCTGAATCTTTTATATCTTCATAATTATCAGTTCCAGAGAATCTAACGTTGAAACCGTCTACAGATGAAGATTGTGCGATATCTAAAGCTTTTCCCTTTGCAATACCACTAGCTACATCAAACAATACCACTTCATTAACTAGTTCTTTTGTTCCTATTAAATGTGCAAGGGTTCCACCAATTTGTCCCGCTCCAATCAAAGATATTTTGCTCATTTTTTATTTCATTGTTGGCATCACGAATTCGGCATTAGACCGAATACCTGAGGGCCATCTAGATGTTATTGTTTTTAATTTTGTATAAAATTTAATTCCTTCCATACCATGCATTGCACTATCTCCAAATAAAGATCTTTTCCATCCACCAAAACTATGAAAAGCCATCGGCACAGGAATAGGTACATTAATACCAACCATACCAACTTGAATTTTACTTGCAAAAGTTCTTCCGGCATCACCATCCCTTGTATAAATACTTACTCCATTTCCATATTCATGATCATTGATTAATTTTGCTGCCTCTTCGAATGTTTTAACTCTTACAACAGATAAAACAGGCCCAAAAATTTCCTCTTTATAAATTCTCATATTTTTTTTGACATGATCAAATAAACAGCCACCAATATAGAAACCATTCTCATATCCTTGTAATTTTAAATTTCTTCCATCAACTACTAATTTTGCACCTTCTTTTTCACCCAGATCTACATAGCTTTTTACTTTTTCAAGATGTTCCTTTGTAACTAATGGGCCCATCTCAGAGTCCTTATCCATCCCAGGCCCAACCTTTAAAGCTTCAGCTTTTTTTGATAATCTTGACACTAATTCATCTCCTATATCACCTACTGCAACTGCTACCGATTGCGCCATACATCGTTCTCCTGCAGACCCATAAG
>CACBQF010000003.1 GCA_902541315.1 uncultured Pelagibacteraceae bacterium
TCAGGAAATACAACTGCCTTTGATAGAATAGGATCATACGTATCTTCACCCCTTGCATAGTTTGCTCTAGTCGATACTGATGTTGAAAACCTACCATTAAAAATCTTTTTTAACTCAGCTTGTACTTGATCGTTCATTAATAAATATTAATAAAAATTTTAGCAAAAATACAGCTTATTTAGTCAGCATTTTCTTTATATTTTCAAGAGCTTGAGAAATATTATCCCTTGATGCTGCAAAACTAAATCTAACGTAATTTTGGCAAGTTTCACCAAAAGCTGATCCAGGAACTATTGCAACTCCTGCTTCATGCATAGCCTTCCTTGCAAACTCTGCACCATTCATGCCAGTACCGATTACCTTAGGAAATGCATAGAAAGCCCCGCCAGGTAAACTACATTCTACACCTGGTAAATCATTTAAACCTTTATAAATTAAATCTCTTCTTTGAGTAAATTTTTCCATCATTGCATCAATTGAGTCGTCTGGTCCATCTAAAGCAGCAATACCTGCAAATTGAGCAGCAGCATTAACACATGAAACACTATTAATTAATAATTTATTAACATGTTCGACTAAATGTTCTGGCCAAAAGCTCCAACCAAGTCTCCACCCAGTCATGGAATAAGCTTTACTCCATCCTTCTAATACAATTAATCTTTCCCTTAACTCTGGATAATTAAAAAATGTTGGCATTTCTTTTCCATCAAAAATTTGTCTACTATAAATTTCATCGCTAAGTATTGTAACATGAGGGTGCTTCTTCAGACCGTCAGCTAAAACATCTACGTCTTTTTTTTCAACAAAGCTTCCTGTCGGATTATTTGGATTTATTAGAATTAACAGTCGAGTTTTGTCTGTTATCATAGATAATATTTTATCTGGATCAAATTTTAAATCTTTATTTTCTGTTAAATCATATGGGACAGAAGTTGAACCAGTATAGTTTATCATTGACTCATAAATTGGAAAAGCAGGTGTTGGATGTATAATCTCTGCTCCTGGTTCACCAAAACATTGGATGGCATAACTCATAGTAGGTTTTCCACCAGGCATAATTAGAATTCTTTCAAAATTAATATCTACATTGTAACGTTTTTTAATCCACCTTGTAACAGCTTGACGACATTCTGGAATACCATTTGACATAACATATCCATGATGTCCATCATCTAGTGCTTTTTTAGCAGCTTCAACAACGTGTTTAGGAGTTTTGAAATCTGGCTGTCCTAAGCCCAAATGAATCATAGGCTTTCCTTGTGCCTCTAATTTTTTTGCTTCTGCAAGAACAGTAAATGCAGACTCTGTACCTAATCTATCTAAACTTTTCGCTAACTTCATAATTATCCCTCTATTTTCTATAGATTAATTTTGAACTATTCAACTCTTTTAAACTTTTACAACCCATTAAAACCATATTTCTATAAATCTCATCGTGCATATTTTTAAGTAAATGTTCAACACCTTGCTGACCCCCTGCGGCCAAAGAGAACAAAAACATTTTACCAAAACTACATGCTTTTGCTCCTGCTGCTAATGCTTTTAAAACATGCGTGCCTCTTCTAACACCCCCATCTAGAATAATTTCAAGCTTATCGCCAACTGCATCTGAAATTGCCTTCACTTGATCAAAAGGTGATCTAGATCCGTCTAGCTGTCGACCTCCATGATTTGAGATCATAATAGCAGTACAACCGATATCAACAGCCTTTTTTGCATCCTCAACTGACATAACTCCTTTTAGAGCAAATGGTCCGTTCCATTTTTTTGCACAATATTCTGCATCTTTCCATCCCATCAGTGGATCATACTGCTCATTAATATATTCAATAACTGATTTTGCAATGTTTGTTCCTTTGTCTGTTTTTTTTTTAACATTTGAGAGTTCAAATTTTTTTCCAGTTAAATAATTAAAAACCCAATTGGGTCTCATTGCAAAACTCATTAAACTTTTTAATGTAAGTTTTGGAGGTGTTGTAAATCCTGTTCTATGATCTTTTTCTCTATTTCCAGCTACCAATGTGTCTACAGTCAAACACATTGCATCAAATCCTGATCTTCTTGACCTGTCAATCAAATCATCTGTGATTGATTTGTCTTTATGAACATAAAGTTGAAATAATTTTGGACCACCAGAAATATTGGCTATCTCCTCAATAGAGTTATTACTCATCGAAGACATGCTATAAAAAGTTCCAAATTTTTCTGCTGCTCTTGCTGATGCTTTGTCACCATCAACGTGATAAAGTCTTTGCATTGCGGCTGGAGAAAGAAAAATTGGCATATCTATTTTCCTTCCAAATAAAGTTGTTGTTAAGTCAGGTTTACCAACATTTGCTAACACATTTGGAACTAAGTCACATTCATTAAATGATTCTGTGTTTCTTCTTAAAGTAGCCTCATCATCTGAACCACCATCTATGTAATGAAAAATTGGTGATGGTAATTTTTTTTTTGCTAAATTTCTAAAATCTTTAAAATTATAGCAATTTTTTAAACTCACTATGTTCTAAATCTTAAATTATTTCGACTTAAATCACTTATTTTTGTACAGCCCATAAGTTTCATATCACGCACTAGTTCAGCTTTATATTTTTCTAACGCTCTTTCTACACCTGCTTGACCTCCAGCTGCTAAAGCATAAAGATATAATCTTCCTCCTGAACAAGCCTTGGCACCTAATGATAATGCTTTAAGCATATGTGTGCCTCTATGAATTCCACCTTCACAAATTACATCTAATTTATCACCAACTGCATCAACAATTTCTGCAAGTTGATCAAAAGGCGCTCTAGATCCATCTAACTGTCTTCCACCATGATTCGATACCATTATACCTGTGCATCCTATGTCTACTGCTCTTTTTGCATCTTCTACACTCATAACTCCTTTGAGAGCAAAATGACCACCCCATTTAGAACAAAGATTTTCAGCGTCTTTCCAATTCATAGATTGATCCAACATAGTTGAAAAATAATTTCCAATTGATGAGTTAACATCGGTACCTTCTTTAACGAAATCTTGTAAATGAGGTAATTCAAACTTACCTTTTGTAAGATAATTAATTCCCCACATCGGTTTAGTAGCAAAACTAAATAAACTTGCTAAAGTTAACTTTGGTGGAGAGGTAAACCCTGTTCTTAAGTCTCTCTCTCTATTTCCTCCAGTGATAGTATCAACTGTTAAAGCCATAACATCAAATTTTGCAGCTTTTGCTCTTTCCAAGCAAGAGTCGTTTAAACCTCTGTCTTTATGAAAATAAAATTGAAACATTTTAGGTGTATCAATCATTGAAGAAATTTCCTCAACACTGACTGTTGCTAAAGCAGAAACACCAAACATTGTATTGAATTTTTTGGCAGCTTTCCCAACTGCTCTTTCACCATCATAATGAAAAAGTCTTTGTAGTGCTGTTGGTGAAAGATAAAATGGTAAATCTAATTTTTTGCCAAATATTGTAGTGGATAAATCAACTTCTTCAACGCCTCGTAAAACATTTGGAACCAGGTCAACATCGTCAAAAGCACTCGTATTACGGGCGTATGTAATTTCGTCATCAGCCGCTCCATCAATATAATGAAAAATAGGTGATGGTAACTTTAGCTTAGCAAGTTTTCTAAAATCAGAAAAATTATGACAATCTTTTAATCTTAATATCATAGAGTGTTTTTAGAAGGTTTTAAGAAAATTAAACATATAACTATTTGCCCCAGGATTTTTTTCGCCTAAGCTTGCATTGGATAAATGATTATATGAAAAGCCTAATTGACTGTTTTGTAATATATTAAGAGTAATCTGAACTTCACTTTTAAATTCTAACAGGTGTCCAAGATCTTTTCCGTTTCCTTGACTATAAAGACCCGGCGTAAAACTAGGTGTAATATTTAAAGCTCCCAAAGAATATTGTGCTTGTACACCAGTATACAAATAAGCTGCACTATCAGCGGTAAACATGAAACCAGTTATTGGAGAAAGATTACCAAGAAAAGTATCTCTATTTAAATCAGTATTTTGATGTTGAAATCCAATTAGAGTTGATCTCTTTCCGTTATCACTAAAATCAAACAATCCTGAATAGATATTAAACTTTGTATTATCACTATCAATTTTAGTATCTTCGGCATAGATTGAAGAAGAAATTAAAAGAGATAATATTACCAAGTAACAAATTCTTAGATGTTTCATAATTTTTTTTTTTTTAATATAACTTTTCTAAGTATTATTGCACCACCAAATACAAACATCAATATGGGTAATAACCAAAGAAAATAAGTGTTTTTATTGAACTCTGGATCATACAAAATCCAATCTCCATATTTATTTTTCAAATAATCGTATACTTGTTTTTCATTTAAACCATCATCCAATTTTTTTTCTACTAAAATTTTTAAACTATTAGCAAATTCAGAATCTGAGTCATACACTGATTGACCTTGACAAATTAAACATCTCAAATTTTTTGTTATTTTAGTTCCTAAATTTTTGGCTTTTAAGTCGGAAGAAAAAAAATTAATCAAAAGAATAACAGATATAAAAAACTTTAATATATTCATTGAATCAATTCTTTTATTTCAGAAAACAATTTTTCATTCAAGGGACCAATTATTTTTTTTATTATTTGATTATTTTTGATTAAAAAGCTTTCAGGTACTCCATATGCACCCCATTCAATTGCTATCGTGCCATCATTATCTGAAAAAATCAAATCGTATGGGTTATCTAACTTTGTCAAAAAATTTTTAGCATTAACAAAATTATCTTTGTAATTTTGTCCAATAATTTTAATATTTTCTTTTTTACTTAAATTCATTAGATACTTATGTTCCTCTTTACAAGGGATACACCACGAGGCCCAAATATTTAATAAATAGTATTCACTACCTATAAAAATTTGATCAGAATTTACGTTGTCTTTTGAAAAAAACTCTTTAGCTTCAAAATTTGGAATTTTAATTTCTGATTTAATTTCAGGAGTATAAATATTAGAATTTTGTAAACCTTTGTAAAAAATATAAAAAATTATTGAAAATGTAATGATTAAAAATATAGGAAAAATTTTAGCTTTCATACTTTTTCCTAATAAAACTTAAAGTACCACTGAAACACAATAGAATTGTAGAAATCCAAATCCAAATCATAAATGGTTTTACTTGATAACGAATATTAAAATAATCTTGATTTTGAACATAATTCATTGTCATAAATTTATCAGTGAAAATATTTGTTTTGATATCTGCTTCACTGGTAACAATATTTGGTTGATTATATATTCTTAATTCAGGTTGCATCACTTCAATTGATCCACTTTGATCCTCTACAGTAAACTTTCCCTTAATAGCTTTAAAATTTTGTTTATTTTCTTGCTTAATGCTTTCAAAATTAATCTTCAAATTTTGATCTTGGTAAGTTTCATTAATCTTTAAATTTGTAATAACTTCAGATGAGAAAATATTATTAAATAAAATACTTAGTATTAAAATGCTAAAACTAAAATGCGCTAATATTTGTGAAAGGTTTCTATATTTTGCATGAAAAAAGTCTCTAAGAGTAATAAAAAATAAATAAAAAGCCGCTGTGATTAAAATTGTATTATAAAGAAAATTAATATCTAAATTTCTTATTATCAATATGGATAAAATCAAGGAAACAATAAAAAATAAAATTAAATAAGTTTTGTCTTCAACATCTGATTTAATCCACTTTAATTTAGGGCCTATTGCCATTGCCAACATAAAAGGAATTAAAAAAGGAAGTATCAATTTGTTAAAAAATGGTGGACCTACAGATATTTTTTGAAATGAGATTACCTCTAAAAATATTGGATAAATTGTGCCAATTAAAACAACGGATAGAAAATACATCATAAACCAATTATTAACTAAAATTGATGTTTCCTTGCTTAATAAATAGAAAGTTTTGGTATTATTGTTTTCGCTTTTGTGAAAAATTAAAAAAATAAACAAAGATAAAAATATTAAAATAAATAAAAATATTAGAATATACAAACCTCTTTCTGGATCGTTGGCAAATGTGTGGACAGAATTTAAAATACCCGACCGAACCAGAAAAGTACCACACATACTTAAGGTAAAAGTTGCAATTGATAAAACAACAACCCACGAGGTAAGAATTAGTTTTTTTTCTAAAACTAATACGCAATGTAATAATGTTGTTAGTGCAAACCATGGCATTAAAGATACATTTTCAACCGGATCCCAAAACCAAAAACCACCCCAACCTAACTCATAATAAGCCCAAATAGATCCAAGTAAAATTCCTAAAGTCAAAAAAATCCAAGAAACTAAAACCCATTTTTTGATGTGTGACGCCCATATTTTTGTAATATTATTTGAACAAACTGCTGCAAGTGCTGAGGAAAAAATTATAGAAGTACCAACGTACCCTAAATATAAAATTGGCGGGTGAATTGCTAATGCAGGGTCTTGCAATATAGGATTTAAACCTAATCCTTCTTTTGGAACTGGAAAAATATGATTAAAAGGATTAGAGGTTTGTATTAGAAAAATAAAAAAACCTAATATTATTATTTGCTGAAATAATAAAGTTAGAATTCTATATTGGTTTGGTTGATTTTTGGATTTCAACAAAAAAACAAATATAAATAATGTTAAAACTAACAACCATAGTAATAGACTTCCCTCATGATTGCCCCAAGTACCAGAGATTTTATAAAAAAGAGGCTTAGTCGTGTGGGAATGATTAAAAACTGTCTCATTACTAAAATCAGAGTTTACAAAAGATAAAATTAAACCTGAAAAACTTATTATCACAAATAAAAGTTGTAAGAAGACTAATGATATTATTTTAGTATCAAGATTTTGAGTGTCATTAAAATTTTTAATTGAAAAAAATATAACTAGAATTGAAATACCAACACCAAAAATTAAAGAATAATATCCAATTAAACTTGACATTTTATTTTTCCTCTAAAGCAGCCTTAACTTCGGGAGGCATGTAATTTTCATCATGTTTAGCTAAAATTTTAGTTGCCGAAAAAAAATTTTCATCTTTTAAAAATCCTTCTGCAACAACACCTTTGCCTTCTTCAAAAAGATTAGGTATTAGTCCTGAATAAACAACGTTAATTTCACTTTTAAAGTCTGTGATAACAAAACTTAATTCTTTATTTACAATAGAAATCGAGTCAGTTTTTACCATTCCTCCAATTCTAATCTTTTTCTGCTGCTTTTCAGATAAAACTTTTACCTCAGATGGAGATTTAAAATAAATAACATTTTCTTCCAAAGATTTTAGAATAAGAAATACTGTCAAACTTAATGTAATAATAATTAAGAAAATGAAAAAAAATCTTAGTTTAACTTTACGACCATACATGGCTTAAAAAGTTAAATTGTTGAGGTGTTGGACAAAATCTCTCTATTAATTCTTTGTAGTTTAGCAGAGGCAGTTCTTTCAGCGTTTAGGTTCCCAAATTTAGCTATAAACTTATTTTTTTCTTTTACGTACTGACTTTTAGTAACAACATATAAGGAAATAAAACTTAAAAGCGTAAAAGTAAATGAACTCCAAACATAAATTCCATATCCACTCATATAAAATAATTCAGTAATCATAATCTGTCTAAACCTTTATTTTTAATTTTTATCAGTTCTGTATTATATTTCATTAAAAAAATTAGCAACGAGAATAGGGCAAATGCCGCAGTCATAATCAACAAAGGCACTAACATTGAAGAATGAATTGTAGATTTTGATAAAATATTTATTGACGCTGGCTGATGAAGCGTATTCCACCAGTCTACAGAATACTTAATTATTGGAACATTTATTATCCCTAAAACTGTTATGATTGAGGTAATTTTAAAAACTTGTTCTTTTTTATCATAAATTCTCCAAGCCATTAAAAACATTAAATAAAAAAGTGCAAGAATTAACATTGAAGTGATTCTAGCATCCCAAGCCCACCATGTTCCCCATGTTGGTTTACCCCAAATAGATCCTGTGACTAAAGCAATAATATTAAAAATGAAACCTGATGGAGCTAAACTTTTAGCAATCAAAAAAAAGTTTTTTAATTTAAAAATATAACCAGTTAGCGATAAAAATGTAATTGAAGAAAAAATTCCAAGTGCTAACCATGCCGCGGGTACATGAACATACATAATTCTAACAGTATGACTTTGCAGATAGTCCTCGGGAGACAATAATAAAGACTCAATAAGCCCGATAGTCAAAACGATTACAAGTAGATAAAGGACATATCTTGGGGCTTTGGAAGTGATTGAAAATATTTTGTTTGGTTCAAAGTGTTTAAACATATAAAGATATATACTAATTCATACGCTGAATATAATGTGAAAAATTATCCGATCAAGAATGCAGAGGGAGATAATAACGAAGGGTAAAATTTTAGCATCCTTGATCGAATTGTGTTATTTTTAAAAGGATCGTGTGTCTAAGTTTTGAGCTAATTGTGTTTAAAAAATGGATTTTAATTAGATTGCTTGAAATAACTTGAGCCTTTTTTACCAGAAAAAATTTCCTCTATAAGCGGGTGTTTTATGGGCTCATTAGAGTCGTCTACTAATAAATTCTGCTCTGAGACATACGCCTCATACGTAATTTCATCATTTTCAGCCAATAAATGATAAAATGGTTGATCTTTTCTTGGTCTAACATTTTTCGGAATAGACTGATACCACTCCTCAGAATTATTAAATTCAAAATCAACGTCATATATTACACCTCTAAATTCAAAGTGTTTATGTTTTACAATGTCACCAATTGAAAATTTCGCTTTTTGAATTGCCATTAAGGAGAGTATGGGTATTTAAAAATAAAAATCAATAGAAAAAAATATAAAGTTTTTGTTAAATTTTATTTATGTTAATATCTTTTTTGTGAATAAATCCTTCATTAAGTTTATTACAGATTTTGGACCACTTATAATTTTCTTTTACTACTATTACGATAGTGACAAAGATTTAAAGATTGCGATACCACCTTTCATAATTGCAACTATTATCGCACTAATAATTATGTGGATGCTAGAGAAAAAAATTCCTAAAGTTCCTTTAATTAGTGGAATACTAATTACATTATTTGGTGGACTGACTATCTATTTTGATAATCCAGTTTTCATTTATATTAAACCAACTATTATAAATATCTTATTCGGATTATCTCTAATATTTGGTAGATATTTTACAAAAGAGCCTGTGCTTAAAAAAATTATGGGTGGTTCAATTTCATTATCAGATACCGGCTGGGAAATATTAAATAAAAGATGGATATATTTTTTCTTTGGATTGGCAGTTTTAAATGAGTTAGTATGGAGAACTCAAACTGAAGAGTTTTGGGTTAACTTTAAAGTATGGGGCTTATTACCTATCACATTTATTTTCACTGCTTTTCAGATCAGTTTAATTAATAAATATAAAATTAATGAATAACAACTTACGATTAATCATAAATAATACACACAATAAAAGCATCGATGAAAAATATTTTTTTGAAAAAAACGAACTTAAAATAATTCTGGATTTATATGCTAAAATGGTTTCTGAAGGATCTTGGAAAGATTATGGATTAAATATTTCCAGTAGACAGGTTGGGTTTAGTGTTTTTAAGAATGCTGCTGAAAACGCTCTATATAAAATCTGTAAAAATTTTAAACCAAAAAACAAAAACTTAAGATATTTAATTACTGATACAAATGGCAAGATTTTAAAAAATTCTGACAATCTAAGTAATTTGCTGAAAAATACTAATTGGAAAAAACTTTCAGATTAACGTTATCTTCTTTGACCAAAAAGTCTAAGAAGCATAATAAATAGATTTATGAAATCAAGATATAAGGTTAAAGCGCCCATTACAGCTTTTTTACCCATTAATTCACCTGTATCACTTGCTACATACATATTTTTTATTTTTTGTGTATCATAAGCGGTTAATCCAACAAATATAAGCACACCTAAAATTGAAATAACAAAATACATCATAGATGATTTCATGAAAATATTTACTAACGAAGCTATGATAATTCCAATCAATCCCATCATCAAAAAAGAACCCAATTTCGTTAAGTCTCTTTTTGTTGTATATCCATAAATGCTCATCGCACCAAAAGTTGCTGAAGATATAAAGAAAACTCTAGTTACACTCAAACCAGTATACACTAATAATATTGATGAAAGAGATAGTCCCATTAACGCAGCAAAAACCCAAAAAGTAGTTTGTGCTTTTCCAGCACTCATTTTATTTATTCCAAAACTCATGTAAAACACAATTGCTAATGGAGCTAACATTACAACCCATTTCAATCCGGACATGTAAATTGCTGAACCAAAACTCGTTAATGCAACAATAGATCCACCTGCATCAGTTACTACCGACATCTTAAAGGATAATAAAGCTACAATCCCAGTTAAAAGAACACCGGTTGCCATATAATTGTAAACTTTTAACATATAGGCTCTTAAGCCTTCATCCATAACCGCAGTTGTCTCTTGCGCTGCAGCTTTTGCTCTTGCTAAAATTCCTTTTTTATCAAATTCCATAATTGCAATAGATATATAGTCTTTTACTAATTATTCAAGATACCTTAAAAGATTAATAAATATTAACACTTTAAAACCACAATGAATTACAAAAAATTAGGTAATACTGATCTTGACGTTAGTACAATTTGTCTCGGTACAATGACCTGGGGAGAGCAAAATACTGAAGAAGAAGGTTTCGAGCAAATGGACTGGGCATTAGATCATGGAGTAAATTTTTGGGATACAGCAGAAATTTATTCAATTCCCATGAGAAAAGAAACTTATGGTGAAACAGAGAGAATAATTGGAAACTGGTTTAAAAAAACAAATAAAAGAGACAAAGTTGTAATTGCTACAAAAGTCTGTGGAAATACCTCAAATAAATATATTCGGGGTGGTGGAAATAATTTTGGAAAAAAGAAAATTTCAGATGCTTTAGAAGAAAGCCTTAAAAGGTTAAAGACAGACTACATAGATTTATATCAACTTCATTGGCCTGAGAGAAATACTAATTTTTTTGGAAAACACGGTTATGAGCACGATGAAAACGATAATGACTGGACACCATTTGAAGAAATACTTGAAAGTCTAGAAAATTTTATTAAGCAGGGAAAAATTAGATATGTAGGTTTGTCTAACGAGACAGCATGGGGTTTGTCAAAATTTCTTGAAATCTCTAAGTTAAAAAATCTTCCTAAAATGATGTCTGTTCAAAACCCTTATAATTTACTTAATAGATCTTATGAAGTTGGATTAGCAGAAATTTCAGTAAGAGAGAAAAGTGGATTGTTAGCCTATTCGCCATTAGCATTTGGTTACTTAACAGGAAAATATAGGAATAATAATTTGCCTGAAAAATCAAGAATGAAACTATTTAAAGATTTTACTAGATATAAAAACGAAAATGGTCAAAACGCAATTGAGGAATATTATAAAATATCAAAAAAATTTAATGTTGATTTTACCCAAATGTCTTTAAAATTTTGTGAGATTCAGCCATTTGTAACAAGTGTAATTATTGGAGCAACGACAATGGAACAGTTGAAAACAAATATAGAAAGTGTAAATGTAACTCTATCAAGTGAAATACTAAATGAAATTAACAATATTCAAAAAAAATACCCAAACCCATGCCCATAATTAAAAAAACTTTATTATTGTCTTTATTTTTTATTTTTTTTTCAATTACAAAAACCCTAGCTGAAGATCTTAAAAAAATTGGAAAATATAAAGATTGGGAAACCATAGTGCTAGCAGAAACGTCGGGTAAAGTTTGTTTTGCTCAATCCTCACCAATTTTACAATCTCCAAAAACAAGTAAAAGAGATGCAAGGCTATTTGTGACATTCAGACCAGGTGAAAAAATTACCAATGAAATAAGCACAACTGCTGGATATGAATTTAATAAAAATAATAGTGTTATTGCAACATCCGGAAATAACAAATTTAAATTTGATATCAAACAACAAGGTTTTGCTTGGATGACCAGTAATAAAAAAGAAAAAATAATGGTTAGAGTGATGAAAAAAGGTTCTAGAATTATGGTTACTGGTTATAACGAAAAAGGTTCTCAAACAATTGATCATTATTCATTATTAGGTTTCACTAAAGCTTATAACACAGCAAAAAAAGCTTGTAGTTAATTAATGACACAAAGGAAAAGAATTGTATTAGCTTATTCTGGAGGACTAGATACTTCCATAATTCTTAAATGGCTTCAAGAAAATTACAATGCCGAAGTAATCTGTTACACGGCTAATATTGGTCAAAAAATAGATAAAAAAAAGATAATCAAAAATGCAAAAAAATTTGGTGTAAAAAATATTATAATAAAAGATTTAAAAAATATTTTTGTTAAAGATTATGTTTTTCCGATGATCAGAGGTCACGCGATTTATGAGGGCGTATATTTATTGGGTACCTCTATTGCAAGACCTTTAATAGCAAAAGATCAAATACGAGTTGCAAAAAAATATAAAGCATATGCAGTTTCTCATGGAGCCACTGGTAAAGGAAATGATCAAGTCAGATTTGAGCTTGGATATCATTATTTTGGTCCAAAGATTAAGATAATAGCACCCTGGAGAGTTTGGAATTTAAGATCTAGAACAGATCTTATTAAATACGCGAAAAAATACAAAATACCAATACCTAAAGATAAAGTGGGTTCCACACCTTTTTCTGTTGATGACAATTTGTTTCATACCTCTACTGAGGGAAAAGTTTTAGAAAATCCAAAAAATTCTGCTCCAGAAATTATTTTTCAAAGAACGGTTTCTGCAGAAAAAGCTCCTAATAAACCTACATTTATATCCATAAATTTTAAAAATGGAGACCCAGTTGGTATTAATGGAAAAAAATATAATCCTGAGAAAATTTTAACAAAACTTAATTTAATAGCTGGTAAAAACGGTATTGGAAGAGTTGATTTAGTTGAAAATAGATTTCTTGGTATAAAATCTAGAGGAGTTTATGAAACACCTGGTGGTACACTTCTTATTCATGCTCATAGAGCTATAGAGTCAGTAACATTAGACAAAAACACAATGCATAAAAAAGATTCCATCATGTCTAGATATGCTGAATTAATTTATAATGGATATTGGTTTTCAAAAGAAAGGTTTAAACTTCAAAAAATCGTTGACCTCAAGAGAAATAAAGTAAATGGAACTGTAAAAATGAAGCTTTATAAAGGAAATATCATTATTCAATCAAGAATTACAAAAAGTAAAGCATATTCAATGAAAAAAGTTTCATTTGAGGAAAATAAATCTTTCAATAAATCTAATGTTGAAAAATTTATTAATTTTCACAAAAAAAAATTAAGATAACTCAAGAAAAATTGACAATTTTTTACATTGTCAATTCTGAAAAAAAACATAACTTAGTTTTATGGACAGTTTAAAAAAATGGATGCAAGACTCAGCTAATATATTATTTGATGATAGTAAAAACGATTTAAGATCATTACCTAAAGCTGTTAGATTACAAATATTATTAGTTCTAAGTTTTATATGGACGACTGTGTTTAGTTTGTATGTATTTTCATATACAACTTTTGCTTTTGGATGGGCTGGAACATACTTGGCTCATGTTGGTCTTATATTTGCAGTCTATATGACATTTAAACAGTTCCATAAAGCCGAAGAAAAATCGACCAGTGTCTTTCAAACAAAAAATTTTGATCCATTTAAAATTATGGTCATTGTATTTGTTATAGTATTTATTTTTGTTTTTTCTAAAGGTATAGAAGTTCTAACAAATACAAACTCATATACTATACCGTATGATGGTCCATCAAAATCAGTTTTTGAAAAATGGTTACCATTTAGCAAGGACAAATAATGGAAAAAATAGCTAAGAATTTACAACTTATATTAATGTGCATAATTTTGATTAGTACAGTTATTGCTGTAGGTATTGAAATTTATAAAATGTATCAAAATCTGTCTGTAACATTAGCTGACTTATTATTAATGTTTCTTTATTTAGAAGTTCTTGCAATGGTTAGGGTTTTTTGGAACCAACAATCAATCAGTATTACATTACCGCTCCTAATAGCAATTACTGCACTTGCTCGATTTATTATTCTTCAAGGTAAAGAGATGGATCCTACTGCATTAGTTTATGAAGCAGTTGCAATAGTTCTAATTGCTGGTGCGATTGTAATCTTGAGATTAAGACATAGTGATAAATTAGGTCTTAAGAAAAAAAAATCTAAATAGTTTTAAATGAATTTTGAACCCTCAAGGGCTAAGGCCTTAGATCGATTAGAAAGTTTTGTTGAAAACAATCTTGCAGAATATTCAAAGCTTAGAAATTTTGATTTTGGTCCAGAAAAAAGATCAAATGTTTCTTGTTTGTCACCATATATCACTCATGGAATTATTAATGAACAAGAGATCATTAAAAAATCTCTAGGTAAATTTTCTTTTTCAAAAAATGAAAAATTTATACAAGAAGTATTATGGCGTACATATTGGAAGGGCTGGCTAGAATTGAGACCAAATGTTTGGTCAGATTATTTGACAGAATTAACTAAGATTAAGGAAAATATAAAAAATAATCAAAACTATAAAAATGCAATTGAAGGAAAAACGAAGATAGATTGCTTTAATCAATGGGTAATCGAACTAAAAGAAAACAATTATTTACACAATCATACAAGGATGTGGTTTGCTAGTATTTGGATTTTTACATTAGAATTACCCTGGCAATTGGGTGCAGAATTTTTTATGCAACATCTCTATGACGGCGATGCCGCGTCCAATACTCTTGGATGGAGATGGGTTGCTGGAGTTCAAACGCAAGGAAAACATTATTTGGCGAGCGAATGGAACATTAAAAAATTCACTGCTAACAGGTTCAATAACATTAAATTAAATGAAAATGCTCCTCCAAAAGTATCTGAAAAAACTTACTCAATAATAAAACATGATTTTAGTAATCCTCAAAATATTGAAGATGAAAGTCTACTAATTTTTGATAATAATCTCTCTTTTGAAATTACTGATTTTCAAAATTACAAATTTAAAAAAATTTATTTAATTTCAAATGAAAATGATAATAGATCTATTAAGCTGGGTGAAAAAGTTGTAAAATTTAAATCTCTTTTAATTGAAGACCAAAAACAAAGGTTAAAAGCTAAGTCTATTGATTATGAGATGATCAGTATAAGTGAAATAAAAGATATTCAAAACTGTTATGGTTTATATCCCTCGGTTGGTGAAAACTTAGATTATTTAAATTTAAATAACTCAAAAATAACTTTTTTATATAGAAAACTTGATCAGTATTCTTGGCAATATTGCAACAAAGGTTTTTTTAATTTTAAAAATTATATCCCAAAAATAATTTCAACTTTCAATTAAAACCACCTAAACATTCCGATAATTCCTGCTGTTGCGTAAAAGAATTGTAAAAATAATATTCCTCTATGACCACCTCTATACGCCCAAATTCCAATCAAAATTGCAGACAAAAGTAATAAGCAAAAACCAAAAAATTCAATACCAATATTCATAGCTACGAATAATGAATATAATATTGCTGTTATAACTCCTGCCCATTCAAAAATCTTATTATCCATAATTTTTATCTCGCAAGTTTAATAAAAATATCACCCATGCCTGCCTCTAAATTCTCTATGGGTGTATTATTTCTAAATTCACAAAATCTACCAGTTATCTGATGACTTTTTACAAAATCTATCTCATCTTTTCTGCAGCTTTTACCGTTATGCAATAAACCGATTACTATTCGGCCATTTAAATCATAAACCTGTTTATTATTTATTTTCTCTCCAACACAAAAATAATCTTTATTAACCCTATTTGGAAAATCTTCTTTGTTGCAGGGATTTTTAATTGTAAAAACAAAAAACTCCTTGATGCCATCTTTAAATTTATATTTCATCCTTTCAACTTCAGAATATTTCATAATATCACAAGAACACGGAATACAACATTTATAATAATTACCACAAATTTTATTTTTAGTTCCTCTCTCACTAATAAATAAAAAATCAGGGTCACTATTGGGATCAATCAATGAACCAGAAACAGCACAATAAAGTTTGTTGTATTCGATGAAATCTTCATAATTTATGTCTTTATCAATTATATATTTGAAGAATTTTGGACCAGCAGCATTTCTGTTGCTGTCAGGAAATATTCTAGACCAATCTGTTATCAAATCTTTATAATAATTTTTTTCCACTGAATTTGAAATATTGGAAAAAGATAAATTAAGGATAAAAATAATTACAAATCTAAAGATAGCTTTTGAAAAATTCATTAATTTAATTAATTTAAAAAATTTTTATTATTTGTCGCACTTAATTTACTTTTAAATTATAAATTTAAAGTTATTAAAGTCCAATGAAAAAATTTCACATAATTTTTTTAACACTTGCCATGATGATTATCCCATCGATAACATTTGGAAATGTAATTGATAAATTAAACGAAACCGATAAATTTACAAAATTAAACGAAACCTTAATGAAATCAGGATTAAGTGAGAATTTAAAAGGTGAAGGACCATTTACTGTTTTTGCACCTTTAGATGACGCATTTGCAGCAATTAGTGCACAA
This sequence comes from uncultured Pelagibacteraceae bacterium, assembly GCA_902541315.1. Lineage (GTDB taxonomy): Bacteria > Pseudomonadota > Alphaproteobacteria > Pelagibacterales > Pelagibacteraceae > Pelagibacter. Next base: position 16,618 of record CACBQF010000003.1, read on the forward strand.
ACATATTATGGTTTGTTGAGAGAGGAAAACAAAGATAAACTTGTAAATATTTTAGGACGACACGTTTTTTCAAAAAAAATTCTTTCTTCAGAAGTTGCAGGTGAGATTAAACTCAAAGCAATTAATGGTGAGGAAATAACTATAAAAAAAGTTAATGGTATAGTTTATATAAATGAAGCTGAAGTTGTAACTGCTGATGTTGAAACTTCTAATGGTATAATCCATTTTATAAATAGAGTTCTTCAGCCCTTAAACTAGTTATTTTTGTTTTAAAGTAATTGTTTGGTTTAGATTTTTTACCGAGATCATTTTAGTTTTTCCATTTGTCCATCTAACCTCTATTTTTATATTCTTTTCATTTTTTCTAATACCATAATGAGCTACTGGTTCCATTTGACATAGATACCCTGAACCAGAGTCAATTGTTTTTGAATGTTTTCTTAAATTTGAAATCAATGTTACTGTTGCTCCTCTTGCGGGTGCCCCATATTTATTTAGCGGTTTAATCCTTAAATATTTGTGTTGAGGATTCACCTTTGCTTTATACAAAGACAATGGCTGATCTCTGCTTTCTCCGTGGGAAACTAATAATTCTAATATGCCGTCGTTATCTATGTCAGCAACTGCTGCTCCAGTTCCATATCCATCTGGTTCTAAACCAATATCTAAGGGTATTTGTTTTATCAAACCATTCTCTAAAATTCTAAAAAGTTTGTTCGGTTCACCAATATTATTCAAGAATATTTCGTCGTAACCATCATTATCTAAGTCAGCTGAAATAACAGTTCTTATTCTTGACGGCTCATCAAAAGGTGGCTTTGCTATATCTTCAAAAATATCATTTTTAAGTACATATGCTCTGTGAAATCCTCCCCAATTTCCATTTAAAATATCAAGTCTTCCTCGATAATAAATATCTGACAAAGTTGTACCTCTCCCATTTTGAAGGACGTCTTGAACTCTATATTCGTATGCAACATCTAAAAATTTACCCTCGTCATTTTTGTATAAAAAATTTGCTCCTCTCTCATTGGCTGCAAATATATCAATTTTATCAGAAATGATGTGTCCAGCTACGACAGCACGTCCGCCTGTAACTTTCGCCAGATTTAATTGAACAGATTTATCGACTATTATGTCATCATTATATTCGTAGTATCTTGTGGGTCCTCCGTAGTTAGCAACATATACACCATAATTGCCATTTCCTTTTCTATCAACACAAACAACTGACCTCCCAGCAGTTAAATTGAGATCTTTTTGATTTTTCCCAATTTCAAATAAATCAATAAAATTACCCTTCTCTAAATCTATAAGTCTATCTGAATATTTTTTTGTTCCACTATACGTATCAGTGTTGAGAAAATATATTTCCTCATATCCATCTTTATCCATATCACATGCAGCGACACCAATTGTTCTTCTAAATTCATCCGAAAATTTTTTTTGATTCACAATATTAATCAGTTTTCCATTCTCGTATGATAAAGCCAAATTCAGATAACCAAATCCAGTAACTATAAAATCAAATTTTCCATCTTGATTTACATCGGTGACGGAAACTCCATAACTAAGTCTTTTAGGATTATCAACAATTTGGCTTGTTATATCCTCAAAAAAATCAGCATTCAGATTGTTTGGGATTAATAGAAAAAACAAAACTACTAATTTCTTTAAATAATTAATTATTTTAATTTTCATTTTTTTTACTTTTATACATTTTCATCCAATCACCAAATATCTTTATAGCATCCTCCATATTCCTAGTTTTGTTAGGATGGTTCTTTGCTCTACCCAGCATGGTTGCAATAACGTTTACCTGATACTTAATTGGACGATTTTTAATAGTTCTAATTGTGTAAAGAGCTTTTTCCTTGTTTTTGAATCCTAACCCATGAGTAGTAGTTTTAGGATTATAATCTGAATACAGCGATAAATTTATAGGTTTAGATCTTTTACTTAATGGCATTTTGTCTATAATTTTAAAAATTGTTTTAAGATTAAGGTTATTCATCTTCTTTTTAGATTTGCCATCAAAACCAATTAAATCAATTGATGATTTTTCTTGCTTATTAATTTTACAAATTAATTTTACAAATCTTTTATGAAAATCTTTTATTTTAGCTTGATATATTTTTTTTCGCCTCTAGATAAATTCTATCCTTATAACTTGGTGTAGAAACAAGTAAAATTCTACTTTTCCATTTGTATTTTTCTAAGTTCATATTTTTTTGCTAGAACATCTTTTTGAGCAATACTTAACTCTGTCCCAATTTAGCTTCCATTTTCTTCGCCAATTGAAAGGTCTTTTACAAACGATGCATATTTTAGATGGAAGATTTTCTTTTTTCACTAAAGTGTGTTTTGTTTAATAAATTTTTCAGCAGTAGGAAGAATTAATTTTTTTCTATCACTTTTCATTTTGTCAAAAATTCTAACCATCATGGATAACCTTGGATTTTTCAAAAAAAATTTTCTATTTCTGTCAATAAATCTCCAATACAACCCATCCATTATGTTACACCAATCACCTTTCTTGAAATCCATCATTTTCATGAAATAACTTGATCCACATATATATGGTTTCGTGGCAAATATTCCTCCATCACTAAATAATCCCATGCCATAAACATTAGGCACCATTACCCAATCTGAGGAATCTACAAACATTTCCATAAACCATTTATAAACAATGGTAGGTTTTATCTCACAAAGATTCATGATGTTGGATAAGATCATTAATCTTTCAATGTGATGAGACCATCCATGATTTAAAGCATTTTTAATTGCGTAATCCAACGGAGGTAAACCAGTTGTTCCGTCATACCATGACTTTTTCATTTTACGATTTTGTTTAAAAAAGTTTCCAGTTTCCATTTCGTTTGAATAACTTTGATAAATTCCTCTCATAAATTCTCTCCATCCTATAACCTGACGCACATAACCTTCTAAAGAATTTAATCTGATTTTTTTAGTTTTATGAAAATCTAAAACTTTTTTGATAATAAATTCAGGCGTGATTAAGCCAAGGTTGATATAAGGACTTAAAGCACTGTGGAATAAAATATTATTTTTTTGATCAACAGCGTCCTCATAATCACCAAATAAATTAGATTTCTCTTTGATAAAAAAATTTAATAATTTGACCACGTCATTATAATCTGTAGCAAACCAAAAGTTTTTGGTTGTTCCTGGATGATCTTTGAATAATTTTTCAATAATAGGTTTTAATTTTTTAGTGTGGTTAGTCTCATTTATTTTTGGAAATTTTGGAATAGAGATATTTTTTGGTAACTTATTTCTATTATCTTCATCAAAACTCCATTTACCTCCTATAGGATTTCCATCAGAGCCCATTAATATGCCAGATTTTTTTCTGACTTCTTTATAAAAAGTTGCCATGAAAGGTTTTTTCGATTTTGATAAATATTGTTTAAATTCATTTCTCGAATTTAAAAACATAGGAGTTTGCACAATATTCCATTTAATTTTCTCTTTTTTAATAAATTGATCAATTTTTTTCTCAAAAAATTTATCCTCAATTTCAAAACTTGAAATCTCTTTTATTTTCTTAGAATTAATTAATTTTTTTAATTTTTTTGTATAATCATCTTTAAAATCTTTATCTTCAATTTTAAAATATTCTAATTTAAACTTATCCTTTTTAAGATTTTCCGCATGTGAACGCATTGATGATAAGAAGAGAAGGATTTTATTTTTATGATGTTTTTCATAAGTGCATAATTGGTAATCTTCTGCCATAAAAAATAGGTGGTCTTTTTTGAAGCGGTCCAAGTATTTTGGTGGAAATAATTGATTGCCAAGTATAAAAAATAACTTCATATTTAAATATAACTAATAAAAATTTTTATGTCAGAAAAATATCTTATTTTTGGTGCGACAGGATCCATCGGTTCTAGTTTGGCTGAACAATTAGTAAATTCAGGGAATTCAGTTCATTTAGTTGGTAGAAATGAAAATGAAACTAAAAATATTTCTGAAAAATTAGGTTGTGCATTTACAATAGCTGACGTTTTGCAAGATGGATTTGTTAATAAGGTTAAAAATGATATTTCTGACGTGAAAGGTATTGCATATTGTGTAGGGTCAATTGATCTGAAACCTTTAAGAATGGTCAATGAGCAAGATTTTAATAAGTGTATGAAATTAAATTTATATTCAGCAGTCGAGATTATAAAGGGATACCAGGATAGTTTGAAAAAAAATAAAGGTTCGGTGGTTTTATTTTCTACAGTTGCTGCTCAAAGAGGTTTTACAAATCATGCAATAATTGCCTCTACAAAAGCTGCCGTAGAGGGTTTGACAGTTTCTTTGGCTGCAGAATTTGCTCCAAACATAAGAGTAAACTGTATTGCACCAAGTTTAACCAATTCTAAAATCGCTGAACCAATGTTAAAGAACAAGGCTTTAGCAGATGGAATTGCAAAAGCTCATCCATTAAAGAGACTGGGTGAGGGAAAAGACTCAGCATCTTTAGCTAAATTTCTTATTACAGATGATAGCTCATGGGTGACAGGTCAAATTATAGCAGTTGATGGTGGAAGATCAAAGCTTTCGTAAAGTGAAAAGGTTTATTTTCTCAGTATCTTTATTCTTACTCTTAACAAACCTCTCATTTGCAAAAAATTTCAATTTAGAAAAAATTGTGGATTTAAATGGTCCTTGGGGCTCATCATTTATTAATAATGAAGAGCTTATTATAACTGAAAAAAGTGGAAAAATAAAAATTATAAATATTGTTTCAAAACAAATTTCTGAAATAAATCACAATCTTAATTTTTTAGAACATGGCCAAGGTGGAATACTAGATATTCTTTTTAAAGATAATTTTATTTATGTATCTTACACAGAAAATAGAGGTAATGGCAAAACCAGCACCTCAATTGCAAAAACAAAATTTTCCAAAAAAGAATTAAAATTTGAAAATATTTTCCAAGCAAATCCTCCTATTAATTCTGGTTATCATTTTGGATCAAGATTAGCGATAAAAGATGACTACCTTTTTGCATCTGCTGGTGAAAGAGGTGAAGGTATGATTGCGCAAGATCCAACAAAACATCCAGGGAGCATTATAAGAATAAATTTAGATGGAAGTATTCCTAAGGACAATCCTAGATTTAAAGGGAAATCTAACTGGCTTCCAGAAATATATCAAATCGGTATTAGAAATCCTCAAGGCTTAGTTTTATCTCCATTTGACGGAAAAATTTACATGAGTAATCACGGAGCAAGGGGTGGAGATTGGTTTGGTGAGGCTAAAGAAGGTGAAAATTATGGTTGGAAAATTTTAGGATGGGGAGGGACAAATTACTCTGGTATCCCAATTGGACCTAAATGGAAGCCAGGCTTCACAAAAGCAATTCATTATTGGGTACCCTCAATTGCCACAAGTGCCATCACAATTTACAAAGGTAAGGAATTTAGTGAATGGAATGGTCATGCACTAATAACATCATTGAAAGATCAATCTTTAAGAAAACTGATATTTAAAGATTTATCAAATGTAAAAGAAGATATTATTTTTAAAAAAAAAATTGGAAGATTAAGAGATATACAAGTACATCCAGAAAATGGTAAAATTTATTTTTTAGCAGGAGATAGTTTGTGGCTAATGCAAAAAATTCAATAGTTTTAAATGACTATTGATTTCTTATAAGTGGATAAACCTTTGGATTTAAATATTTGATGTTAGTTAATAATATCAGTACTAAAGTTACAAAACCTATAGATAGTCCAAGGTAAATTAAGACTTCAAGATTAAACTTCCAAGATAACTCAAAAATATTTTCAATTATAAATTTGGAACCAATTACAGCAAAAAAAATTGCAATCATTATTACTGATATAAAAATGATTATAAATTCAATTAATGAAGAAAAGATAATCTCTTTTCTTGAAAACCCTAAAATTTTAAAAACTAAATTTTGATATTCTCTTACTTTTCCTTGAACCATAATCGCACTTGATATCACTATTAAGCCAATAACAATGGTGACTGTTGAAATTACAATAACTGCTATGAAAACTTTATTTAAAACATTTGTGACTTTATTTAAATAATCTGCAATTTTAATCATTGATAAACTAGGGAAAATTTCAAGCATTTTTGTTTCATCAAATTTATTTAAATTATAGAACTTTGTGGTCGCTAAATATTCGTGGGGAATATTTTTTGCAAAGTCAGGATTAAACAGCATTGCAAAATTTATATTAAGATCTCTATAATCAACCTTTCTAAAGTTGACTATTTCACCATCAACTTCTCTACCATAGATATTTAAAGTAAATATATCCCCTAATTTAATCTTAAAATCCTTAGCAACCTTAGCGTCTAATGATATCTGAAGTTGGTTTGGTTTAGACAAATCCCACCATTTACCATCAATAATTAGATTATCTTCAGGAACTTCTTTTGTCCAAGATGATCTCCGTTCACTACCTATAACCCAATAGCTATCATTTTCAGGTGTAATATATGTATTTGGATTTATACCATTAATCCTTAATATTCCTGAAGAAACCATTGGCACAATTTCAACATTAGCATCAGAATCCATTGATAAAATTATTTGTTCAAACTTTCCACGCTCTCCATTTTGAATACCCACAAAAAAATAATCAGGAGCGATGTCGGGAATTGATTTTGCTATTTCTCTTTTAAAGTTAGTTCCAACTAATGCCAAAGTCAAAAGTAATGTGACACCTAGGCCTAAAGACATAATTGTTATAGGTGTGATACTTTTTGATTGTGTAATATTTTTAATAGATACTTTTAATGTAGTGCTCGAATTAAATCTAAACTTTTTTAATGAAAATATGATTAATTTTGAAAGTAGAAAAAATATAATCAAACAAATGAAAAATGCTCCAAAATACCCAAGACTATAAGTAAGATTTTCTGATCTATAGGTAAATATTAAAATCAAAATTGATAACATGAAAATACTCATAAAAATTAATTTCTTTGAATAATAAAATTGTAAATTTTGGAAAATATTTCTAAATAGACTTGATGCTTTGACTTGATCAATAGAACTAATTGTAGGAATGGAAAAAATTGTCAAAACTAACAAACCTATTAAAAATATTTTAAAAAAATTAAAAAAAGAAAAAAATAAGTTTATCTTAAGTCCAAAGCTACTTGACAAATATTTGTCTGCTAATGGCACAATTAATAAACTACTGAGGTACGCCAAAATAGTAATTATAAATAATAATATTACTAATTGAAGATAATAAAGTTTTTTAATATTACCAGAATAGAAACCTAAAGCCTTTCTTACTGCTATAGACAAGTTATTTTGATTTATAAATGACAGAAGAGTATTAGCAATTCCAATACCAGCAATTAGCATTGCACTAATTGAGACAAGGGATAAAAATTGTGAAAAGTTACCAATTACTCTTTTTAATCCACTCGCTGCATTTTCTGGATATCTAATTTTTACCTTTTGATCGTCTTTAAAAATACTTTCGATTTTTTTTATGATTATTTCTGGGTCATCATTATTATTAAATTTTACTTTGTATTCGTAATTTAAAAAATTTCCTATTCCATTAAGTTTTAAGATATCCAAAGTTTGTTTACCTGTTAAAACCCAATCTCCAAAAGTCACAAATCCACTTACATCTGGAACAGATCTTACCTTACCAATAACAAGAAATTCTTGATCTTGAATTTTTACAATTTCATTTGTCTTGATATTTAAGGTTTTTGATAAACTCTCATTAATTAAAATTGTATAAGGTTCATTTTGCATTCTTTCATAAGCACCAGCAGGTTCATAAGTTACCTCACCATATAAAGGATATTTTTGATCAACAGTTTTTATTCTAGTGAATAAAGATTTATTTTTCTTTCGAGTCGTTGTTGAGAGCATTGTATTAAATTCAACCATCTCTGACATAATTGTAAACTCTTCAACTTTATTTAATAAATCTATATTTCCTTGATTTCTATTATAATCAATTTCTAAGTCTCCACCTAAAAGCTCTTTGGCATTTTCTTTGAGTTCTTTTTTCAAACTATACTCAATAGTAAATATTGCACTTAATATGAAAAGACTTATGAACAGGGTGATGATTATACTTGAGATTTTTTTATAGTTCCTTTTTAAATCTCTCAGAGCATATATTAAGATAAACTTGTATTGATAAAATTTATTTAATTTTTCCATCTTTAATCTTAATTTTTCTGCTTGCACGGTTAGCAAGTTTTGGGTCGTGTGTTACCATTATTAACGAGGAACTTTCCTCTTTGACATACCTAAATAAAATTTTAGAAATCATATCGGAATTTTCTGTATCTAAATTTCCTGTAGGTTCATCAGCTAGAATTAGCTCTGGCTTCATAGCAATAGCTCTCGCGATAGCGACACGTTGTTGCTCTCCTCCAGATAACTGACTGGGTAGATTGTTTAGTCGATGTTTTAGTCCAAATCTATCTAAAAGAGATTTTGCCTCTTTCTCAGGATTTTTGAATTTATTCAATTCAAGAATTAAGGTTACATTTTCTAGGGCCGTATAATTGGGGATTAGATAAAAAGACTGAAAAATTATACCAATATTTTTTTTTCTGATTTTTGATACTTCGTCTTCACTCAATTTTGTAATTTCTTTGTCTAGAAAGTATATCTTGCCTGAAGTTGGACGCTCTAAACCACCAATTAACATGATTAAACTTGTTTTTCCTGAACCGCTTTCACCTACTATTGAAATAGTCTCTTTTTTTTTTGTGGTCAAATTTATGTCTTTCAAAACGCTAATATTATCTTTACCAGTTTGGTATTTAAGATTTATTTTTTTTAATTTAAGAAGAGTGCTCATGAACAAAAGTTTTATTATTAAAATAATTATTATATGTCTACTAACCATTAATGCATATGCACTCGAAAAGGTTGTGTTATTTGGAGATAGTTTGATGGCCGGTTATGGTTTATCTGATGTCGATAGTTTACCAGTCGTTTTAGAAGAGAATTTAGAAGCAAAGGGCTATAATATTGAGATTGTTGATGGCAGTGTTTCTGGTAGCACATCTTCAGGTGGCTTAAATAGAGCTGATTGGACTTTAACTGAGCCAGACATAGATCTAATAATTTTATGTTTGGGCGCCAATGACATGTTAAGAGGTATCGAGCCAAAAGAAACAAAAAGCAATTTAGAAAAAATCATAAAAATTGCTCAAGATAAAAATATTGAAATTATTCTAGCTGGAATGATTGCTCCAACCTCACATGGTTTTACTTATAAAAAAAAATTTGACAAAATTTTTCCTGATTTAGCCAAAGAATTAAAAATTGAGCTTATTCCTTTTTTATTAGAGGGAGTAGCTATGAAACCTGAATTTAATCAAAGTGATGGCATACATCCAAACGAAAAAGGGACAATAATAATTAGTAGAACCTTAGAAGAGATAATAATAAAAGCTCTAAATAAAAAAAATTAATCAAAGTGCAAAGAAAACCTTATCATCATTTAGTAGACGGTAGTTTCAGAAATCCTGAGGGTTCACCAAAAGCTGACCCTAACATTAGATGGTCCTTCAAAATTTTTAATAAAGAAAAAAAGAAACTAGATATGACAGTTCCTAAAGAGCATGTAATTGAAAAAAGAAAGGTTTTATCAGATCTGAAGAAATATCAAGAAGATGATTATGTGGCTTGGATTGGACATGCAACGTTTTTAATAAAACTTGGTCAAACTACAATAATCACAGACCCTGTGTTCTCTAAAAACGCTGGGCCACTTATATTTGGCCCAAAAAGATATACAGAACCAGCGCTAACTCTAAATGAAATACCAAAAATAGATTTATTTTTATTAACTCATAACCACTACGACCACCAAGATGCATACACGATTAGAAAGTTTCCATATAAAGATGCAAAGGTGTTACTGCCTCTTAAACTTGGGAAATACTTCAGAAGATATAAAGATATTAATGAAATGGATTGGTATGACGAAATAAAAGTAAATGAAAAATTGAAAGTTACATTTTTACCCGCAGTTCATTGGTCAAAACGTAGTCTAACTGATACCAATAAAACTTTATGGGGAAATTTTTTAATTCAATATGACGGAAAGAAAATTTTATTTGCCTGTGATACAGGAATTGGAGACATATATAAATCTATTGGTCAAAAATATGGTCCAATTGATTTAACATTTATAAATATTGGTGCTTACAATTTTTATCCGATTATGCCTTATAAAGATAAATCTACCTATCATACAAACCCAGAGGAGGCTTTAGAAATTGCTCAAAATCTCAAAAGTAAGAAAGTGATTGGCATGCATTGGGGAACTTTCGTTCTATCTTTAGAACCTATAATGGAGCCACCAAAAAGATTTAAAGCCAGTGCCAACAAGTATGGTTTTAAAAAAGAGGATGTTTTGATTTATAAAATTGGTGAGTTTGACTCACTTAAAAAATTACTTAATTACAATTAGTTGTCTAAAATTTTTCTTTTTGCTTTCTCAAATTCTTCCTGGGTTAAAACTCCATCTTTCAAAAGTTTATTTAATTTTTCAAGCTCATGACTTAAACTATCTTCATCAACTAAAGGAGGATCAATTATTTCATTATCAGAATTTTCATTTATTTTATTTGCACTTTTGGCACTAAATCCATTCATTATTGCAGTAGCGCCAAGATATAAAACAAATCCAAAAATTGGTATTACCAAACCAAGAAAGATAATTTTTTCCATTAATTAATCCTCATCTTCCTCTCTCCAATTTTTTTCGTACATAAGCCATGCTGCTAATATTACTGAAAAAGTTCCAATAATCATACCATAATCAAATCCAGTTTGTTGATCGTATAGATACCAACCAAGTTGAGTTGCTCCGATCGGAGGTATAGTAAGTATAGCCATAATAATTAAAATTCTATATGGGTATTTTGGCTTTCTCATAGCTTAGCTTACCAAAAATTTTTTAATGATTTAAATATTAAATTTGCGATCTTTTGAAACAGTCAATCGTATTTTTAAGCAAACACGCGATTGTCATTGGACCAACACCTCCAGGAACTGGAGTAAGAGCCTTTGCATTTTTTGAAACTTCATCAAATGCAACATCACCAACAATTCCCTTTTCAGTTTTATTAATACCTACATCAATCACAATTGCATCCTTTTTAACCCAATCTCCTTTTACCAACTCAGGAATACCGACGGCAGCAACAACAATATCTGCCTCTAAACATTCAGCTTTTAAATCTTTAGTTTTTGAGTGAGTTATCGTTACAGTGCAGTTTTCTTTCAAAAGAAGTTGTGTCATTGGTTTGCCATTTAAATTCGATCTACCTATTACAACAGCTTTTTTACCATTTAAATTCGGTTCAAATTTTTTAATTAATAAGTAGCATCCTAGAGGAGTACAAGGTACTGAACTTTCATAACCAGAAGAAAGATTGCCGACATTTATAGGATGAAATCCATCAACATCTTTTGTGTGATCAATCGCTTCAATAACTTTCTTTTTATCTATATGTTTTGGCAAAGGTAATTGTACTAATATACCAGAAACACTTTTATCATTATTTAATTCATTTATTTTTTCTAAAATTACTTTTTCCTCGACGCTATCAGGATACTTTATTACTTCGGACTTTAGTCCAACCTCATTAGCTGATTTTTCTTTATTTCTTACATAAATTTGACTTGGAGTTAAATCTCCAATTAAGATTACAGACAGACCAGGAACTTTATTATATTTTGATTTAAGTTCAGAGACCTCTTTTTTAAGCTCTTCTCTTAATAGTGCAGCTTCTTTTTTCCCATCAATTAAAATCATAATTCATTTAAAATATCATTGGTGCAACGTAAAGCTTCATACACATTTCTATAAACCAAATCAATAGAAGTAAAATTATAGGTGAAATATCCAAAGCACCTAAATTTGGCAAAAAACGTCTTATCTTATTTAAAATTGGATCAGTTAATCGATAGGTAAAGTCTAAAACTAAATAAACAAACCTATTTTGAGTATTTAGAATATTAAAAGCAACTAGCCAACTTATTATTACATTTGCAATTACAACATAGGAATAGAGTTTTAGGATCTGTAAGACTAAATAAAAAACAGCTATCATTTCTTTTCAACATAAATCGACTGACTTGGAAATGCGAAAGAAGCTTTGTTGCTTTCAACAATTTGTTTAATTTCTATTGCTAGACGTTCTTTTACAGACAACCAATCATTCCAGCTGCTAGTTTTTGTAAAACAACGAACATACATATCTATCGAACTATCTGAAAATTTATCAACTCTAACTGCAACACCAATACTTTGCTTAAAGTCATCACTTTTATTGATATGGTTTTCTATTTGATCTCTTATGGTTTTTAATTGATCAACTGTTGTGTCATATTGAAGAGTGATAATCCAACTTATCAACCAGTTTGAAGTTTGACTTACATTAATAACTGCATTTTCTGCAAATTGAAAATTAGGAATTATTGCTAAAGATTTATCAAATTTTCTAATAGTCGTAGATCTAAAACCAATTTTTTCAACTATGCCCTCTATTATTCCATCAACTAAAATCCAATCTCCTATTTTAAATCTTTTTTCAACAAGAACTAAAATGCCTGATATTAAATTTTTAAATAAATCTTGAGCACCTAAAGCCACAGCCACACCAAATAAACCTAAACCCGCGATAATGGGACCGATTTTGATACCCCATAATTCTAAAACAGCAGCTAAACCTAAAATAAAAATCAAAATCTTTAATGATTTAATTATCCATCCTATTAACTCCTTGGTTAAAAGTTTATCAAGACCACTTAGAACATATGAGACGGGTTCAATAATTTGATGCATTACCCAAAAAATTAATATTGTTATTAAAGTTCTGTTTATTGTATCAACAATATCTCTGCTTTCTGCAGAAAAAGTCATATAATAACTTGCAATAAAAAATCCTAAAACTATTGGTAAAAATCTTGCTGGTCCTACAAGAGCGTTAACAAAAGTATCATCTAGTTTATTCGTTGTTCTTTTTGAAATTATTTCTAATTTTTTTATTATTAGTTTGCTTAAAATTCCTCTGAATATTAAGAAAATTAAAAAAATTCCTAAACCGATTAATATTTGAAAAATATCAACACCTAGAATCCCTTTATTCCAAACTGATAAAAAAATTTCTGAAAAATTATTTATTAATTCCATAACTAAATTTTATATAACAAAAACTCCTCTTCACCAGGATTAAAAAGAAATATTTTTTTCCATTTAATTTCATTCAATATAGACGAGGTTTTCTCACCAATACACATCAAATTTGTATTCATCCATAAAGTCTCAGTTTGATATATTTTTATAAAATTAAGAAAACTAGAGGCACTATTTTGTGAATAAACATAAACTATGTCAGGTAAATTTTCTTTTAATTTAATTATAAACTCGTCATCAAATTTTTGATTATATTTTGCTCTATAATTAATAATTCTTTTTACAACAAAACCCTCTAAAGCCAACTGGTGATCTAAATCAACAGATACCGTTTCTCCACTAACATAAATAAGTTTTTTATTTTTAGTATCGTACGTCCTTAAAATTAATTCTTTTAAATTTGAAACATTTCCCTCTGCAGCAACTGTATTTTGAAAACCTAAATCACGAGCTTTTTTTTCTGTTACATTTCCCACACAAAAACACTTAATTTTTTTATCTATATTTTTTAAATCTAAATACTTAACAGCGTTAGCACTAGTGAAAATTATTCCCCCAAATTCAGGAAAATTAATTTTATCATAATTAATTTTTTCAATATTAAGTAAGGGAAGATGGGATATTTTATGACCAAGCGATTTAAACTTCAAAGCTAGTGCCGAGCAATCTTCCAATGGTCTAGTCAACAAAATATGCATATCATTTCTTATAAGAATTATTAGATTTTTTTTTTAGAATCCCGCCAATCTCTTCACCAACCTCTCTAAACTTTGATTTTTCAACAATTTTTTTTTCATAGTATCTCTCTGATCCATCTAAAGAAAAAAGCTCAGCTTCTAATGTTAGTTGGTCACCTTCTATTTTTGAATGAACACCCACTGCAGTTTCACAGTCGCCCTCTAAAACTTTTAAAACATTTCGCTCAGAATGTGCCCTTATGTAGGTTTGATCATGATTAATCTTTTTTAAAATTGAAATAACTTCATCATCATTTTCTCTACACTGTATAGCAATAATACCTTGTCCAGCACTGGGTATAATTTCTTCAGTTTCAAAAGTTTCTGTAATGTGTTCGTCAAGTTTTAAAAATTTCATTCCAGCACTTGATAAAAGTATTCCATCATAAAGTCCATCTTTTAACTTTTTGATTCTGGTATCTACGTTTCCTCTTATGAGTTTACAATTAAGATCAGGTCTTTTTTTTTTTATTTGAAACTCTCTACGATAAGAAGAAGTTCCGATTATAGAATTAACATCTAAGTCTTTAATTTTTTTTTTATTAAATGTTATAAGAATTTCCCGTGGATCATTTCTTTCAAGAAATGAGTCAGTTATAAGCCCTTTCGTTTCATTTACTGGCATGTCTTTAAGAGCATGAACAGCAATATCAATCTCTTTTTTTAGAAGTTGTTTTTCAATTTCACTAGAAAACAAACCTTTGCCACCAACTTCAGATAATCTTATATCTTTAATCTGATCACCTTTTGTTGATATTGACTTTATAAAAATCTCATCCTCCCTAAAACTAGCACTTTTAATAATCTGATCTTTCACTTTTTGTGCATAAAGTGTAGCTAGCTTGCTTCTTCTTGAACCAATTGTTATTTTTTTTTTCATAAAAAATATATTTCTTACTTGTATTGAGATTGTACAATTATTAAAACTTATTTGAATGAGCAAAAAACCCTTAATTCTTGGAATAGAATCAAGTTGTGATGAAACAGCAGCATCTTTAGTTACTGAAAATGAGCAAGGGATACCAGTTGTTTTATCTAACATTGTTTCCAGTCAAGAAGACGTTCATAAAGAATTTGGGGGAGTAGTTCCTGAATTAGCAGCAAGATCACATATCGAAAAAATAGATTGGATTGTAAAAAAAGCTATTGAAAAAAGTGGAAAAAAAATTGATGAAATTGACGCAATAGCTTCTACAGCAGGGCCTGGTCTAATCGTATGTCTATCAATCGGGTTAAGCTTTGGAAAAACTTTTGCACTTACAACAAACAAACCATTTATTGCTGTCAATCATCTTGAGGGACACGCCTTGAGCCCAAAATTAAATTCTAAACTAGACTACCCATATCTGCTCTTACTGATTTCGGGAGGACATTCTCAATATTTAAGTGTTCAATCTATTGGTAAATACAAACGATTGGGTACGACAATTGATGATGCTTTAGGAGAAGCATTTGATAAAACTGCGAAACTTTTAGAAATAGAATTTCCAGGAGGACGTGAAATTGAAGTTTTGGCTGAGAAAGGGAATCCAGAAAAATTCAAATTGCCCAAACCAATTATAAATAAAGGTGGATGTAATTTATCTTTTGCAGGATTAAAAACTGCTGTGCTTAAAATATCCAAAACAATTAAAAATGATCAAGAGAAATTTGATCTTGCAGCTTCTTTTCAAAAAACGATTGAAGAAATTTTGTATAAGAAAACAATTGTTGCTTTTAATGAGTTTGAAAAAACGAATAGCCCAAAAGAGAAAAAATTTGTGGTTGCTGGTGGTGTGGCTGCAAACAAAAAAATAAGAGCGATGTTAATGAAATTATGTGAAGAAAAAAATTACCAAAGTATTTTTCCCCCAATAGAATTCTGTGGTGATAACGCGGCAATGATTGCCATGGTTGGTTTAGAAAAATTTAAACTAAAATTATTTAGTGATTTAGACCATCCCGCAAAACCTAGATGGTCATTAGATGAAGATGCAGCATTTCTTAAAGGAGCTGGCGTCCAATTATAATGAGTTATTGGTTGCTTAAATCTGAACCAGATGTTTGGTCGATTGATCAACAAAAAAAAGCTGGAAAAAAAGGAGCTCCTTGGGATGGTGTTAGAAATTATCAAGCCTCAAAAAATTTAAAGAATATGAGAACTGGAGATCAATGTTTTTTCTACCATTCAAATATTGGAAAAGAAATTGTTGGCATTGTTGAGGTTATTAAAGAAGCTTATTTGGATAAAACTGACAAAACTGGTCGTTTTGTAGCCGTAACAGTTAAATTCATAAAAAAACTTAAAACACCAGTTTCATTAGAAACTATTAAAAAAAACAAGGAATTAAGCCATTTATCATTAATAAGACAAAGTAGACTTTCGGTTATGCCAATAGACTCTAAAAGCTGGAAAATCTTGAATAAGATGAGTAAAATTTAACTATAAAATTTAACTTATGCCTAAAAAAAAAAAATCTAAAAGTAGGAAAAAAATTAAAAAAAGAACTAAAAGAAAAGTTAAAAAAAAAGGTCCTAAAAATAAGAAAGTAGTTAAAAGAAATACTTTATCTAATAAAAAAAAACAAAATAAAAAAGAAAGCTCATCAGTTTCTGAATTAATAGTAAAAACTAAACCTGAATGGATTAAAAGTAGTCTCGCAAATAAAGCCCAATACCTAAAGAAGTATAAAGACTCAATTAAAAATAATAACGCCTTCTGGAAAAAAGAAGGAAAAAGAATTACTTGGATAAAACCCTACAAGAAGATTAAAGATGTTAAATATAGTACAAATGATGTTAGAATTAAATGGTTTGAAGACGGAACTTTAAATGCATCAGCAAACTGTATTGATAGACATTTAAAAGATAAAAAAGATAAGACTGCTATCATTTGGGTTGGTGATGATCCTAAAGACAGTCAAAAAATTTCTTACAAACAATTACATCAAAAAGTATCAAAAGCTGCGAATGGATTAAAAAAACTTGGAATTAAAAAAGGAGATCGTGTTACAATTTATTTGACTATGATACCAGAGTTAGCAGTTTTAATGCTAGCTTGTGCAAGGATTGGTGCAATTCATTCTATCATATTTGGAGGGTTTTCAGCTGAATCTATTTCGGGAAGAGTTAACGATTGTGAGTCAGAGTATATAATTACTGCGGACGAAGGTGTCAGGGGAGGAAAAAAAATACCTCTAAAGGCCACCACTGATGAGGCATTAACAAACTGTCCAAATGTTAAAAAGTGTATTGTTGTTAAAAGAACTGGAAATTACGTATTTTGGGATGATGATAGAGATGTTTGGTATCACGATTTAATTAAGGATGTTCCAGCTCACTGCGAACCTGAGGAGATGAATGCGGAAGATCCGCTGTTTATACTTTATACCTCAGGCTCAACTGGAAAACCCAAAGGTGTTTTGCATACGACTGGCGGATACATGGTCTATGCATCAATGACTCACCAATATATATTTAACTACAAACCCAAAGATATTTATTGGTGCACGGCAGATATCGGATGGGTTACTGGACATAGTTATATCATATATGGACCACTTTCTAATGGTGCAACAACTATAATGTTTGAAGGTATACCTAATTACCCTGACAGCTCTAGATGGTGGCAAATAGTAGACAAGTATAAAGTAAATACGTTTTACACAGCACCAACTGCTATTAGAGCATTAATGAGAGAGGGTAGTGATCCAGTAAATAAAACATCAAGAAAATCCTTAAAATTATTGGGTACTGTTGGAGAACCAATAAACCCTGAAGCTTGGATGTGGTATTACAAGACAGTTGGAAATTCAAAATGTCCAATAGTTGACACTTGGTGGCAAACAGAAACAGGAGGAATACTTATCGCACCTCAGACAGGAGCTATTCCACTTAAACCTGGTTCTGCAACCAAACCTTTTTATGGAATAAAGCCGTGCTTAGTAGACAAAGATGGAAAAGAAATAAAAGGAGCAGGAGAGGGTAGGCTTTGCATTTCTCAATCTTGGCCAGGACAAATGAGAACAGTTTATGGTGATCATAAAAGATTTATTGACACTTACTTTTCTCAATTTGATGGTAAATACTTTACTGGAGATGGATGTCGTAGAGATAAGGATGGTTATTATTGGATAACTGGAAGAGTAGATGATGTTATTATTGTATCAGGTCACAATCTTGGAACGGCGGAAATTGAAAGTGCTTTTGTTGCACATCCCAAAGTTGCTGAGGCAGCCGTTGTTGGTTATCCTCATGACATAAAGGGTAATGGACTTTATTGTTATGTTACACTTAATGCTGGAGAGACTGAAACGGGTGATCTTGAAAGAGAGTTAAAACTATGGGTAAGAAAACAAATTGGTCCATTAGCAACACCTGATCTTATACAATTTACTCCAGGTTTACCGAAAACTAGATCGGGTAAAATTATGAGAAGAATTTTAAGAAAAATTGCAGCTAATGAACATGGGCAATTAGGTGATACTACCACTTTAGCAGATCCAAATGTTGTTGACAGTTTGGTTGAGAACAGAAAAAATAATTAAAAATTTATTCTTTCTTGAAATTCTCTTTTAACGGTATCCCATTTTAAGATAACTGAATTTAAAACAATTTTTCTATCTAGAGTTTTTAATTCTTCCGCGATAGGTGCCCATTTATATAAAGATAAGGCGCTTGGGTTAAATGGAATGTCATTATAATAATTATCCCAATTTATATTATGCAATCTTTCACTAAAATTATTTTTTGCACTGTCTATAATATTAAGTGGCATCTTGTTAGAAATTTCATCATCTAAGATTTTTATAAAAATCTCTTTAGATTTTTCAACATCCTTGTAGTTAAAATTATTTTTAAGGTATGAAAAAGTATAGAAAGTAAGATCTTGCAGAGCAATTGAGTAAATGTTCCATTTTGCCAAGTTAACTGATGACATAAATTCATCATTTTCAAAATGAAGAACATAGCGTGTTCCCATTCTAGTTTTCAAATATCCATAAAGTGTAACTTGGGTTACCCAAGCTGACTTAGATTGAATAAATTCCTCCAGATCATCGAGATTCTTAATCTTTTTTTTTGGAATGAAAGCTTTAAAAAGAGCAAACAAGTAAATTTTAAAATCTCTCAATGTGAGATCTCTCCAAGTAAGCTTATATTTGCCCATAAAATTAGATATTTTTATTATTTATATCCCAAAAATAGGGGGATTTTGAGCAATTTTAACACTTTAAATCTGTTTGATAATGGTTATGGTTTTGAGCAGTTATAACTAAAAAGAGAGAGGTATAAATGTCAAAACAAGAACAACACTGGGAAAAATCCAAGGGTTTGCTAATGATGACGTTAGCAATTTGGTTTGTATTCTCAATTGGCATCTTCCTTTTCGGAGCAGAAATGAATGAAGTCACGGGACCATTTGGTTATCCATTGACTTATTGGTTCACATGTCAGGGATCTCTTGGAATATTCGTAATACTAATTTTTTGGTTTGCAAATAGACAAGAGAAAATTGATGAAGAGTTCGGCTTCAGTGAAAAAGGAGATGACTAATGATTAAAGGTAATTTTATAGACAATCTACCTAAAGTTTATGGAATCTACACAGGAGGTTTCCTGGCTTTCATAATCATTATGTCGATTGCCGAGCAGATGGGCGCAACTGCGAAAATAATTGGAATTTGTTTCGTTGCTTTTACAGTGGCCATCTATGCTATAATTGGTTATCTATCACGTACAGCTCAAGCTGATGCGTATTACGTAGCTGGAAGACAAGTACCAACTGTGTTCAACGGAATGGCGACAGCAGCAGACTGGATGTCTGGTGCATCATTCGTTGCAATGGCAGGTGGTATTTATTTTAAAGGTTACGGTTATATGGCATTGCTTGTAGGTTGGACTGGTGGATATGTATTAGTCGCATCACTATTAGCACCTTACCTAAGAAAATTTGGCTGTTACACAGTCCCAGATTTTATTGGTACAAGATACGGTGGTAATTTAAGTAGATTTATGGCAGTGGTCGTTTTAACTGTTGCTTCATTTACTTATGTGACTGCACAAATTAACGCCACAGGTACTATTGCATCTGTTGCACTTGATATTCCATTCCAATACGCTGTATACGTTGGGCTTATAAGTATCTTACTTTGTTCAATGCTTGGTGGTATGAGAGGAGTAACTTGGACACAGGTAGCTCAATATATCGTACTTATAATAGCTTACTTATTACCAGTATTCTGGATCAGTAACAAAATGGGTGCGGGTTTCTTCCCTCACTTCATGTTAGCTGATGAAGTTTCTAGAATAGCTGAATTAGAGGCTCAGTTTGGTTTTGTGAAAAACTCTGCTGAAAATCTAAAAGAAGTACCAAAAGGTTTGGCTGGAATAACTAAAGCTCACTCAGCGGTGAACGCAACACCTTGGGCATTTATTTCATTAGCGTTAGCGATGATGATGGGAACAGCTTCATTGCCTCACGTTATGATGAGATATTTTACTACTCCAAGTGTAAAAGCAGCTAGAAAATCTGTAGGTTGGTCATTATTCTTTATCTTCCTACTTTATTCTTCTGCTCCAATGTTAGCGACACTATCTAAGTTGTCATTGATTGATCCGTCACTACCAACAGGTATTATCGGTAAATCAATTTCAGAAGTTCAAGCGATAGATTGGTATCAAAACTGGAACCAAGCAAACTTAATGTTTGTAAGCGACTTTAACGGAAATGGAACTCTTGAGTTAAATGAGTTTTTCATGGGTGGTAAAGCCGTTGTGTTAGCAACTCCAGAAATAGCTGGATTACCATATGTAATCTCAGGTCTGGTTGCTGCTGGAGGTATGGCTGCTGCCATGTCAACAGCTGATGGTTTGATTTTAGCAATTGCAAACGCAATCTCACACGATGTTTACTATAAGATCATCGATCCAAAAGCTGAGACTGCGAAGAGACTAGTTGTTGCAAGGGTATTACTTGTGGTAATTGGTTTTGCAGGAGCAACAATCGCAGCCCTTGAGATCCAAGGTATTTTAGGTTCGGTAATCTGGGCTTTTGACTTTGCGATGTCAGGACTATTCTTCCCACTAGTACTTGGTGTATGGTGGAAGAGAGCTAACAAAGAAGGTGCTATAGCTGGTATGGCTTTAGGATTAATTTCCGGTGCTGCTTACCTAGTTTGGGTAAGAACAGGTGGAAGTGGATTCTTAGGTATTACTCAGTTAACATTTGGTATCTTTGGTTCGGCTGTCAGCTTAGTAGCTATGGTTGTAGTCAGTTTGATGACGCAAGCACCTAACGCTGCGACGCAGAAAATGGTTGATGAGGTTCGTGTACCAGCTGGTAAATCGATCCTTGGCAAACAACACTAAATAATATTTATAAGGGGCGATTAATTTCGCCCCTTTTAATTTTGATCTTTTTCCAATATAAATTTCTTAATGTCAGCCAACTTTCATCCTTTAGTATATATAATTGATTATATTTTGGGGGTAATTATGTGGACTTTAATTGGAAGAGTTGCAATGAATATTTTTCAAAGAGAAGACTCTCAATTTTTTTTTATGAAAGTCTTTGTTAAATTTACTAATCCTCTCATAAACTTATTTAAGCCTCTCACTCCATCTTTTATAATACAACCAATCGTGCCTCTTTATGTTGCTTGGTTTTTTTTCATGATAAGGTTTTACTTTATGCCTTGGGTTTTGGGATACTCAGTGATGGGTATGCTATCTTTTCCTTTAGAAAGCGAGATTTCAAGACAAATTTATCAATTTTTTAATTAAATTAGATTTTAAAATTTGGTACTAGTTAATTTAATAGCCTATGAAAAAAATACAAATTTCACCCTCAATTTTATCTGCAGATTTCAGTCAATTAGGAAAAGAAATAAAAAAATTGGAAGATGCAGGTGCGGATATGATTCACGTCGATGTTATGGATGGCCACTTTGTACCTAATTTGACTATCGGACCTCCTGTTATCGAGGCACTAAAAAAAAATTCATCACTACCCTTTGATGTTCATTTAATGATATCACCAGTCCATAAATATATTGAAAGTTATTCAAACGCTGGTGCCGATATTATAACAATACATCCAGAAGCAACGGATAATCTTTCAGACTCTATAAATAAAATTAAGAAACTGAAAAAGAAAGTAGGAATATCATTAAATCCTGAAACTAAGGTTGAAGTTGTTGAAAAATTTTTAAATCAAGTAGATCTAATTTTAATAATGAGTGTACATCCAGGGTTTGGGGGACAAAAATTTATGCCTGAGGTTCTAGAAAAAGTAAAAAAACTTGATAAAATTAGAAGAGATTTAAAATTTCATTTTGATATTGAAATTGATGGTGGAATAAATTTTGAAAATTATAGGTTAGCGATTGAGTCAGGAGTAGATATTTTGGTCTCCGGGACGACCATTTTTAAAAGTAATGATGGGGATATTAAAAAAAATATTGATTTATTAAAATCAATTTAATTATTAGACTAAATTGATTTTATTGGGATATGTTTGAAATTATAAAACAGATTTATCTTAATTCTATATTTTATGATAAAAAAATATCACCTAAAACAATTTACGAACTAGAATATAAACCGAGCTCATATTTACTATCATCCATTGTTAAAATAAAATCAAAAAAGTTTGATATTGATGATTTTTCATACAATAAATTCTGGACAGATAGAGAATTAAACCAAAAACAATTACAAAAATTAAATAATTTTTATTGGCTTTTTAGTCTTGATTTAAAGTCATCAAACAAATCTGTTCAAACGGTAATCAAAAATTGGATAGAGAAAAACCATAAGTATAATTCAAAAAATTGGAACTTTGAGGTAACATCAAAAAGAATTATATCCTGGTTATCTAACACAGCCCTTACTTATGATAACGCGGGGAACCAGTATCAAAAAGATTATAGTTCAACCATCCACAAACAAACATCTCATTTAATAAACCAAATAAATAAAGAAAATAAACTTAATAATAAAATTAGAGGTGCTGCAGCGATTATCCTTGTAGGCCTAGCTTACAAAAATGAAAAAAATTTTACAATAAAAGGTTTAGAAAATCTTAAAAAAATTATCAAATATACAATTGATGATAATGGTTTTCCCAAATCAAGAAATATTAAGTCCTCTGTTTTTTTTCTTAAATATCTAATACTCATAAGAGAGTGGTTTAAAGAGTCTCAATCAGAAATACCTAATTTTATTGATGAGAGTATTTTTAATCTTGGACAATCTTATGCTTTTTTTTGGAAAAATTTAAAATTTGATCCTTTGTTTAATGGAAACAATAATTCTAATAATCACGAATTTGATATTTATTTAAAAAGACTTGGTTACTCCTTTAAGAATAACGATCATGAATTTTCAGATTATGTAAGTTTAAAAGATAAAAAAATAAACTTAATAATGGATGTTGGTTCATCACCAAATAGAAAATTTTCAGATGAATACCAAGCTGGTGCTCTATCGTTTGAATTTGTTTCAAATGGAAAAAAAATATTCACTAACGCAGGTTATTATGACAATGGAAATTTTGATTTTAAAGAACTGTCAAAATCTTCTGCAGTACACAACGTCTTAGTTGTTGATGATAATTCATCTTGTAAATTTATTAAAAATTCGCACTCTAAATTTGAGATTAAAGATGGTTTAAAAACTGACATAAAAAAAATAAGCTTTGAAAAAGATGAATGGAAAATAGTAGCTTCACATGATGGATTTTTAAAGAAATATAGCCTAATTTATGAGAGAGAAATTCAATTTTTTCCAAAAATTAATAAATTAAAAGGAGTTGAAAGACTTAACTCTAAAAAAATAATTCCTAATGTTAAATTTGATGTACGATTTCATCTAAATCCTGTTGCAAAAATAATGAAAACTCAAGACCATAAATCAATATTAATCGAAATGGATGCTGAAGGTTGGAGATTTAATTGTAATAAATATAATATTGACATTGATAATGGTTTATATTTCGGTAATAAAAAAACTTACATTGAAAATCAAAATATATTTATCTCTGGAATTACAAATGAAAAAGACGTCAATATTGAATGGGAATTAAGTAAAATATGATGTGCAAAATTCGAAAAGCTCTAATTTCAGTATCAAATAAAGAAAGCTTAAAACCTCTCATAAATACTCTCTCTAAGTATAAAGTTGAGATTATAAGTACTGGTGGAACTTATAAAGAAATAATAAAACTTGGATTTAAATGTACTGAGCTTTCTGAGTTTACTAATGCACCTGAAATTTTAGATGGAAGAGTGAAAACACTTCACCCGAAAATTTATGGAGGTATTTTAAATAAAAGACATAACAAAAAACATTGCAAGGAAATAAAAAAGAATAATTATGAAAATATAGATCTAATAATTGCAAACTTTTATCCATTCGAGGATACTTCATTAAAAAAAAGAAATCACAACAAGATAATAGAAAATATAGATATTGGTGGCCCAACTATGGTAAGAGCAGCAGCGAAGAATTATAATGATGTTGTCGTTATATGTAATCCAAATCAATATGAGCGGTTAATAAATGAAATAAAAATTAATAAAGGATCTACGAAATTAAGTTTTAGAGAAAAGTTAGCTGAGGAAGCATTTATGGAAACTGCTTATTATGAGTCAAACATCTTCAAATATTTTAATGAAAAATCAAATAATATTTTTCCAAAAAAAAAAATATTTTCTAGTAAATTAGTAAGGCAAGTGAGATATGGGGAGAACCCACATCAAAAAGCAGCGATTTACTCTAAAGATTGTAATCAAGATATTGTTCAGCTTAGTGGAAAAGACTTAAGCTATAATAATTATAATGATCTTTATTCTGCATTAAATGTTACAAAATTATTACCAAATAATAAAGGAGTAACTATAATAAAACATTCAAATCCTTGTGGAGTTTCAATCAATCAAAATAAAATAAAATCATTCAAAGAAGCCTTAGAAAGTGATCCAATTAGTGCCTATGGTGGAATTGTTTCATGTAATTTTAGAATGAATATAAATTTAGCAAGAGAAGTTAACAAAATTTTCTTTGAGATTATAATGGCAAAAGGTTTTGATAAAAGATCGATAAATCTACTAAGAAAGAAAAAAAATTTAAGAATAATTGATACATCTAAATTTAAGTTTGAGAGTAAATTTAGTTTTGTTAGTAAATATAATTCAATTCTAATACAAAATTTAGATAATGGTAGTTTATCAAAAAAAGACTTAAAAGTTGTGTCTAAACGAAAACCAAATAAAGAGACTTTAAATAAACTTATTTTTGCGTTTAATGTTTGCCGAAATGTTAAATCAAACGCAATAGTAATCACCAATGATTACAAAACTATTGGAATAGGATCAGGACAACCAAGTAGGTTAGATAGTTGTCAAATAGCAATTGATAAAATGAAAAAATTTCAAAAATTTAAAAAAAATAAGGAACTTTTTGCAGCATCAGATGCTTTTTTTCCATTTGTTGACGGTATTGAAAAATTAGTTCAATCTGGAGTTTCTGCTGTAATTCAACCGTCAGGATCAAAAAATGATAAGGAAATAATTAAATTCGCCAATCTGACAAACACTATTTTAGTATTTTCTAATACAAGGCATTTTAATCATTAATTAACTAATTTTATCTATCTTAGCTGCCAAAATGAAATCACTCTCAGCTAAACCTTTTATGGCATGTGTAAAAATTTTTATTCTTGCATAACCCCATCCAAACCATAAATCCGGATGATGTCCCTCTGCTTCTGCAATCTTTCCTACACTATTTACAAATTTTTGACTTTGTAAAAAGTCATCAAATTTAAAATTTTTGATTAAATGAAACCCATCGATTTTGTCTTCAACAACTTCCCAGCCATCTACTTGTTTTAGATAATTGTGAATTTCTTCAAAATCAAATGGAGGAATATTTCCCTCACAAGGGATACATTTTTTATTTGCTAAATCACTCATAAATTTTTATTAACATATTATATAAATTGGAGCGGGCAAAGGGGGTCGAACCCTCGACCTTCTCGTTGGCAACGAGACGCTCTACCACTGAGCTATGCCCGCACATGAGACAGTATATTAAGCTGTATTTTTTTATTCAAGCAATATTAACTGTGATATAACTAAAAAATATGAAAAAAGAAAATTTACCAAAAAAAATTGCTGTTTTCCCACTCAGCAATTTCATAATTTTTCCTAATACTACGGTTCCTTTAAATATATTTGAGCCAAGATATATAGAAATGATAAATGATTGTATGAAATCTGATAAATTATTAGGCATGATTCAACCTAAAATGCATAAGGTAGAAAGTCAAAATATACCTGAATTACATAAAATTGGTTGTTTGGGTAAAATTATAGATTTACAAAAAACTGATGACAATAGGTATCTAATCGAACTTAAAGGTTTAATAAGATTTGATATTATAAGTGAGATTAACTCAAAAAAAAGTTATCGAGAATGTGATGTTAGCTTTGATAAATTTCATGATGATTTAGAAAAAAAAGAAGAAGATTTAAAATTTTCTGATTTAGAATTAATTTTCAAAGATTTAAGGAATCTTTTTGAGAAAAGAGGATTTATTATAAATTGGAAAGCTTTAGAAAATCAAGGTTTGGATGAGACAATTAATGCTTTAGCTATGGCATCTCCATTCACCCTAGAAGAAAAACAAGTTTTACTGGAAACTAAAAACTTAGATGCTAGAAAATCTAAAATTGCAGATATCTTGAAAACATACACATTTGACAATTACAACAATACAACTATCCAATAAATCTAAGCTATAAAGCCATTATCAGCAACGGTAGTCAATATTTTGTTTATTTTATTATTTTTACCCAAATATTTTACTGCTTTGCTTAGGAAATTTTTTTTTACTTTGTTTTCAAAATTAAAATACTCATAAATAAAATTGATACTATTAGAGAAAATTAAGTTTTTATGTCTCGTTTTTTTTTCAAAATCTTTACAAATTGAATAATCTAAATCTAGCCCATTTTCTTTCTTTGACATAATAAGGTTAAGAATTTCCCTGGTATCTCTTAGGGACATATTAAAGCCTTGTCCGGCTAAAGGATGTATTTTATGCAGCAAATCCCCAAAGGCTAAAACATTTTTGTAAAAGTATGATCTAAGGTCTAATGATATTAATTTAAAACTTGAAATATCCCTGAATGATAAAATTTCATATCTATTATTATATTTTTTAACACATTGTTTAAAATCTATTTTTTCATTTCCTCTATATGAATAAACAATCGATGTCTCTGTTTTTGAAAGTGGAAGAAAAGCTAATGGGCCTTTGGAAGTGAAAATTTGAGTTGCTATATTATTTTTTAACTTTTTATGTTTTATAATTGAGGTATATGCGAAACTTTTATAATCTTTTCTAAACTGCCTATGAAAAAGTTTTTTTGTAAGTGGATTTGAATAATCAGTGTTTATTATTAATTTATAATTTCTCCTCAATAAATCTTTTGAATTAATTGTCTTTTTAAAACTACATAAATAGTTTTTCTTTAATTCTTGTAAAAGTAAATTATATAATTGATAATTCTTGACAATTGAAAAAAGTTTTTCGTTTTGATTTTCGAAATTTAAAATTTTTTCATTCTTAAGATTTTCACTGTAAATTTCTATTTTGTTAATATCCCATAATAAATTTTGTATATTTAAAATATTTTTATTAAAAAAATTAACATTTGATCTTGAAATACCTAATGTTTGTGTTTTTTTGTAATTTATTAGATTTTTTAAAGAAAAAATATCGACATATATTCCTTGCTTAACTAATGTTTGTGCTAGTGTTAAGCTTATTAATCCATTTCCCAATATACAAACTTTCATAATTATTTTAATTTTAACAACAAAAATTAGATGATACAAAGTGATATATTTGATTCAGCTGATATGGATATTAATAAATTAAGCAATTCAATATTAAATTTTATAAAAAAAAGATTAATAGAAATCTTAGGTTTAATTATATCAACTTTAGGAATTCTACTTTTCTTATCTTTAATATCTTACTCGCCTGAGGACCCAAATTTTATATTTCCAGAAAATTACAAAATTAAAAATTTTTTAGGTTTTCGAGGAAGTTTTGTATCAGATCTTTTCTTTCAGTCTCTTGGTCTAATTACTTTTCTAATACCAATTTCTTTTATAGCAATAGGATTAAGTATTGTTAGAATAAAAAAAATTTGGTTTGCCATAGAGAATGTATTTTATATTGTTATTTATTCAGCTCTAGGTGCATTTTTCTTTAATCATTACTATAAAGATTCTTTTAAACTTTATATTAATGGAAATGGTGGTTTTGTAGGTAAATATTTTAATGAAACTTTTTTGAGTTTAATCATTAAAGCAAATGAAACAATTTCTTTCTATATTTTAATCTTAGTTATATTGTTTTTTTTTTTATTAAGTACAAATTTCAATATAAAAAGTTTTATTTTAATAGTTAAGAAAATTCATGCATTATTTAAAAAAGGAAATAAAAATTATACCAATGAAAATGAGGTCATTAAAGAATACATACCTCAAGATGAAATAAAAAATTTAATACAAGAAGATTTGCCGTTTATTAAGGCAGAAAATGTGTTTTCTAAAGCTAAAAGCAAATTTAAATTACCCTCAGTAGAATTATTGAAAATACCTCAAAAAAATGAGAGATCAAAATCTAGTAAGAATGACAATATAGATCCTGCATTTCTTGAAAAAATACTTTTAGATTTTGGAGTAAATGGAAATATAAAAAAAGTAAGCCATGGTCCAGTCGTAACTTTAAATGAGTTTGAACCCGCTGCAGGAATAAAAGTTTCAAAAATAATAAACTTATCAGATGATATAGCGAGAAATACAAGTTCAGAGTCAGCACGAATATCGACCGTTCCTGGCAGTAATACTGTTGGAATAGAGTTACCAAATTCAACAAGAGAAAACGTTTATTTGAGTGAGATTCTCAATGACATAAATTTTAAAAAAAAAGATATAAAATTGCCTATTGCATTAGGAAAAAATATTTCTGGAGAACCAATAATTAGAGATTTAACTTCAATGCCTCATCTATTAATAGCAGGAACTACGGGTTCTGGAAAATCGGTGTGTATAAACACTATTATTCTCTCTCTTTTATATCGACACAATCCAGATAGATGTAAATTTATTTTGATCGATCCAAAAATGCTGGAGCTGTCTACATACGAGGGAGTTCCTCATTTACTTTGTCCAGTAATTACTGAAGCAAAAAAAGCTGCTTCAGTATTAGGGTGGGTTGTTAAAGAGATGGAGAGTAGATACAGATTAATGACAAAGGAAGGTGTGAGAAATATAGATGGTTATAATTCAAAACACAAACTCCCAATGCCTTACATAGTGGTAGTAGTTGATGAAATGTCAGATTTGATGTTAGTAGCGGGAAAAGAAATTGAAAATTATATTCAAAAATTATCTCAAATGGCTAGAGCTGCTGGAATTCATATAATAATGGCAACTCAAAGACCTAGTGTTGATGTAATAACTGGTACGATTAAAGCAAACTTTCCAACACGTATTTCATTTCAAGTTACATCAAAAATAGACAGTAGAACTATATTGGGTGAACAGGGTGCAGAGCAACTATTAGGAAAAGGAGACATGTTATATATGTCCTCAGCTAATAAAATTGTTAGAATACACGCTCCTTTTGTATCTGAAAATGAAATTGAAAAAATAAATAACTTTTTAAGATCGCAAGCTGAACCAGATTATATTGATGAAATCCTAAACTTTGCAGACGAGAAAGAAATGAATGAAAATTCAAAGAACTTTGGAGACAAAGATGAATTATATGACACGGCTGTTGAAATAATAAGATCAGAGGGTAAAGCTTCAACCTCTTTTTTACAAAGAAAATTACAAATTGGTTATAATCGTGCAGCAAGAATTATCGACATGATGGAAACTGATGGAATTGTAAGTAAAGCAAATCATGTCGGAAAAAGAGATGTGCTTTAATGAAAGAAATAATTTTAATAATTTCTATCTATTTTTTTATAAATGAGGTTCAAGCATCACCTAAATCTAATATCATAAATAATCTTAAGAATATAGACAATCTATCATTTAACTTTGAACAAAATATAAACGATAGATTAGAAAATGGTAATTGTATTATCCACTACCCAAAAAAAATATTTTGTAAATATAATTCAAGTAACCAGAAAATATTAGTTTCAAATGGTCAATCATTGGTAATTAAAACCACAAGTAGTTACTACTCTTATCCACTCGATAAAACACCTTTAAATTTAATTTTAGATAAAAAATTCTTAATTAATAATATCAGTAAGATGCATAAAAAATATGAGGACTCAAAGTTTATAAGTTTTGAATTTAAACATGATGAGAATAAAGTGAATATTTTCTTTGATAAAAAAAATTATAATTTTATAGGCTGGCAAACAGTAGACATATATCAAAATCTAAGTATTACATACTTGACCTCAATGAGAACTAATTTAAAAATTGACAATGACATATTTAATTTGCCAAAGCAAAACGATTAAATAGTGACTGTCTCTCTTTTAAAAATTTTCATTCCTCTTGAAAGATAATTATTTAGAGCATTTTTGTGATCTAGAGAACATGTATGTACCCAAACTCTCTCGGATTTGTCCTGAAAAGATTTTTTGATAGCAATTGATAATAAATATGAGCCCAATTTTTTCTTGTGGAATTCTTTAAGTAACCCAAAGTAAGCAATCTCGGTCTCTTTTTTTTGATTGTGAAAAATCAACTCAAAATAACCTACGAGATCTTTATTTTTTTTTAAAACATAAGTTTTTACATTTTCATTTGTAGTGTAATCAATCCATTGTTTATCATTCCACACTAAACGGTCAATCCAGCGATGATCATTACCTATATTCTTATAAAAAAATTTATTTAAAAGAAAATTTGGTGGATTAACAATCTCAATAAAAAATTCTTCTGAGGGTTTTTTAACATCTGCTAAATCTTTTAATGAAAATATTTCAAGATAATTTCTGCTAATATTTTTTTTCACAGAACCATCTTACCAATTTTTTCACCTCCAAATAAATGGAAATGAAGGTGTGGCACCTCTTGTCCACCGTGCTCACTTATATTTGCTAAAGCTCTATAGCCTTTTCCTGTATCAACAGTAATATTTAATTTTTTTGCAACTTTATTTATACCTTTTACCAATCCTACAATTTCATCATCAGAGGCATTAATTGCAAAATCGTCTAAATCAATATATTTTCCTTTTGGTATAACAAGTGCATGAATTTTCTTTTGAGGGTTTATATCATAAAAAGATAATACAAACTCATCTTCGTAAATTTTTTTACATGGAATTTCACCTCTTAAGATTTTTGCAAAAATATTTTCATTATCGTAAGTCATTATAAAACCTCTAGTTCGTTGTTTATACTAATAATTTTTCCACTTCTTAAATTAGCATCAACTACCGCACACTCATAATATGCAAAAGATGTTTCCTCAGCTATTTGTTTCATTTCCAAACATTTTGATTTATTTTTTACCAATAAATGTTCATTTAACTGTGGAGGATCACCTAAATACATCATTAGCGCTATAACCTCGCCTTGTCTTTCAATTTCAGCTTTTTCCTCTATCTCAGCAACTCTATTTGAAACTCCTAATTCGAATTCAGAAAAAGCAACGTAACCTTTGTAAAGGCCAAAAAAAATCAATAAAACAATAACCACTTTAAATTTACTCATCTCTTTTGCGTTTCTCTAATTCTAATTCAACATCCTCAATCTGTATATTGTTTGCTTCCAAATACATTATTAAATGATAAAAAACATCTGCTGCTTCATGAACCTTGTTTGTATTTTTTTCAACAGCCTCTATTAGTTCATTAATTTCTTCTAAAACTTTTTCTTTACTTAAAGATTTATTTTCCAGTAATTTATTTGTATAAGAATTACTTATGGGATTAGTTTTCCTATCTCTTGCAAGTTTAAATAAATTTTCAAGCGTTTTTAACATTGAATAACTCTAACAGTAACCTTTTATAACTTCAATCAGTTGATAAATGTTTCAATTAATGTAAAAATACAATTATGAGAGAAGCAGGATATGTAACAGCCAAAATATTCAATAAAGAGCAAATAAAACTTTTAAATGAAACAATACAAAAAAACCTTATAAAAGGGACGGATAGTCCGAACAAAAAAGCAATAAAAACCTCACAGGTAAAATTTGTTAGATTATTATCTATTCAGAAACTAATTTTACCATTAATGGATTTTATAACGACTACAAATGCTCATCATTACGGATTTGATTTGTTCCAGTCAGCTCCTAGTAAAGTATTAAATTTCAATACGTATCAACCCAATGAAGAATATACTTGGCACATAGATGCCTCGATGCACTCAGCGGTAAGAGATATAAAACTTACTTGCCTGCTTAATTGCTCTGAGGAGGAATATCAAGGTGGAGATTTGTTTTTGTTTAGAGATGGAGAGGTAAAAATTGAAAATTTCAATCCTGGTTCAGCTGTTATATTTCCATCTTTTACAAATCATAAAGTTGAAAAAATTACTTCTGGATCAAGGGCCACATTAGCACTTTGGATGGATGGACCAAAATTTAGATAATTTTTTAAATTCTTACTGGAACTCCTTTTGTCTTCAAATATTTTTTTGCCTGGCTTATCGAATATTTTCCATAGTGAAATATAGAGGCAGCTAACACAGCACTTGCTTTTCCCAATTTAATACCATCAACCAAATGATTCAAATTGCCAACTCCACCAGATGCTATTGTAGGAATATTAACTTCAGATGAAATTCTTGACATCAAATCAATATCGTATCCAACTTGTGTACCATCTCTATCCATTGATGTTACTAACAACTCACCTGCACCATTATTTTCCATTTCTTTAGCATATTCTATTGCATCAATTCCACTATTATTTCTTCCTCCATGAGTAAATACTTCCCACTTATCTCCATTCTTTTTTGCATCTATTGCTACTACAATACATTGAGATCCAAATTTTTTTGAACTATCAACAACAACTTTTGAATTTTCAACTGCAGCGGTATTTATGGAAACTTTATCTGCACCACAATTTAGTAATTTATTAATATCCTCCACACTTCTTATACCACCACCAACTGTTAAAGGCACAAAACATTTTTTTGAAGTTTTCTCCACAACATCGTAAATAGTATCTCTATTTTCATTCGAAGCGGTAATATCTAAAAAACAAATTTCATCTGCTCCTCCATCGCTATAAATTTTAGCTTGTTCTACAGGGTCTCCCGCATCTTTCAGATCAACAAAGTTAATACCCTTAACAACTCTACCATTTTTAACATCTAAACAAGGTATTATTCTATTTTTAAGCATCTTCTTTCACTAGTACCTCTAATTTAATATCTCCATCATAAATAGCTTTACCAACTATTATACCTTCAACATTTTTTAAATTCTTTGCTTTTTTAATATCATTTATTGATGAAACCCCACCAGATATAATCACAGGACAATTCGAAATATCTGCAACTTTCATTGTTTCATCAAAATTTGGACTTTGTTTCATACCATCCCTACTAATATCTGTATAAATCAATCTACTCACCCCATAGTCATTAACTTCTTTTAAATAATCTAAAGTCAACTGATTAGAGTTTTCTTTCCATCCAGTTACTGACAGATAACCATCTTTAGCATCCAAACCTAAAGCAATTTTATTAGAAAATTTTTTACATGCTTCTTTTAAAAAATTTTTGTCTTTTATTGCAGCACTTCCTAAAATTACTTTCTCTACACCAGCATCAATATATTCTTTAATACTATCAATACTTCTAATGCCACCACCTACCTCAACATTTAAATTAAATTTGCCGACTATATCCTTAACAATATTTAAATTCACTGTTTGACCAGTCAAAGCACCATCTAAATCAACTATGTGTAAATTTTTAAATCCATGAACTTTATATTTTTCTGCTTGTTCGATTGGAGACATTTCATACTCAGTTTTGTTGTCAAAATCTCCTTTAACCAATCTTACACACTTTTTATCTTTAATGTCTATTGCAGGAAATATCTTCATTTACAAATTAATAAAATTATCAATTATTTTTAATCCTATTTTATCACTCTTTTCCGGGTGAAACTGGGTCCCGAAAATATTTTCTTTTTCAACTGAACAAACTATATTCGAGCAATAATCTGTTGTTGCTGCAATCACACTCTTATCATTCGGTATAAGTTCATAACTA
The DNA here is from genome assembly GCA_902541315.1 of uncultured Pelagibacteraceae bacterium. Taxonomy (GTDB): domain Bacteria; phylum Pseudomonadota; class Alphaproteobacteria; order Pelagibacterales; family Pelagibacteraceae; genus Pelagibacter. Next base: position 50,830 of record CACBQF010000003.1, read on the forward strand.
TGAACAAAGTACATATGAGAATTATTTTCTATTTCTTTAAATAACTTACTTTCTTTTACAATATTGATTTGGTTCCAACCAATGTGAGGAAGTTTAAATTTACCATTTTGGTTATCTATTTTAGAAACTTTACCCGAAATCCATCCTAATCCGTTAGTTTCGGTTTCTTCATACCCAACATCAGCAAACATTTGTAAGCCAACACAAATTCCAAGAAGAGGTTTTTTATTGTTTATTGCAAATTCGTTTAGAGTTTCCGTTAAACCATCAATTTTATTTAGAGCATCTACACAACTTTTAAATGAGCCTTGGCCTGGTAAAACTAATTTATCACTTGATTTAATCTTACCTAAATCTGAAGTTACCTCGATATTTACTTTATTTTTAGCAACTTCTTTAAAAGAGTTTATCACCGAGCTAATATTGCCCGAATTATAATCAACAATTGTCACTTTCATTAAACTTATAAAGAACCTTTTGTAGAAGGAATTGTTTTTTTATTCCTTGGATCTATCTCTAATGCAGCTCGTAATGATCTTGCTAAACCTTTGAAGCAAGACTCTATTATGTGGTGACTGTTATCACCATAAATATTCTCAACGTGCAAGGTAATTCCAGCAGCTTGTGAAAATGCCTGAAACCATTCTTTAAAAAGTTCAGTATCCATTTCACCAAGTTTCTCTACTTTAAGATTAACATTCCAAATTAAATAGGGTCTATTAGAAATATCAAGAGCTACACGCGATAAAGTTTCATCCATAGGTATCATTGCATGAGCATATCTTCTGATACCAACAGATTTTTTCAAAGCTTTCTTTAGAGCCTCACCTACCGCAATACCAGTATCTTCAGTAGTGTGGTGAAGATCTATATGAGTATCGCCTTTGGCTTTAATAGTCATGTCAATAGAAGAATGTTTAGATAACTGTTCTAGCATGTGATTTAAAAAACCTATGCCCGTATCAATTTTATATTTACCTTTTCCATCAATATTCAAATCAACACTAATGCTGGTCTCTTTAGTTTTTCGACTAATTTTGCCTTTACGCTTCATAATTAAAAAGAGGTATACATATATTATTCAATTATGGCAATAATACTAACCGTGGACTTGAAGTATCAAAATTAGTATCCATTTATAAGCTATGACAACAATTGTATTAGTAAGAAAAAACAAAGAAGTCGTAGTTGCGGGTGATGGACAGGTAAGTATGGGAAATACAGTCGTAAAAAGTACTGCCTCAAAAGTAAGAAAAATTGATAAAAGAGGTGTCGTAGCAGGATTTGCTGGATCTACAGCAGATGCTTTAACTTTATTTGAAAGACTTGAAGCAAAATTAGAAAAACACGCGGGAAATTTATCAAGAGCAGCAGTAGAGTTAGCAAAAGATTGGCGAACAGACAAATATTTGAGAAGACTTGAGGCACTGATGGCAATTGGTGATAAAGAAAACAGTTATATAATTTCTGGCACAGGAGATGTTTTAGAACCTGAAGGAGATGTTATTGGAATTGGCTCTGGTGGAAATTATGCATTAGCAGCAGGAAAAGTTTTAATTGGAACTGAAATGAATGCTGAACAGGTTGCAAAAAAAGCAATTGAGGTTGCAGCAGAAATTTGTGTTTTCACTAACAATAATGTTAAAATTGAAAAAATATAATGGATAAATCAAACGTCACACAGCTACATCCAAAAGATAAAAAAGACTCAAACGAAGAGTTTTTAGCCAGCTCTCTTTCACCAAGAGAAATAGTATCCGAGTTGGATAGATTTGTTGTTGGACAGAATAAAGCAAAAAAAGCGGTTGCAGTTGCATTAAGAAATAGATGGAGAAGACAAGCGCTTAAGGGTGAAATGAAAAATGAGGTGCTACCAAAAAATATTTTAATGATTGGCCCAACTGGAGTTGGTAAAACAGAGATATCAAGAAGATTATCAAAATTAGCAGAAGCACCCTTTGTTAAAGTTGAAGCAACAAGGTTTACAGAAGTTGGTTATGTTGGAAGAGATGTTGAACAGATTGTAAGAGATTTAGTGGAAATAGCTATTTCCATGGAAAAAATAAAAAAAAGACAGGAAGTCAAAGCCAAAGCACAAAAGCTTGCTGAGGAGAAGGTATTAGACGCACTGGTTGGAAAAAAAGCCAGCGCTGCAACAAGAGAAAGTTTCAGACAAAGACTTAGAAATGGGGATTTAGATGATAACGAAATTGAAATTGCGGTTAGCGATACAGGAACCAACTCTACTTCTTTTGAAATTCCAGGAATGCCAGGTGCTAATGTAGGGATGATTAATATCGGTGAGATGCTTGGAAAGTCTATCGGTACTAAAGAAAAAAAGAAAAAAATGACTGTTAAAGAGTCTCATGAAATTTTAATAAATGATGAGTCTGATAAATTAATTGAACAAGATAAGATTATAAAAGCTGCAAAAATTTCTACAGAAAATAATGGTATAGTTTTTTTAGACGAGATAGATAAAATTTCTGGTAGAACGGACAGAGTTGGTGGTGATGTTTCAAGAGAAGGTGTGCAGCGAGACTTATTACCTTTAATAGAAGGAACCACTGTAAATACAAAATATGGTCCAATCAAAACAGATCATATTTTATTTATAGCCTCTGGTGCATTCCAACTTGCCAAACCATCAGATTTATTACCAGAGTTACAAGGCCGGTTACCTATAAGAGTTGAATTAGAGGCATTAACAAGTGAGGATTTTAAAAGAATATTAAAAGAGCCGGATTATAGTCTTATTAAACAATATATTGCACTTTTAAAAACTGAGAATGTTGATCTCGAATTCTCTGAGGATGGAATAGATGCAATTGCAAATATTGCTTCGGAAGTTAACTCAACTGTTGAAAATATTGGAGCAAGAAGACTGCATACAATTATTGAAAAAATTTTAGATGAAATTAGCTTTACAGCCACTGACCGTTCTGGTGAAAAGATTATAATAGATAAAGATTATATTAACAAAAATCTCGACAATCTTATCAAAGATACAGATCTATCTAAATTTATTTTATAAAATTTATAAATAACTTAAATCTTGCATCTCTTGTTTAAAATTACTTTCTAGTCTATCTTTTATATTTTTATCTAGTAAATTTTGCCAAACATTACTTGGTCCTAAATAAAAAAATTTGTTATTATTTTTGGGAGCTTCTTTAAAACCCTTTGATTGCTCTTGTTTCTTCAAGTTTTCAAAGTTTGTATTTTCAACTGCCTTTAATATATTTTTTTCACTAAATTTAAGTTTTGAAATTTTATTTATAAAAAAACAAATTTTGTTAAATTCATTTACAGGATCTTTTAATAAATCTTCATATTTGATCAAAATATACCTACTTTTTAGAGTGGTAAGATTTTTCCAGGAATTGTAATGAGTCTTCCAAGATGATATTAATGTTGGGAGGTCCATTTCTTTTGTGGATCCTTTTATGCCAATAATATTTTTTTCATCTTCCATAAACTCAAAGGCCTTTTCATAATTTTCATAATTATAGTGGTTTTTAATTGAAGTAATCACATTTCTGGGATCTCTTACAATATGTATGATACCCATAGTATTTTTATCATCAGTGAATGAATATATTCCTGTTCTCCAAAAAGCATTGTGAGTCTTAAAGAATTTAATTTTGTTATCTAAATTCAGTTTTGATTGAGCAATATTACAATACTGCATAAATTCTCTCATATCATCAATATCATTAGCGATACCCTTAAAATATTTTCTGCTTGGAAATTGCTCTATTTTGATATCGTTAATATTTACGTTTGAATCTGAAGTAAAAATTAATGAGTTCAAAAAGAGTCTTACCCAGGTATTTCCACTTTTGGGATATGAGGCCAACCAAATTATCATTGTTATAAATTATTTTTTTTTTTTTAAAAAAATATAGAATGCGCCACTTCCTCCATCTTCAATATCAGCGTCTTTTATTTCATTTATAAACTTCATTAAATCTAAATTACTTTTTATATACTCTGGCATAGAGTATTTCAGAATACCAAGATCTTTTGATGAATATGGATTTTTTTCATTATCTGAATGAATTCCTTTACCTGTAACAATAACTAATTTTTTTATACCACTTTCATAAGCATCTCTAATACACTTATTTATTGTTTCATTTGCCTCTGATAAAGAAAAACCGTGAAAATCATAATGCTTTGATTTAATTCTTTTTTTTTCTGCCTTGTCTAAATCCTTATTTGGCAAAGGATTATTCTCAGACAAAAAATTTTCCCAATCTTTTTTGTCTTTATTTGAAATCTTTTCAGTCAATTAAGTAAGAGTATCGACCAATTGCCAATTTGGATTGTTCGACTTTGTGTCTCTGGAGAAAACCCAGGTGTCATAGATCTTTTTAATTTTTTCAGGATGACCTGATACTATTTTTTTTTCTTTATCTCTAATACACGTTATAACTTCTCCTACAAAGTCTACAGTTACCTTCAGGATAGTGCCCATTCTTATATGCTCCTTTATACTTGCAGAATTAATTCCAATAAATGTTATTTCAGCGAAGTGTCCTCTTTTATTTCTTTCATTTAAAGCAGATTTAAATTGAGAATATATTTTTTCACTAAGCAAAGGTTTGCTGTTAGTAATTTTATTATCTTGATCACTAAAATCAGTAATTATAGTTTCATAAGCAATTTTTGCACCTTTTAAAAATTCCTTTTGAGCACTTTCATCAAAATTTTCATTTTTTTTGATGTTATTATCTGCTTGAGTTTTTTTTAAAATATTCTCAAATTGAGGGTTTATTTTTCCTTCAAAACCAGTTCTCTTTCCCAGTATTCCTCTCAACCTAAGAAATATAAAACCAGCTATCATGGCTAAGAGAATAATATCTATATATTCAAAACTATAATTCATTAGCTAATAGTAATTACTATGTTGAATAATTTCAACTAACAATTAAATTAAAGACAAATGAACACAGTTTTAGTAGCTATAATTTTAATACCTGTTATTGAAATTTTCTTATTTATAAAAATTGGTGCCCATATTGGAGCATTTAATACAATTTCTTTAATATTTATCACAGCAATTCTGGGTATTATTTATGCAAGATATGAAGGTTTAAATACCTTGAAATCTGGATTTACCCAATTAGTCAAAAACGAGTTGCCTGCATATGAAATAATATCTGGGGCTGCTATAGCATTTGCTGCTTTATTATTAATTATACCAGGTTTTGCGACAGATATAATTGGATTTACTTTAATAATACCCTTCACAAGAAAACTAATTTTTAAAAGTTTTTCATCAAAATTCAAAGTTAAGGAAAAGACCAATAGAAACTTTATTGATGGTGAATATGAAGATATAGAAAGCGAAGATGACAAAAAATTATAAGATTTTAGCAAAATTCATCAAAGACATGTCAAGTGAAACACCTGATGCTGAAACATATATGTATGTTAAAGATAACATTGGTCGTTATCAATTAGGAATTGATATAAACTCAAAAGCAATAAAAAGTAGGTTAATAGAAATTAATACTTCTATAAAGTTTCACGATAAAGAACAAAACGTCAAAAAATCGATCTTTGAATTCGTTTATACATCAATAGTACAAATTGATGAAAATCTAAAAGATAAAAAAATTTTAGAAAAAATCGTTCTTGTTGATGTTCAAAAAGATATTTATGAAAATATTGAAAAAACACTAATAAATTTACTGCATAATTCAGGTTATCCTGCGATAAAAATCGAAAAAAAAATAGATTTTGAAAGTCTATATAAAAAAAATATTAAGTAAAAAAATTTTTTTTTATCTGTGATTTTATAAATTCTTTATGTTTTTTTAATTCAACATTAGATGGTTTAATAATCTTTTTAAAATAATTAATCTTCTCCTGAAAAATTGTCTCCCTTGATATTTCTTTTTTACTAAAATCTAAAGTTGGTTCTTTTTGATCAATTAAATTAATATAAACCTTCGCTAATAATTCACAGTCTATTAAAGCTGTATGTTTTGTTCTTCTTGAATTATCAATTCTATACCTTTTACAAAGAGCATCTAAGTTTGAAGGAGAACCGGGGAATTTATCTCTTGCTAAAGTTAGCGTATCTACTATTTCGTTGTTAATTTTTTTTTTACCTAGAATCTTCAACTCGTTATTTAAATGAGACAAATCAAAATCAGCATTGTGAATTATAATTTTTTTCCCATCAATAAACTCTAAAAACTTATCTGCGACCTCAGAAAATTTTTTTTGTTTTGCAAGAAATTCATCTGAGTAACCATGAACTTCGAATGCTTTCTCTGAAACTTTTCTCTCAGGATTAAGATAACAATGAAATTTGTTGTTTGTAGGTATAAGATTATCAAGCTCAATACACCCAATTTCAACAATTCTGTGACCATCTTTTACTGAAATACCCGTGGTTTCGGTATCTAATACAATTTCTTTCATTATAAAATCTTATTTAAAATATAGTTTATATCTTTTTTTACTGGATTGTTAGTAAAATTATTTTTAATAACAAATTGAGACAAACGTTTTTTATAATTGAGTGAAAGTTGAGCCTGTTTAAATTTATTAAATAGTTTTAAGTCGAAATTTTTTCTTTTTTTTAATCTTTTCATTATATTTTTTTTTTTAGCATCAACAAAAATTAAAATATCATTTTTGTTATTAATTTTATTTTCTAACAAAAGTGGTATATCCAATATTACAATTTTTTTATTTTTATTTTTTTTTAAAAAAAGATACATTTTTTTTCTTACTTCGATGTGAATTATTTCTATAATTTTTTTTAAATTATTTCTATTACCCAAAATTGCATTTATAATTTCTCTTTTTTTAATTGGAAAAGAATTAATATACTTGGGTAAAATTTTTTTTAGTTTAAAAAAAATTTTTTTTTCTTTGTCATAAATTTTTGCAACTTCTTTATCTGCATTAAATACTGGGTAGCCAAAACATTTAGCAATATAACTTTTACCTGATCCAATATCTCCTAATATTCCTATTCTCTTCATTAGTCTAAAAGCTCTATCACTTCTTCATTAATTTCTGGTTGTATGTTGTGCCAAAGTTTAAAGGCTTCTGCCGCTTGATAAATGAACATTTTTTTTCCATTTTCAGTTTGATTACCCAGGTCTTTACCAGTTTTTAAAAATTTCGTCTCCTTGGGATTGTAAATTACATCATAAAAAAACTTATTTTTGCCAATGTTTGAAAAGTCTAAATCCAATTTTTGATTATTATTTAACTCTACACTTGTAGCATTAATAACTATATCAAATTCAGGTATTACTCCCCAATTTACAACTCCAATCTCACTTTGTTTATTTTTCTTAAGCATTTTCTCATTTGAAAACTTTTGTAAGTCCTCAGCTTTTTTTTTTGTTCTATTGGATAGAGTAATACTAAATGCTCTCATTTTATTTAATGCAAAAATTATAGATGGAACAACTCCCCCAGCACCTAAAAGGAAAACTTTTTTTTTTTTAAAATCGTATTTTGTAAACCTTATTGCATTTTCAAATCCCCCTATATCTGTATTATGACCTATAATTTTATCTTCATTATCTAATAAAATTGTATTAACTGATTGTGTGGCTTCAGCATCTGGGGTTAATTTGTCTAGATAAGGAATTACCTCTTTTTTAAATGGTACAGTGACATTTGCTCCACGTATATTTTTATTTCTGATGTTCGAAATAAAATTTTGTAAATTTTTACTATCTAGCTTTTCTTTTTCATATATTGCATTGATATTATTTTTCTCCATCCAATAATTGTGTAATTTTGGTGATAACGAATGATCAATAGGATTTCCAATGACTAAAAATTTATTCATAATTTTTTAGATAATCTTTAATTTTGTCAATAGGAAGGCCCATAATGGTATTTTCATTCCCTTCAATTTTAGAAAATAAAGCTCTGCCCTCACCCTCAATTTGATAAACATTATACGAATAAAGAGCTTCATCACTTATCTTTGACAAATAACGTTCTAATTCATTTTCAGTAAAAACTTTCATAGTAAGTTTGGCTCTATCGGTATAATTCCAGACCATAAACCCATCTTTTGATATGCAAACCGAACTTATTAAATAATGAACTTTTCCGTTAAGTTTTTTTAATATCTTTATGGCTTCATCTCTGCTACCAGGCTTTGAAATTAATTCCCCCTCTAAATCTATTACACTATCCGCACCCAATACTAATTTATTAGGTTTTTTCATACTAACTTTATTTGCTTTTAATTCTGCTAAATTTTTTGAGATTGTTTCTGGACTTGCATTTTCATTTAAAAGGCTCATTTTAACAAGATCTTCATCAACATTTGACGGCTCTACAAAATTCTCAATATTATTTTTATCTAAAATATTTTTTCTCACTTTACTTTTGGAAGCTAAAATAATTTTTTTATCCATTTTTTTTATTAGAGAAAATTTCGTAGATTTTTATTATCGATGCAGCAGTTTCCTCGACTGACTTTCTTGTAACATCAATTGTTGGCCATTTGTACTTTTTAAAAGTATTTTTTGCTTCTTCAACTTCTTTTTTTATTTTGTTTAAATTTGTATAATCTTGATTCTTTTTATCTTTTAATGAATTTATTCGATTCTTTCTTACATCGGCTAACCTTTCTGCTTCAGTGGTCAAACCTATTATGCAAAAATTTTGAGGATTTTCTTTTAAATTTTTTGGTATAGAATTTTTATTCACTAAAGGAATATTTGCAGTTTTAAAACCCTTGTTGGCTAGATAAATAGAGGTTGGTGTTTTACTTGTTCTACTTACACCTAGTAAAATAATATCTGATTTTTCGACATCATTAAGCAAGTTTCCATCATCATGATTCATGGTAAATTGTATTGCCTCGATCCTGTCGTAATATTCATCATTTAAGGCATGTTGTCCGCTAGGTTCATGAGAGGCCTTTTGATTAAATAATTTTGAAAAATTTAAAATTAAACTACCCAGTACTCCGAAGCATGGTATTTTTTTTTTATCACACGTGTTAGCTAAAAATTTAGCTAAATTATTATCAACAATTGTGTAGAGAATTATTGAATTTTTTTCCTTAGTCGCTAAATCCAAGATTTTATGTATTTGATTTTCTGTTCTAGTAAACGAATATGAATTTACCTTATAATCAATATTTTTGAATTGAGCTTTTAGTGACAAAAAAATTCTGTCTAAAGTTTCTCCAGTAGAGTCCGAAATCAAGAATATTTGATAAGTATTAGCCATGTATATTTTGTTAATATCTTTGTAATATTTTAATAGATTTAAATAAATTTATTTTTTCCTTAAAATAGCATGTAAAATGCTTGTTTTATTAACATTTTTTATTAAGTGGAAAACAATTATACAAATGATTAAGTAATTCATAAATTGCATGTAAAATTGTAAAAATTAAAGAATAAACGGTTAATAAAATGTTCATAAAAAATAGTTACCATTATTCACATTCCCTAATAATACTACAATCTTATAATATATATTTTATTTATGACTCCAATTTATGAAGTTTTAAAAAATAATAATACAACTATAAAGCCTATATGGATTATGAGGCAAGCTGGAAGATATTTGCCTGAATTTAGAGAAATTAGAGCTAAAAATCCTGATTTTATAAAACTTTGCTTAAATGAAAATTTATCTGCAGAAATAACTTTACAGCCATTGAAAAGATTTGATTTAGATGCTGCAATAATTTTTTCAGATATTTTAATGCTACCATATGGACTAAATCAGAAAGTTGAATTTAAAAAAGGAATTGGACCTATTTTAGGAGATTTAAATTTAGATAATATTCTTAAATTAGATGAAATCGATTTTGTTAAAAAGCTTACACCAGTTTATAAGTTGGTTAATTTAATTAAAGATAACAATCTTACAAAAAATAAAAATACAATCGGTTTTGTTGGTGCTCCGTGGACCTTACTAGTTTATATGATTAACAAGAAATCTCCAAAATTAGGTTTAAAGAGTGATTTTTTTAAAGATGAAAAACTTATAAACAAAACTTTAAAGATTATCGAAAAATTTTTAAAAGTTCATATTAAAAATCAAGTTGATAGTGGTGCGCAAATCATTCAAATTTTTGATAGTTGGGCTGGACTATTAAGCGAAAAAGACTTTACAAACTATATTTATGAACCCACAATTAATATAGTGGAGTATACTAAATCTTTAAATGTACCAGTAATATGTTTTCCTAAAGGTATAAAGAAATTTAAAGACTTTTGTGAAATTGTTAAGCCTAGTGCTATCTGTATTGATTACGAAGTTGATCCAAAAGAAATTTTAAAAGATATTCAAATTCCTGTTCAAGGTGGTATGGATCCAAAGGTTTTATTAACTGATCAAGAAAACTTGAAAAAAGAGGTAAAAAAATATTTGAATATTTTTAAAGATCATCCTTATATATTTAATTTAGGGCACGGAATTTTGCCTGAAACTAATCCAAAAATGATGGATTATCTTGTAAAAATGGTGAAAGATCATTAAATGGAAAATAACAAAAATCATCCACAGGTTAATTTTGGCAAAACTGGAGTTTTAATAATTAACCTAGGAACACCTGACTCAACAGGCTGGCTAGATATAAGAAAATATTTGAGGGAATTTTTATCTGATAGAAGAGTAATAGAAGTTAATCCTATAATTTGGCAAATCATATTAAATGTTTTTATATTAAACTTGAGGCCTTCAAAAACTGCTAAAGCTTACAAGGAAATTTGGATGAAAAAAGAAAATATATCTCCATTACTTTACTATACTCGACAACAGGCAAATAAATTATCAAACTTGATATCTGATAAGAATGTTGTTGTGGATTTTGCCATGAGATATGGAAATCCGAGTATTAGAAGTAAAATAAAAGCTTTACATTCTATGGGTTGTGAAAATTTGGTAGTACTTCCATTATATCCTCAATATGCTGCAGCAACTACAGCCACAGTTTGTGATGAAGTTTATAGAACACTTATGAAAATGAGGTGGCAACCGTCTATTAAGATTATACCTCATTACGAATCTCACCCTCAATATATAGATGCTTTAGTAAATTCACTGAATAACAAGATAAAAGAAATAAATTGGAAACCAGATTTAATTTTGACGTCTTACCATGGCATACCACAAAAATATTTCGATAAAGGAGATCCGTATCACTGTTATTGTCAAAAAACTACTAGATTGATCTCGGAAAAGTTTAATTCCATAGAGTTTAAAACAACGTTTCAATCAAGATTTGGTCCTCAAAAATGGCTTGAACCATACACAGACAAAACATTAGAAAAATTACCTAGCGAGGGTAAAAAGAATGTTCTTGCAATATGCCCCGGTTTCTCATCTGATTGTGTCGAAACTTTAGAGGAAATTCTGATTCAAGGCAAAGAAACCTTTTTAGAGTCAGGTGGTGAAAATTTTGACATGGTTCCATGTTTAAATGATAGTGATGATCATATAGCCTTAATAAAATCTTTGGTTCAAAAAAGCCTATAATATATGAATACTTATTTACTCTTCAAATCTTTGCATTTAATAGCGGTTATTTCTTGGATGGCAGGACTTTTATATCTTCCAAGAATTTTTGTTTATCATTCTGAAAATAATGATAAGCCAGCAGTCACAGAAGTGTTTAAAGTCATGGAAAAGAAACTTTTTTTTTACATAATGACCCCAGCAATGACACTTTCCTGGATATTTGGATTAATATTGATACATGAAATAGGTTTTCAGCAGCTAGCTCAAAGGTGGATGATTTTAAAGCTTATTTTTGTGATTGCTTTAACTCTGTATCATTTTTATCTAGGGAGCGTCTTGGGTCAATTTAAATTAGATATTAACAAACATTCTTCCAAATATTATCGATACATTAACGAAATCCCTACATTATTGCTTATTTTAATCATTTTTATCGTTATTTTTAAACCTATCTAGGGTTGAATAATTTAAATTAGTATATATATTCGAAATATTATTAAGTCCTTAATAATTTAACTCATGAACATACAAGAACTCAAACTTAAATCGTCTGAACAGTTAATAACTCAAGCTGAGGAACTTGGCATAGAAAATGCCAGTACTCTGAGAAAGCAAGAAATATTATTTGCTATTTTAAAAAAAGTTGCAGAAAAAGAGGAGATTACAGGAGCAGGAGTATTGCAGTTACTGCAAGATGGTTTTGGTTTTTTGAGAGCGATGGAGTCAAACTATCTACCAGGACCCGATGATATTTATGTAAGTCCAAGCCAGATTAGAAAATTTGGATTGAGAACAGGTGATACCGTGGAAGGACCAGTCAGAGCGCCAAAAGAAGGTGAAAGATATTTTGCTTTACTCCAAGTTAGTAAAATTAATTTTGAGGAACCGGAAAAATCTCGGCATAAAATAGCATTTGATAACTTAACCCCACTTTACCCAGACAAACAATTGATTATGGAAGTAGAGATTACAAAGCCAGATAAGAAACAAGATTTAACCCCAAGATTGATTGATTTGGTTAGTCCTATTGGGAAAGGTCAAAGATCAATAATTATTTCTCCACCAAAAGCTGGTAAAACAATGATCTTACAAAGCATAGCGAATTCAATCGCAAAGAATTATCCTGAGTGTTATTTAATTGTTTTGCTTATTGATGAAAGACCAGAAGAAGTGACTGATATGCAAAGAACTGTGAAGGGAGAAGTGATAAGCTCAACTTTTGACGAACCTGCACAGCGTCATGTTGCTGTCGCAGAAATGGTCATCGAAAAAGCAAAAAGACTAACAGAACATAAAAAAGATGTTGTAATATTATTGGACTCAATTACTAGATTAGGAAGGGCTTATAACGCAGTAATACCAAGTTCAGGAAAAGTTTTAACCGGAGGTGTTGATGCTAATGCTCTTCAAAGACCAAAAAGATTTTTTGGTGCTGCTAGAAATATTGAAGAAGGCGGATCATTAACGATAATATCCACAGCTTTAATAGATACTGGAAGCAGAATGGATGAGGTTATTTTTGAGGAGTTTAAAGGTACAGGTAACAGTGAAACAGTTCTAGATCGAAAAATCGCTGATAAAAGAATTTACCCAGCAATTGATATAACTAAGTCAGGAACAAGACGAGAAGAATTGCTTTTTGATAAAAATGATCTTCAAAAAATGAATGTTTTAAGAAGAATAATTGCTCCAATGGGAACAATGGATGCAATTGAATTCATTAGTTCAAAATTAAAAGATACAAAAAATAATTCTGAGTTCTTTAATTCTATGAACAAACCCTCTTAAATTAATCTATTTGAAGGATCATCTTTACCTTTAATTTAAAGTTTACATTATTAAAAGTTTACTTTGTACTAACTTGTAATATATTTTCACACTATGAGTAAGCAAACAGTGAACTTCTTAGAATTATTTAAAAAGAAAAAGTATTCTACAATAATTTCTATTATCGAAGACAAACTTAATGAAAATCAAAGAACACCTGGAATGTTAAATTTAAAGGGTGTTTGTAGAATGATGTTAAGTAAATCAAATGACACGATAAAACTTGCCATTGATGATTTTAGAAATTCTTACCACAAAGAAACCAATAAGAAAAAGTCGATAGAACAGATTAAAAATTTAATTAATGCCTCAGTGATTTTTTTTGATAACGAATTTACAAAAAATGAAAATGCACTAAATGGTAATTTCTTTCAGGAAATAAATTCTATTTATGATGAAAATAAAGCATTATTTGAAAATAACTTAGATCTTATGAAAACAATTCTAAAAGTGTTTAAACGAACATCTAATGTCAAAAATATTGTAAAATATCTTGAAAAAATTATTCAATTAGACCCAGACCCAGATGCAATTGCATCTTATAACTACTTTAACAATTATTTGTATGATTGGTCACAATCTGATTTTTTAGATAATGCAAAAAAACTTAATGGCAAGTTATCTTTATATAATTCCAATGAGTTAATTAATTTAAAAACAAAAAAAGATAATAAAATAAATCTAGGTTTTGTCTCATCAGATATTAGATCTAAACACTCGGTGACATACTTTTTGAGATCAGTCATGTCTAAATATAATAATAATTCGTTTAAAATTTTTTTATATCACAATCATAACGTAGAGGACGATACTACAAAAGAATTTGAAAATTATGCTTCAAAAACGCAACGAATTTCTAAGTTAAAAGATCAAGAGGTTATTAATATGGTTAGAAAAGATGGGATTGATATAATTGTAGATTTAAATGGTTTTTCTTCAAACCACCGACTTGCTTTATTTAAAAACCGATTAGCACCAATACAAATTTTATGGTGTGGATATACGAATACAATTGGATTGAAAGAAATGGATTATTTAATAGTGGATAAAAATTTGATCAAACCTACAGAAGAAAATTTATATAATGAGAAAGTAATTTATTTACCAAGTATTTGGAATTGTCACTCTGGTTATAAACATGACAGAAAGGAAAATGACACTCCCTCAAAAAAAAATAAATTTATTACATTTGGGTCATTCAATAATTTTAAAAAGATTAATGATGAAGTTATTGAGGTTTGGTCTCAAATATTAAAAAAAGTTAAAAACTCAAGATTAATGTTAAAAACTTCTGTAGCCACATCCCAGGAACTTTATGAGGAAAAATTTAAGAAACTGGGTGTATTGAGTTCAATTACTTTTTTAAAATATAACAAAAATTTTGATGATCATCTTAATGAATATAAAAAAATTGATATTGCTTTAGATACTTTTCCTTGGAATGGAGTTACAACTTCATTTGAAGCGATTTGGATGAATGTTCCAGTAATTGTTATGGATGGATATAACTTTAATTCAAGATGTGGCTCTTCTATAAATAAAAATTTAAATCTAACAAGTTTGATTGGAAAAAATAAAGAGGATTATGTAAATAAAGCTGTGAGTTTAGCACAAAATCGACAGATGCTCTTAAATATAAGAAAAGATCTTTTTAAAAATGCTATGAAATCACCTCTTTTTGACCAGTCAAAATTTTCTAAAGACTTCTTTTCTTCGTTAGAGAAAATATATAATTAGTTAGCCACCATTATGACAATTTATGCATTATCGACAGGACCGGGTATCTCTGGGGTTGCTATAATAAGGATTTCAGGACCGCAGTCTTCCAAAGTTATTAAAAAACTTACTGATAATGAATTACCGCTGCCTAGAGTGGCAACTTTAAGGAAAATAAATAATGTCAATACTTCTGAGCTTATTGATGAAGCAATAATTTTATGGTTTCCTGGGCCTGAGAGCTACACAGGAGAGGATATGGCCGAAATCCATGTTCACGGTGGAAAGGCTGTAATCAGGGCTGTTCAAGATGAGATTTCGAAAGTAGAAAATTGTAGATTAGCTGAGCCGGGGGAATTTACAAAACTTGCTTTTCAAAATGGAAAAATAAATTTGCTTAAAGCTGAAAGTATTGCAGATTTGATCTCCGCAGAGACAGAAATACAGAGATTACAAGCAGTAAAAATAATGAAAGGAAAATCTTCTGAAAAATTTAATAAGTTGAGAGAAAAACTTTTAAAAATCTTATCATTTATTGAGGCAAAAATAGATTTCCCTGAGGAAGACTTACCTGAAAATAATTTGAATAAAATTAAACGAGATTCTTCCGATGTTTTAGAGAAGATAAATAAAATTTTAAATGACCAAAAAGTTGGTGAAATAATACGTGAAGGGTTTAAAATTGCGATCGTTGGGCCAACCAATGCAGGCAAATCAAGTTTATTAAATAATTTATCTAATAGAGAAGTGGCTATAGTATCTGAGACCGCTGGCACAACACGAGATGTTATAGAAGTTCATCTAAATTTAGATGGATATCCAGTTATTATTTCAGATACTGCGGGCATTAGAGATTCAAAAGATGAAATTGAAAAAAAAGGAATTAAGTTATCACTTAAAAAAGCAGAAAATGCCGATTTAAAATTGGTCGTGGTTGATGCTAAAAGTGCTGATTTTAGTGGTTTTTTGAATGATTTATTAAAAAAAGATGCAATTCTAGTTATTAACAAATCAGATTTGTTGAAGGATAAATTAGATCCTGAAGTTTCTAAGTTTAATCATGTTTTGATTTCACTTAAAAATAATTTAAATATAGATAAATTAATTTCTAAAATAAAAAATAACTTAGAAAAAAAATTTATATCAGAGGAAGATATTTTAATTACAAGAGAGAGGCATAGACAACATTTGTTACACTGTGTTGAGCATTTAAAAAATTTTTTAGATAAAAATGATAAAAAAGATTTTGATAAAGGAGCTGAGGACTTGAGGTTAGCTACTAGAGAATTAGGTATGATTGTTGGTAAAGTTGATACAGAAGAGATATTAGGCAGTATTTTCAACGATTTTTGTATTGGAAAATAATACTTGTTTTATGTGACTTTTAGCTAGTTTTTATTTATTTTTCGTTGATAAATAATTCTTTCTTAAGAAAAAAATAGAAATCTTGTAAATATAATAATCGCATATAAATTTAATCCATGAAAAAAAATTTAAAGTTTGAAGTAATTGTTATTGGTGGTGGTCACGCAGGGTGTGAAGCTGCAGCGGCTTCAGCAAGGCTTGGTGTAGATACTGCTTTATTTACACATAACAAAAATACAATTGGAGAAATGTCCTGCAATCCGGCTATAGGTGGTTTAGGTAAAGGTCACTTAGTCAGAGAAATTGACGCTTTAGATGGTGTCATGGGTGAAGTAGCTGACAAATCTGGAATACAATTTAGATTATTGAATAGAAGCAGAGGACCTGCAGTTAGAGGACCCCGAACTCAATCTGATAGATCATTATATCGCAAATATATGCAAGAAAAACTTGTAAACTATTGTAATTTAAGCATTTTTTCTGACCCAGTAATAGAATTTATTTTTGAGAATAATCTAATAAGTGGATTTATAACGTTAAATGGTAACAAAGTGAGTTGTAACAAGTTAATCTTAACAACAGGCACTTTTTTGAATGGTTTGATACATATAGGGGATGAAAGAACTCCTGCTGGACGATATAATGAAAAACCGAGTACCGGCTTAAGCGAACAGTTAGAAAAGTATAATTTCAAAATCGGAAGATTAAAAACAGGAACACCCCCTAGGTTAGATTCTAGAACAATTAATTTTGAAAATTTGGAAAAACAGTTTGCCGATGAAGACCCATATTTTTTTTCTTTTCTGACCAAAAAAAATCTTAACAAACAAGTGTCTTGTTCCATGACTTATACTAATGAGAGAGTTCATAAAATAATCGAAAAAAATTTATCTAAAAGTGCAATGTATTCTGGAAGTATACAAGGCGTGGGTCCGAGATATTGTCCCTCTATTGAGGATAAAATAGTAAAATTCGCTGATAAAACAAGACATCAAATATTTTTAGAGCCTGAGGGTTTAAATGATCATACTATTTACCCCAATGGTATATCTACATCTCTACCTGAAGTTGTTCAATGTGAAATACTAAACAATATCAATGGTTTAGAGAATGTAAAAGTAATAAGACCTGGATACGCTATAGAATACGACTATATTGACCCAAGAGAGCTCTTTCTAACACTGGAGACAAAAAAAATAAGAAATCTTTATCTTGCTGGTCAAATCAATGGAACTACAGGTTATGAGGAAGCAGCTGCTCAGGGTCTTATAGCGGGGATAAATGCTGCTCTATCTCAAAAGAATATGGAACCTTTTATATTAGATAGATCAGATGCTTATATTGGTGTTATGATAGATGATTTAGTTACAAAAGGTGTTGCTGAGCCTTATAGAATGTTTACATCTCGAGCAGAATATAGATTAAGTCTTAGGTCAGATAATGCGGATCTAAGGCTAACTAATAAAGGGATTAAAATTGGTTTAATTACAGATAATAGAAAAGAACTTTTTGAGGACAAATTTAATAAATTAAGCAAAATATCATTACAAATGTCTAATTTAAATATTTCACCTTCAAAGGCAGATAAATTTGGTATAAAAATAGCTAAAGACGGTGTTTTTAGATCAGCAGAGGAAATTCTTACCCAAAAAAGTGTTGATATGAAAAAAGTAAGGAATATTTGGCCTGAAATCTTAGATTATGGGAAAGAAATTGATGAGCAGATTGAGATCAACTCTCATTACAGAGGATATTTGATGAAACAAAAGGCTGATATTTTAGCTTTTAAGCGAGATGAGAATTTATTAATACCAGAGAATATAGATTATGATCAATTTTCAGGCCTTTCTAATGAGGTAAAAGCTAAATTTAAGGAAGTAAGGCCCAAAACTATGGGCCAGGCCTTAAGAATTGATGGAATAACTCCTGCAGCCGTATATATTTTGTTGTCACACGTCAAAAGAAAGTCTATTAAGCATATAGCTTAATGGATAACTTGATTTTAAATTCTTATTCCAAAATCTCCAATTTGAATGTTTCACGTGAAACTTGTAATGAGCTCGAGAGCTTAATTTCAATGATACAGGAGAAAAATCAAGAAATTAACATTATAAGCAAAAAAACATATGAAAAAGAGGCAATAAGAGAGCGGCATATAGTAGATTCAGCGCAAATTATTGATTTTGTTGATTTAAATAGCAATACAACCTCAGATTTAGGTTCTGGAGGAGGTATGCCTGGGTTAATTATAGCTATAGTGATGAAAAACATAAAAAATAACATGAAAGTAAACCTTTATGAAAAAAGTTACCACAAATGTGTTTTCTTAAGGGAAGTTTCAAAAAAATTAAATTTAAATACAGAAATAATTCAGGAAGATATTTTTTCTCTTAAAAATATTGAAACTGGAACAATAATGTCAAGGGCTTTTAAGCCAATGCCAGTGATTTTAAACTTGGTTAATGAAAATTTTAAAAAATATAAAAATATTATTTTTTTTATGGGAAGTAGTGGAAGAAAAATTCTTAATGAAACACTTCAAGAGTGGGATTTAGATTATGAAGAAAAAAAAAGTTTAACTAACAACGACTCGTTTATACTAAATATCAAAAAAATTAAAAAAAAAATTTCATGAAAATAATTTCGATTATAAATCAAAAGGGTGGGGTTGGAAAAACAACAACAGTTATCAATTTGGCATCGGCGTTATCTCAACTTGGTAAAAAAATTTTGGTAATTGATCTAGACCCTCAAGGGAATGCTACTACAGGATTGGGATTATCCAATAATTCTCAATCTGATCAAACAATTTATGGAATTCTTAATGGGACAATGTCGATTTCAAACGTAATCAAAAAAACAAACTTTCAAAATCTTGATTTAATATCATCCAACGTGGATCTTTCTGGATTAGAAGTTGAGACCGCTGGTGATAGTGATAGAGCCTTTATACTTAAGGCCAAATTAACTGCATATCTAAATGATTCTAGAGGATTATATGATTATATTCTCATAGATTGCCCTCCTTCTTTGAGTCTTCTGACTGTAATGGCTTTGGTATCATCTAACTCACTTCTTGTACCATTACAAACAGAATTTTTTGCTTTAGAAGGACTTACACAGCTTATGAAGACTATTGAGAGGATTAAAACTAATTTGAATCCTGAATTGGTGATTCAAGGCATACTTTTAACTATGTACGATAGAAGAAATAAACTTTCGTCACAGGTTGAACAAGAAGCGAGAGATTATTTCAAAGATAAAGTTTACCAAACAGTGATACCTCGAAATGTAAGATTATCAGAGGCACCATCTCATGGTATTCCAGTATTGATTTATGACAAGAATTGCCCAGGAAGTAAATCATACTATAGTTTCACAGATGAGTTCATGGCACAAGAAAATAAAGTTGGGAGTGCCGCATAATGAATAAAATAAAAAAAGGGTTGGGCAGAGGTTTATCTTCTTTAATCGGCGAAACCAAAGTTGAGAAAAAAACTAATAATCTTAGTTTAGCCGAAATAGTTCCAAACAAATATCAACCAAGAAAAAACTTCGATAAGGAAAATTTAAATGATTTAATTAATTCAATAAAAGAACGGGGTGTTATTCAGCCAATTATAGTTAGAAAATCTAATACGGATAACTCTAAATACGAAATTATAGCTGGAGAAAGAAGGTGGTTAGCAGCTCAGAAGGCCGGATTACACGATATTCCAGTAGTTGTAACAGATGCTGATGATTTAAAATCTTTGGAATTTGCGATTGTTGAAAATGTTCAGAGACATGACCTAAATCCCCTAGAGGAAGCACAAGGCTATAAAAGATTGATAGATGAATTTGCATATGATCAAGATAAAGTATCAAAATTTATAGGTAAAAGCAGAAGCTACATTTCAAATTCATTAAGATTACTTAATTTACCAAAAGAAGTTCTAGATTTTGTAGAACAAAAAAAGATTACCGCTGGTCATGCAAAGATATTAGTAGGATTAGATAATGCTGTATTTCTAGCAAATAGATTTATTGAAAAAAAATTATCTGTTAGACAAGCAGAAAATTTAGTTAAAATATTTAGAAAAACTAAAAGAAACACCTCTACTAAAGTGGATTCAAATATCCGAGATTTAGAAAATTCTATATCTGAAAAAATCGGTCTTAGTGTTTCTATTAAAAATAATAAAAAAAATAAAGGCTCAATATCATTTTATTACAAAGAGCTTGATCAACTAAACAAGATAATTGATATAATTAAATCTGGATATTAGCATTTTCAACTTTATCTAAAATCATATTGTTTATGATTTGATTTGAAATCTGAGGATTTTTTTTAATTAAACTCTCAGTATTGTTTAGATCTACAATAAAATTCTCAATATCATTCAATTCCCATATTTTGATTTGTTGCTTAATTATATTTTTATCCTTCCAGAATATTGGAGGTTTAAAGGCATTAATTGTTTGATCTATATTATTGGATTTTCTTAAACTCAATCTTAATTTTCTTAGTCTTTTTAATTTATTTAGAAAAGTTCTCAAAATTAAAATATTATCTTCACTTGATGGGATATTTTCGTTTAGAATATTTAAAGTTTTTTTTTTATTTTTACACAAGCAGTTATCAACTAATTCATTGGCACTATAATTCTCACTCAAATTAGTTAGTTTAAATACATCATTTAAATCAATCTTTTTTTCATTTTTAGATAAGAGAACTATTTTTTGTAATTCATTTTTAAGATTAATCCTATCACCTTGAGCCCTTTCAATTATCAAATTTAAATTTTCCTGCGATAAGTTAATTTTATTTTCGCTTAAAATTCTCTTAGCAATTGAGATCAATGTTTGTAAAGTATCTTCGTAAAAAGGGACTATTAGTGTAATCTTTTCTTTTTCAAAAAGATTTCTAATTTTTGACTTTTTATCTAATCTTTTTGCTAGCAAAATAATTACAATATCACTTACATTATCAGAGATAACTTTTCCAATAAGATCAAAAATTTTATCTGTAACGTCTGATATTAAAATTAATTTTTCATTTTCAAAAAACGATCTTGAGTAAACATTTTCAAATAAAAGTTGATTATTTTCAATAACTTCTTTCTCGCCATATTTAAAAGTATTTTCTTTGGTAAATTCATTAAAGTTAGATTGAATAACATCAATCTTTTGACCTTCATTTTCACCATAAAATAAAAAAAAATTAATTTTTTTTTTAAATTTATTTATTTCATAGTATTTAGAGATCATTAAATACGCGAAAGTTGAATAATGAACTCATTAACCATTGAATTGACTAGACTTTCTTTTTTGGTTTTTTCTAATTTATTTTCTTCAAATTTATCAGAAAAATTTTTAATTAAAAATTCTTCCTTTTTTATTAGTGTTTTTTGCTCATTTCCCTTTTCAATTTTAAAAATGATTTCAATAGTAATTAAATAGTCTGTTGTTTTGCCTGTTAAATTTTTAGATTGAGAAATCTTTTTATATGATGAGATAGTTGTAATAATAAATTTTTTGTTAACATTTCTATTTTGAAATCTTATCAATTTTTTTTCAACTAAATTGTTTATTTCACTATTTCCTTCAAAATTAATTTTCTCAATTGAAAAGTTGTAGTCATTTTTATTTGAATATATTGGTGTGTATTCACAGCTTAATAGAAATAATGGGACCAGTATAATGTATATATATTTTTTCATTTCATCTATATTATGATGTTTATTAATTTATTTGGAACAAAAATCTTTTTTTTAAGTTCTTGATTCTTAATATATTTATTAATTTCATTATTTTCTTTGACTAGTTTTATTATATCATCTTCTGATATATCTCTGTTAACTTTTATCAACCCTCTTTTCTTTCCATTTATTTGAACAACAAAATTGATATTTTCTTCAATTAGAAATTTTTCATCAATTTTAGGCCATTTTATCTCTCGTTCATCTTCTAGTAATTCTAAACACTCATTTGAAAAATGTGGTATCACAGGAATCATACAAATTAATATTTTTTTATAATTTTGAATTATTGTTTTTGATGAATATTTCTTTTTAATCAATTTTGATAAACTTGAGTATATCTCATAAAAATTTGCAATAATTTTATTATAGGTAAATTTTGATAAATTATCGGTAACATTTTTTATAAAAATATTTGTTACTTTCTCCAATTCACTATCAATATCTTTTAAATGTTTTTTTTGAATTTCATCTAAGATTTTTTGATTTAAAATCCACAATTTTTGAATAAACTTAAAAGAAGATATCATTCCTTGATCCGACCATTGTACGTCTTTTTCTGGTGGGCTATCAGATAAAATAAATAGCCTTACGGAGTCTGCACCATAATTATTTATAATATATTCAGGATCAATGACATTTTTTTTTGATTTTGACATCGACTCTGAAGGGCCAACTTTTACAGTTATTTTATGATCATCCTTTTTAACTAATTTATTATTAATCTTTTCTATTTCTTCTGGGCTAAGCCAATTATTGTTTTCGTCTTGGTATGTCTCGTGGCAAACCATTCCTTGAGTGAATAAGCTTTTAAAAGGCTCTGTTATTTTAAACTCTTCATTTTCATAATTTATAGCTCTCATAAAAAATCTTGAATAAAGTAAATGTAAAATTGCATGTTCAACTCCGCCAATGTATTGATCAACAGGCATCCAATAGCTAATATCTTCTTTGCTAAATCCATAACTTTTTTCACTAGGAGAACAAAATCTTAAGTAATACCATGAAGAACATACGAATGTGTCCAAGGTATCGGTTTCTCTAACATATTTTTTTCCATTAATGGTTATTTCTTTCCAATCTTTAATAGTATCTAAAGGATTACCCTTAACTGATAAATCAATTTTTTCAGGTAGTTTAACTGGTAACATTTTTTTCGGGACAGGTGATGCATTTCCTTTTTCGTCATAAATTATTGGAATTGGGCAACCCCAATATCTTTGACGTGACACACCCCAATCTTTTAATCTATAATTAATTTTTTTTTTTCCTAATTTTTTTTCTTCTAATATTCTGATTGCTTCATTTACAGAATTATCAGGTGCATTTAAACCATTTAAGAAATCAGAGTTTATAATTGTACCAGGTCCAGAATAAGCTTCTTTTGTTACTTCAAAGTCATCTTTTTCGTTGTGAGGTTTAACTACAGTGCTAATCTTCAAGTTATATTTTTTTGCAAAGTCATAATCTCTTTGATCGTGTCCAGGGCAGCCAAAAACTGCTCCAAAACCATAATCCATTAATACAAAATTAGCGAAATAAACTGGAACCTTTTGATCTGGATTTAAAGGATTTTTAGCAAAGAGACTTGTTTTAAAGCCTATTTTATCTCCAACCGCTATAGCTTCCTCAGTAGTACCAGTTTTTGTGCATTCTTCCTTAAATTTCAAAAATTCTTTATCTTCTTTGTAAAAATTGGAAACTTCATGATCTACTGACAAAGCAAGAAAAGAAAAACCAAACAAGGTATCAGGTCTAGTTGTAAAACATTTTATTTTTTTTATTGGCAGTTCACCTTCAATTTCAAAATCAACTTCGCAGCCAAACGATTTTCCTATCCAATTTTTTTGCATAGTTTTTACTTTATTTGGCCATGCATCTAATTTATCTAATCCATCTAATAGATCCTTTGAAAATTTTGATATATTAAAAAACCACTGGTTTAATTTTTTTCTTTCAACTGTTGCTCCTGACCTCCATCCTTTTCCATCGATAACTTGTTCATTAGCCAACACAGTTTCATCAACTGGGTCCCAATTAACATAGTTTTCTTTTCTATAAACAAGGCCTTTCTCTAGTAATTCTAAAAAAAAGATCTGTTGATGTTTATAATAATCCTCGTTGCAGGTTGATATCTCTCTATCCCAATCAATTGATAGGCCTAGCTTTTTTAACTGATTTTTCATCATTATAATGTTGTCATTAGTCCATTCTTTAGGATCTAAATTATTTTGTCTGGCTGCATTTTCTGCGGGCATACCAAAAGAGTCCCAACCCATTGGATGTAGTACATTATATCCCTCTAAAATTTTATATCTGGCTAGAACATCTCCTATTGTATAATTTCTGACGTGTCCCATATGTATTTTACCAGATGGATAAGGAAACATTTCTAAGCAATAAAATTTCTTTTTATTTTTTTGGATTGAACTTTTAAAAAAATTCTTATCTTCCCAATAGCTCTGCCATTTTTTTTCTATTTCTTTAAAATTATATCTGTTCACTAAAATTAAACCTAATTAGCTTCTCCACCCATTTTAGGTGTAGGATAATAGGACTTATTTTTTGCTCTGGTTTGTTTTTGATAGATAGTTGCTTTTTTTAGAATTTCTCGTCTTAACTCAGACTCAATATTTTTATTATTTTTTTGAACAACACATTTAAAATCAGCATCACATTTTTTGTAAAAAACATTAATATCTACCGCATCAGATCTTATTTCATTGCTTAAAAATCTAATTGTGATTTTTATTGTTTCGTTAGGATTATTATTATTAGAATACCAATCAGTTATGATTATGCCTCCACTATAGTTTGCAGATGTTAGCGGCATAAATTCAATAATATCTAATGAAGCTCTCCATAATTCATTTGAACTTGCAAATTCAAAGTTACCACCACTTCCAACTCCTTTTTTAATAGCATCATTTAATCTAAATCCTTTTCCTTCCTCTAAATTTTTTTTAACTCTTTCTCTTGGATCAGGTGAAACTTTCCTTGCATCAGCACCTCTAAAAAAATTTTTTCCACAAGCACTTAAGAGGAACAAAAAAATGGAAAGTAAACTTAAAATCCTCATAAATTTATAATTTTTCATCTAAAAAGCTCTTTAAAGTAGTGAAATTCTAACATATCCAAATAGCACAAAAAATATAATAAAATCAAAGAAAATTGTGTTGTAAAATTATCACAGTTTCTAAATTTATTTCTTATAAACACTCATATTTTGTTTAATTAACTGCCTATTTGATAAAAGAGCAATGTTTAATATTAAACAATTAAGGAGTAATTAATATGAACAAATTAACAAAAATTGGTGTATCAGCATTAGCTGGTTCACTAGCGATGACAGCTGTAAATGCAGCTGAAGGAAGTGTTTCAGTTTCAACTGGATTCGCTTTCGCATCAACAGGAGACGAGAATACAAAATCAACTGCATATCAATTTGATAGTGTTATTTTCTCTGCTTCTGGTGAAACAGATGGTGGTATCACAGTTTCAGCAAGTATGGAACTTGATAACGACAACCCAGCTACTAATGCTGGTATGGATAACAGAAGCGTATCATTCGGTACAGATGCAATGGGAACAGTAACATTCCACGGACATGGCGGTGATTCTGTTATGGGTCAATGGGATGACGTAACACCAAACGCTTACGAAGAAGTTTGGGATACTACAACTGGCGGTGACGTGAGAATCGATGGTAGATCAGGTAACAACCTGTTTACATATGACTCACCTTCATTCAGTGGTGTGATGTTTAAAATGGCTCACCAACAATCGTCAGAAGAAACTGATGCAACAGACAACAACTATGACTTAGGTCACTACACTGACTTCGGTATTCAAATTTCTCCAGAAATGGTTGAAGGTTTGACTATTGGTTATGGTATGGCTGAGTTAGATGATACTACATCGACTTCAATCGATCAAGAAACGATGTTTATCAAATACGCAATCGGTGGTTTAACAGTTGCTTATCAAACTCATGAAGCAGACGGAAGTACTGCAGACAAAAACGATGAGTCTGAGAGCTTCGGTGTATCATACGCAATTAATGAGAATATGACAATCGCTTATGGTCAAAGAGACTATAACGATGATACTTCATCAGATTCTACTACTGTAGAACAAAATGATTCAGGTATCTCAGCATCATACACAATGGGTGGTATGACAATTGCTGGTCACATGAACGAAAACGACAATGTTGGTGGAAGCACAGATGCTACAGCTGACAAAGAGTCGTATGAGTTCGCTCTTACATTTGCATTCTAATTTATTTAGAATCTAAAATATTAAAGGGCCCCTTTCAAAGGGGCCTTTTTTTTTGAATAATGAAATCCCTGCGAAACCAGAGACATTCAGCAAATTAAGTTTTTTTAAATTTTTTTCACTAATTCCACCTAAAGCAATAATATTTTTATTTATATAACTTTTGAATAACTTAAATTTAAATGTACCCAAGTAGTTTTCGTTTTTTTTGAATAGAGATGATAAAAAGAAATATTTTACTAATTGTAATTTTTTAATATTTAGTTCTTTAATATTGTGCACAGACCCTAAAATAATAAATTTTTTTTTAAAAGTATAAGCAAGATGATTAAAATTTCTGTTAAAAGAGGGTAAATAAGCACCATCTAAGTTAAGTTTGATAGCTAATTTGATGTTGTTTGACAAAAAAAAATTGCAGCCTTTTTTTTTACAAAAATCCCTCAAAATTATTAATTTATGTATATCAATTTCATCTTTATAATTTCGATAAATGATATTTGTCTCTTTATCTTGGTGTTTGATTAAATTTGTATCGTATTCACTTATAAAGTAATATTTTTTAAAATTTAATTTATGCATTCGTCAGTTCAAAAATTATTACATATTAAGGAAGTTGTAAAATCTAAAGAGTTAAACTCAAATATCCTAAAACCTCCCAAAATAATTGCTGTTTCAAAAACTTTTTCACTAGATAAGATTATGCCACTTATTGAGCATGGGCATTGCGATTATGGAGAGAATAAGGTTCAGGAAGCCTTAGATAAATGGGGTAAGATAAAATTAGAGAGGCCAGAGTTAGTACTGCATTTAATAGGTAAACTTCAAACTAATAAAGTAAAATTTGCGTTAAAAATTTTTGATTTTATTCATTCAGTTGATAGTAAAAAACTTGCAAATAAAATTTATGATGAACAGTTAAAACAAAACAAAAAAGTTAAAATATTTATTCAAGTAAATTTAGGCAATGAGATGCAAAAGTCTGGTGTATTGAAGAATGACTTAAACGACCTCTATCTATATTGTATGAGCTTGAAATTGAATGTTGTTGGATTAATGTGTATTCCACCAGTCAACTCTGACCCAGATCCCTTTTTTCATGAGTTAAATGAATTAAATAAAAATTTAAGTCTGAAGGATTTAAGCATAGGTATGTCTTCAGACTATATTAAAGCTGTTGAAAATCATTCAACTTATTTAAGAGTTGGGTCAGCTATTTTTGGTAATAGAACTTAATAAATTTTAATTTTTGTTTTTGCATTAATCAATTTCAACATTATTAAAAAGTCTTTTAAGTTTAATGCAATACACCCTAGGGTAGGCTTATATGTTTTTGTTAAATGTAAAAAAATGCAACTACCTTTTCCAAGAATTCTTTTATTCCAATTATATTGGATCGGTATTATTAAATTATACTTAAAATCTTTCCTAAAAAGTTTTTCATGCCGTAATTTTTTTTTTGTATTTATTAGTTTATTATAATTTGTTTTGTCTTTAATATCATTGCACCAGCCCATATTTTTTTTTATTTCAACACACTTTAATTTTGTTTGAGGTTTGTCTAATTTATCACTTCTATAATATAATTTCTCTAAGCTAAAAGTACCCTTAGGAGTTTTTTTATCACCCTCAATTTTCTTGTTAGTAAAACCATTTTTTCCAATACAACATTGAAATTCAAAATCATCAATTCTAAGAGAGTGTTTGTTTTTTAAAATAATTGTCATATTGTGCTTATATATGAATAATCAAATTTTGTTTATTTATGAATTGCCATTTCTTTTTGATATTTTTGAGGAGATTAAGGAAAATCTTAATTTTAAGATTATAAACCTAACAAAAAAAGAAATTGCCAAAACTAATTTTAGTCAATATGAAAATTATCTTATTTTATCCAAAAAAAAGAATCTCAATTTATCAAATGTAATTTTAGTTGATGATTTTCCAATTAAATTTTCTAAGGTTTTGGAAAAAATAAATATCGGATTTTTAAAAAGAAAATTTAATGAACAATCCAATATAATAGTCGGGCAATATAATATTAATATAAATTCGAGGGAAATAATTCTGGATGATCAAAGGTTAAAGTTGACTGAAAAAGAGATTAATACAATCATATATTTATCAAAAAAGAAAAAACCAGTCTCAGTTCAGGAATTACAAGAAAAAGTCTGGGCATACCAATCAAAATTGGAGACCCATACTGTTGAAACACATATTCATAGATTAAGAAAAAAATTTAAAGAAAAGTTCCTTGATGATAAATTAATAATTAGCAAAGATAATGGTTACCAAATTTCAGAAAAAAAATAGATTTGCAAAAGAACTTTTTACAAAAAAATACAAACCAAGAGTAATTAAGCCAAAAAAAGGAAAAGGTAGTTTTAAAAGAATTAAAAAAGATTAAAGTCTTGCTCCTATTTGTTGAATTATTTTAGAAGACATCTCAGTTGCTTTTTCTAAACATTCTCTTTGTGAAAAATTATTAATAAATCCATGTAAATACCCTGAAGCAAATAAATCACCCGCTCCTGTTAAGTCTACAATATTAAGATCTTTTCTAGCATCAATTTCTACTATTTCATTATTATTGATCGAAACTGCACCATTACCACCTCTAGTAATGATTAGATGTTTTTTAATTTGTTTTCCAAATAAAATCACTTCATCAAATTTTTTTGCATCAATTAAAGACATTATCTCAGCCTCATTCGCAAAAACTAAATCTAACTTATTCTTTACAAGGTCCAAAAAGTTAGATTTGTGTCTATCTACACAAAATTTATCTGACAAAGACATTGCTGTTTTGTTTGATAAATTTATCGCCTTTTCAAATGCCTCTTTAGGATCTCCTTCATCCCATAAATATCCCTCTAAAAAAATTAAATCACTTTCTTTAATAGTATCAATGTCGAGGTCATTTTTGTTTATTTTTCCCGCAGTCCCTAAAAAAGTACACATTGTTCTTTCCGAGTCAGGAGTAATTAAAATTAAACACGTTCCAGTAGGAAGAAGTTCTTTTTTTTTTGAGTAAAAAAACTTTACATTCTCTTTTTTTAAACCATCCTCATATTTAATACCAAAAGTATCATCTGATATTTTACCAATAAAACCAACATTATTTCCTAATTGTGATAAGCCAACTATTGAATTTGCAACTGAACCTCCCGAAATCGTTTTTTCAATTTTCAGATTTGATAGCAGGTTAGTAAATTCAATTTCATCAAAAAAAAGTTTCATTAGACCTTTTGTAAGATCATTTTTTTTTATAAAAGTATCTTCAACTTTACAGATTACATCAACTATTGCATTACCTATACCTAAGATTTTCATTTATGGTTTTTTAGTTATGATTGGTTTTTTTCTATTAGGATAACAACTGGTACATATTTTACAAGTTATTCCATAACAACCTCGCGCTTTACAATATTCTCTTCCATAATAAATAATCTGTAGATGTAGTTTATTCCAATATTTTTTTGGGAATAACCTTTTTAAATCTTTTTCAGTTTGAATAACGTTTTTGCCATTTGTCAATCCCCATCTCTGAGCTAATCTATGAATGTGTGTATCAATGGGAAATGCAGGATGACCAAATCCCTGGGACATAACTACACTGGCAGTTTTATGACCTACCCCAGGCAATTGTTCTAATTCTTCAAATGTTCTTGGAACTTTTCCGTTATACCTTTCCTCTAAAATACGGGAAAGATTGTAAATACTTTTAGCTTTAATTCGAAAAATACCAATCTTTTTTATAAGTTTTTCAATTTTTTTTCTTCCTAATTTTAAAAAATGATGGGGTCTATAATATTTTGGATAAATATTTTTTGTTACATTGTTTACGTTTACATCAGTACACTGAGCAGATAACAAAACAGAAATTAACAGTGTAAAAACATTACGACTTTTGAGGGGTACTTTTATTTTCGGATAAGTTTTGTTGAGATGTTTTAATATGATTTTAGCCCTTTGAATTTCAGTCATTATTTGAAATTCATAAGATTTCGCATTGAGTAAAGGCCTGGTTTTTTTGTCATTAGCCATTTACCTGCGGTTAACGCTCCCTCAGAATATAGTGCCCTATCAAAGGCCTCATGATTAAGTGTTATTATTTCTTTTCCACTTGAAAATTTTACCTCATGTTCACCAATTATTTCACCCTTTCTAATTGAATTAAAATTAATTTTTTTTCCATATGGAAAGGTCTTTCTATTCAAATATTTTCTTCCAATTATCTTATATAAGTCTTTATTTTTTCCTTTTGCTATCCCTTTACCTAACATTAAAGCGGTTCCTGACGGATAATCTTTTTTATATTTGTGGTGAATTTCAAATATTTTACTCAAAAAGGCATCGCCAAGAGATTTTGAGGTTATTTCTGTTAAGTACATAAGTAGATTAATACCTAGGCTCATGTTTCCTGCTTTTAAAATTGGTATTCTTTTGGAATATTCCTGAATTAAATCTTCCTCTCTCTTTGTGAAACCAGTGGTTCCAATTACTACTC
Organism: uncultured Pelagibacteraceae bacterium; assembly: GCA_902541315.1. Classification (GTDB taxonomy): domain Bacteria; phylum Pseudomonadota; class Alphaproteobacteria; order Pelagibacterales; family Pelagibacteraceae; genus Pelagibacter. The sequence goes on from CACBQF010000003.1 coordinate 81,742, forward strand.
TCTTTTTTAATTTTTCGGCAATTTTTAGTATTTCCATAGTGCATTTCGGTATCGTAAAATCTATAATAAGATTAGTTTTTTTGAAAATTTTTAAATTATTAGTTGAAATTTTTAAACCAAAAATTTTTTTGTCAGTTTTTTTGTTTTCAGTTATAGTTACTAACTTAAATCTTTTATCTGCTCTAGCCGATTTAATTATCTGGCTTCCCATTCTTCCGAGACATCCAGTTACAGCCAAATTAATTTTTTTCATTAAATGATAAAATAAATAAGTATCATAAGTATTAAAACAATAATACCCCAAATAGCTAAATTTTTAAGAAAACGTTTTTTTTTTATATTTGTGTTTAGAAATTCTGGTAGAACGAGTATTAGTATAGCAACTAAAGCGATCGCTGGGATTATTTCCTCTAAACCCATTTTTTAATTTTTCCAAAAGTCCTTAGCTTTTTGAAAAAATCTTTTAATATTAGGATTAGATCTTTCATTATCAATTTTTTTAAATTTTTCTAATAATTCTTTTTGTTCTTTGTTGAGAGAAATAGGAACTTCTGTTTTAACTTGTACATAGAGATCACCATAATCTCCTCTTCGCATAAAAGGCATGCCTTTTCCTTTTAATCTAAATTGTTTACCACTTTGAGTACCATCAGGTATCTTTATTTTAGCTTTTTTTCCATCAATGGTTGGTATTTCAATCGTGGTACCAAGAGCTGCATCAACAATTGAAATAGGAAATTCAAAAAATAAATTGACATCAGATCTTTTAAATAATTCATGAGATTTAACATTTATAAATAAATATAAATCACCACTAGTACCCCCTCTTGTTCCAGCTTCACCTTTGCCGGCAAGCCTTATTCTTGTACCATCGTCAACACCTTTTGGAATTGTTACGGATATTTTTTTGTTAGTTTGTTTATTACCTTGTCCATTACAATCTCCGCATGGGTTGGTTATTTCTTCACCACTCCCAGCACATTGAGGACAAGTTTGTTGAACAGTAAAAAAGCCTTGATTGGATCTAACTCTTCCGTTTCCTCCACAATAGGTACATCTGTCTGGGCTAGAACCTGGTTTAGAACCACTTCCTCTACAAGTGTTACACTTTTCAGATGTAGAGAATTGGATATTTTGTTTTTTACCAGTGTACGCATCTTCTAGAGTTATAGACAAATCATATCTTAGATCTGAACCCCTATTATTAGAGCTTTTTCTTGAACTTCTTCTTCCCCCACCAAAGTCTCCAAAAAAATCCTCGAAAATATCAGAGAAATCCGCTCCACTAAAACCGCCGAAACCACTAAAACCACCTCTACCGCTGCCGCCATTTTCAAATGCGGCATGTCCAAAGTTATCATAGTTTTCTTTTTTTGATTTATCGGAGAGAACACCATAGGCTTCACTGGCTTCTTTAAATTTATCTTCTGCAGATTTATCCCCAGGATTTTTGTCAGGGTGGTATTTAACTGCTAATTTTCTGTATGCTGATTTTAGTTCGTCAGGGCTTGCGCTTTTACTTACTCCTAAGACATCATAATAATCCCTTTTAGCCATGTATATAACCTGGACAAATAGATGTCAGTTAAGCGCTTTTTTCTTTATTTTCGTCTTTTACTTCCTCAAAGTCCGCATCAACAACATTATCGTCTTTCTTTCCCTTTTCATCTTTGCCATCATCTTTACCAGAATCTGGTTTTGTGCTTTGTTGTGACTTGTAAATGGCTTCTCCTAGTTTCATTGAAGCCTGTACTAATGCCTCTGTTTTCTTTTTAATATCCTCAATATCTTCACTCTTTAACGACTCTTTCAATGCATTTGATCCATCTTCAATTGCTTTTTTCTCTGCATCTGAAACTTTAGATCCATGCTCTTTTAGATTTTTTTCAGTTGAATGAATTAAAGTATCTGCCTGATTTCTTACATCAACAGACTCTCTTTTTTTCTTGTCTGCTTCTTTATTAGCTTCAGCATCTTTTACCATTTTTTCAATTTCTTCATCACTTAATCCTCCTGAGGCTTGAATTTGAATTTTTTGCTCTTTACCAGTACCTTTGTCTTTTGCGGATACATTGACAATACCGTTAGCGTCTATGTCAAAAGTTACCTCAATCTGAGGAACTCCTCTTGGAGCTGGAGCAATACCAACTAGTTCAAAATTGCCAAGTAATTTATTATCTGTTGCCATTTCTCTTTCACCCTGTAGAACTCGTATTGAAACAGCTGGCTGATTGTCCTCAGCAGTAGAAAATACCTGGCTTTTTTTTGTAGGTATAGTTGTATTTTTTTCAATAAGTTTTGTAGAGACGCCGCCTAGAGTCTCAATTCCCAATGACAATGGTGTCACATCTAATAAAAGAACATCTTTTACATCACCTTGTAAAACACCAGCTTGTATTGCAGCACCCATAGCAACAACTTCATCAGGATTAACACTTTTGTTTGGTTCTTTGCCAAAGAAATTCTTAACTTCAGAAATGACTTTTGGCATTCTAGTCATACCTCCAACCATTACTACTTCATCAACTTCGCTAGCTGAAATTCCAGCATCTTTCAAAGCAGTTTTGCATGGTGGAATAGTTTTAGCAATTAAATCTTCAACCAAGGCTTCTAACTTAGCTCTGGTCATTTTTAAATTTATGTGTTTAGGACCAGTTTTATCAGCTGTTATAAATGGTAAATTAATATCTGTTTGTTCAGCTGCTGAAAGTTCAATTTTTGCTTTTTCAGCTGCTTCTTTTAATCTTTGTAATGCCAACTTATCTGTTTTTAAATCAATACCACTATCTTTTTTAAATTCAGAAATTAAATATTCTACAACAGCGTTGTCAAAATCTTCTCCACCTAAAAAAGTATCACCATTTGTAGATTTTACCTCAAAAACTCCATCACCTAGTTCAAGAATTGATACATCAAAAGTTCCACCACCTAAATCGTAAACTGCAATTTTTTTATTTTGTTTTTTATCCAAACCATAGGCTAATGAAGCTGCAGTCGGTTCGTTAATAATTCTTAAAACTTCTAATCCAGCTATTTTTCCAGCATCCTTTGTAGCTTGTCTTTGCGCATCATTAAAATATGCAGGGACTGTTATAACTGCTTTTGTTACTGCTTGCCCTAGATATTTTTCAGCAGTCTCTTTCATTTTTTGAAGAATAAAAGCAGAAATTTGTGAAGGTGAATATTTTTCTCCTTTAGCTTCAATCCATGCATCACCTTTTTCAGAATTTACAATTTTAAAAGGTGCAGCTTCGATATCTTTTTTAACAGTTGGGTCTTCAAAATTTCTACCAATCAACCTTTTAACTGCAAAAATTGTATTCTCAGGATTTGTTACTGCTTGTCTTTTAGCAGGTTGTCCTATTAATTTTTCTTTTTCTTCAGTAAAAGCAACTACTGAAGGTGTAGTTCTTGCACCCTCTGCATTTTCCAAAACTTTTGCCTGGCTTCCTTCCATTATAGCCACACAAGAGTTTGTTGTTCCTAAATCTATTCCAATTATTTTGCTCATATTATTCTTCTCATATAGGGTTGAAATTTAATTCTACAAGTTCAATAAAATATTATTTATCTCTTGAATTTTCTTTATTTTCCTCATTTTTTTCTGCTTTTTTTTCACTTTTTTTCGACACACCAACTAAGGCAGGTCTCAATAATCTATCCTTAATTGTAAATCCTTTTTGTATTTCCTGAACAATTGTTCCAGGTTCTTTTTGATCATCCTCAATTTCAATCATTGCTTGATGAAAGTTTGGATCTAGTTTTCTGTTGAGACATTCAATAGGCTTAATTTTGTTTTTTGAAAAAATTGAAATTAAATCTTTATTAATAATATCGAAATGCTCGAGTGTTTTTTTTAAAGCCTCAGTATCTTTTAAGAATTCATCGTTTAATAAAATTTGTTTTGATCTTTCAAGATTATCTATCAAATTTAGAGCTTCTCTAGCAAAAGAAAAACCACCATATTCAAAAGCATCCTCTTTTTCTTTTTCAAACCTTCTTCTTTGATTCTCCATTTCAGCAAATGATCTTGCAAGTTTATCCTCTAATTCTAAAATTTTCTCCTCTGGTGTTTTTTCTTGTTCTTGATCTTGTTCTTTATTATTTGTCTCTAAATTTTCAGTTTTTTGATCTTGATTTAAACCTTTTTGGTCTTTCTCTGATGCTTTGTCTGTATTATCTTGGTTTTGATCTTTTTCCATATGAACATATATGGTAAGAAAAAATTAAATTTCCAGATGCTAAAAAAAAAAATTAAACAACTCCTTATAGGTACAAATAACGAAGGAAAATTAAAGGAAATTAGAGATTTATTGCCAGCTAATATTAAAACATTTCCTACCTCAAAGTTTAATTTAAAGAGCCCAAGAGAAACAGGAAAGACTTTTAAAGAAAATTCATTGATTAAATCTCAATACTTTTCAAAAAAAACAAATCTAATCTGCTTAGCTGATGACTCTGGTTTAGAAATTGACATTTTAAATAAAAAACCAGGAATTTTTTCAGCACGATGGGCTGGAAAAAAATTAAATTTTAATAAGGCAATTCAAAAAGTTTATGAGGCGTTAGATAAAAAAGATAAAAATTGGAGAAATAAAAAAATTAATGCCAGGTTTGTTTGTGCTTTATCCATAAGTGATTTAAATAAAAAAATAGCTTGTGTTGTTGGAAAAGTTGAGGGATATATTTCCAAAAAACCCAAGGGTAAAAATGGGTTTGGATATGATCCAATATTTATTCCTAAAAATAAAATAAAAACTTTTGGCGAGATGAAGCCATTTCAAAAGTATAAATTAGACCACAGATCAGATGCTTTCAAAAAGCTTAGAAAATTTCTTTAATCTCTCCCTCTTCAATTTTGTAAAAGTTTAATCTATGATTTATTTTGTTATTTTTAACATCAAAAATACCAATTTTACCTTTGAATGAATTTTCTTTTTTAAAAATATTGTTTATGTCTGAAAAATCAGATTTTAAAGATAAATAATAAATCAATCCTAAAAGATCATAACTTAATAAGCTTAAATGATTTGGTTTTGAATTGTAGGTATCTACAAATTTTTTATTAAATGTCTCTAGATTTTGTTTATTGATTGATGGATAATATAAAGGCTGGATATTTTCCTCTAAAAGTAAACTTTCATCAAACCATTGATTAAGAGTTATAAATAATTTATTTCTTGGCGATACATCAGTGTAAATAAGTGAAGTAATTACACTTTTAAGATTTTCATCAAAATCAGAAATAATAACTGAGTCAAAATTTACATTTCCAATTGTATATCGTTTTTCCAATTTCTTAATTTGTTCCTCCTTATCCACTAAATCTGAGTTTTCAACTCTTAGAATTTCATCAGCCAGATTTTGTTTTCTCACGTCATAATTTGTTATTTTTTCGATTTGCTTTGTAAGTTCAGTTGGTTCGGTTTTATAAGTGTATTGTTTAAAAATTTTGATTTTTGATTGTTTAATTGCCTCTTTAATTTCATTTTTATAATCAAGGTCAGGTGTTAAAAAAATTGTTTTTTTTACTTCGCTTAACTCTAAAAAATCTTTGATTGCATTTAATTGGGATAAAGAATTTACGCCACTGCTTATCACGTTTTTCGGTAGATCATTTGTTTTATTTGTTAAAGATAGAAAAATAACATCTTGTATTTCATCCAAATACACTAAGCTTTTAAAAAAAATTGGACCGATAAAAATTTTTATGCCTTCATTCTTTAACTTAGTAGCTGATTGTAGAGTTTGATTAGGATCAATACCTGTGTCCATTGGATAAATTTCAATATTGTCTGTTCCAATATCGCTCAAAGCCATTCGGGTTGATTTAATTATTGATTGTCCTAATTCTTTATATTCACCAGATAAAGGTGCAAGTAGCCCAATTTTAATTTTTTCATTTTGTGAAAATGCAAATGAGTGATTTGTTAAATAGATAATTATTAATGTAAAAATAATTCTAAAAATTTTTTTCATTTTAGTGATACTATAATATTTTAATTATAAATATGATTGAAAATTTAAAATCTGCTAATAGAGTGTTCAAAAAAAGTCTATATTTAGTCTCAACTCCAATTGGAAATTTAAATGATATAAGTCTTAGAGCCATAGAAACTCTTAAAAAGTCAGATTACATTTTGTGTGAAGATACTAGAATCTCTAAAAATTTGTTAGAAAAATACCAAATCAAATCAAATTTAATTGCCAATCATAAATTCAATGAGAAAAGAAATGTTGTTAAAATTATAAAGTTAATTAATCAAGGATCACTTATTTCTTTAATTTCAGATGCTGGCACCCCAGGCATTTCTGATCCAGGTTCTATATTAGTTAATGAGTGTATAAAAAATAATATCAATATTATACCTATACCCGGTGCTTCAGCAGTAATATCAGCAGTATCAATATCAGGATTTTCAGGAAAGTTTTTCTTTTATGGATTTTTTCCTGAAAAGGATAAAATATTAAAAGAAGATTTGAAAACTTTATCAAAATTAAATAGTTCAATCGTTTTTTTTATTTCTCCAAAAAAAATTAACAAGATTATACCATTAATTAAAAAAAATTTTATGAATAGAAAAATTCTGATTTGTAGAGAAATGACGAAGTTTTATGAGGAGTATAAAAGATTAAAAGTTGAAGATTTAGAACCCTTAAAAACTAATTTAAAAGGTGAATTGACTGTTGTTATTTCAGAAAAAATTCATGACAAAAAAGCTTCACAAACTTTAGATGAATCAGATAAAAGATTGATTAAAACGATGATAAATAAACTAAGCATAAAAGAAATAACAGATTTAATAATTCGGAAAAATAATATTTCAAAAAAAATTATTTATAATTATTGTTTGAAAATTAAAAATGAAAAATAATATACTTATTGTACTCTTCGTTGGTTTTATTTTGAGTGGATGTGCAGGCGTATCATCCTCAGGCATTTTTGGAACAGGTGTAAGTGTTGCTATCGATCCAAGATCTTTAGGGACACAGATAGATGATTCTTTAATGCAAAAAAATTTAACTGCTAGAATTTTACTCCTGAATAAAAATTATCTTTTATCAGTGAAATCAAAAGTTTTGGATGGCAGAATATTTCTAACTGGAAAAGTTGATGAGCCAGAAGAAAAATTAAAATTAACAAAAATTGCGTGGGAGACTAACGGTGTGAGATCTGTAAAAAATGATATTAAGATAAAAGAGGCTTTTAACTTTAAACAATCAGCCAAAGATCTATTAATCACCTCTCAATTAAGAACTGCATTAATTTTGAACAAAGAAATTAAGGCAACAAATTATCAAATAGATACTTATAAAAAGAAAATTTATATTTATGGAATTTCATTTACAAAAGATGAAAAAGACTTAGTTATTACAGAGGCAAAAGAAATTTTAGATGTTGAGGATGTGATTGCTAGTATTTTACTGGTTGATAATTTAAGAATAAAAACTAACTAGTTTTTTTATATTCAATTACATCAGCTGAGTAAGCTGCGATGGAAGCTAAGTTTAAAATATCAGAAGTTGATGATCTTAAAGGTGCTATTTCAATAGGTAAACCCAAACCAATTAACAAAGGTCCAATTACCTTTGCTCTGCTCATTGACTTAATCATTTTATAGGCAATAGCAGCACTATGTTGGCTTGGCATAATTAAAACATTTGAGTTACCAACTATTTCTGAAAATGGATAAAGCTCTTTATACATTTCCTCTAAAGCAACATCTGGCTGCATTTCACCATCAAATTTAAAATCAACTTTATCATTCTTTAAAATTTTAACAGCATCGCTTAGTCTTTTTGTTCTATCTGTAGCCGGTTCTCCAAAAGTAGAGTGAGATAAAAAAGCAACCTTTGGATCAAAACCAAATAATTTTGCAACTCTAGCTGCTGATTTTGCCATTTCAGCTAATTGTTTGGCATCTGGATACTCTATAACTGATGTGTCACAAATAAAGATTGTTTTACCTCTATTTACAACCAAGTTTAAACCAAACATAATTTCTCCTGGTCTTGGATCAACGACTTTAACAATTTTTTCTAGTGAAGATGAGTATCTTCTTGTGTTCCCAGTTATCATCGCATCTGCATCCTGACACGCAACCATACATGATGCCCAAATTACCCTATCATTTCTTATGAGCCTATCACAATCCCACTCCAACATTCCTTTTTCTCTTTGGAGTTTTTTGAATAAATATTTGACATATTTTTCTCTTTTAGTGGTGTCTTTTGAATTTACAACTTCAATATCGAAATTTTCGCTGTAACCAATTTTTTTAATTTGATTTTTAATGAGTTCCTCTTTTCCGATTAAGATGGGTATTCCTAAGTCAGAGTTTTTGAAAGCTATTGCTGCTTTAAGTGTATTTTCATCCTCACCATCAGCAAAAACAACTTTTTTTTGTTTTTTCTTTATATAAGTGTTCACACCCTGCATAATTGTTACAGTTGGATCTAATCTTTGTTTTAGTTGGTCTTTATAGATTTCAAAATTATTAATTTTTTTTCTTGCTACACCAGTATCAATAGCAGCTTTAGCAACTGCAGCCGGTATAACACTTATTAATCTTGGATCAAATGTTGATGGAATGATATAATCTTTTCCATAATGAGGCCTTTCACCTCCCATTGCAGCAATGACTTCATCTGGCACATCTTCTTTAGCTAATTTTGCTATCGCATGTGCAGCTGCAATTTTCATCTCTTCATTAATTGTTTTTGATCGTACATCTAATGCACCTCTAAAAATATATGGAAACCCTATTAAATTGTTTACTTGATTAGGATAATCTGACCTTCCAGTCGCTATAATTGCATCATCTCTAACTTCTTCGATTTCTTCAGGTGTAATTTCTGGATCAGGGTTAGCACATGCAAATATTATAGGATTTTTTGCCATTTTTTTTACCATGTCTTTCGTTAAAGCTCCTTTCGCAGATAAACCTAAAAAAACATCTGCATTATTAATAGCATCATCTAAATTTCTGTCTTTTGTTTCAATTGCATGACTTGATTTCCATTGGTTTAAGTTATCTCGACCTTTGTAAATGACCCCTTTTCTGTCTACCATCGTGATATTTTTTTGGGGTACACCTATTTTTTTAAATAAGTTAGCACAAGCCATAGCAGATGCTCCAGCGCCATTTACAACTATCTTAACTTTATCAATTTTTTTTTTATTTATTTCCAATGCATTAATTAATGCTGCCGTTGTGATAATTGCAGTTCCGTGTTGGTCATCATGGAAAACAGGTATATCAAGTATTTCTTTAAGTTTCTCTTCAATAATAAAACAATCGGGAGCAGCAATATCCTCAAGATTTATACCACCAAAACTTGGAGCAAAATTTTTTATGCTATTAATGATTTCATTCGGTTCCTGACAGTCTATCTCTAAATCAATAGAATCTATATCAGCAAACCTTTTAAATAAAACAGCCTTTCCTTCCATAACTGGTTTAGATGCTAACGCACCTAAATTTCCCATACCTAAAATCGCCGACCCATTACTGATGACTGCAACAAGATTTCCTTTACTGGTATAATCAAATGCTGTTTCAGGATTTTCACTAATTGCTCTAACAGGAGCTGCCACACCAGGAGAATATGCTAAAGCGAGATCTCTCTTTGTCGTCATATTTTTTGATGAAGATATTTCAATTTTGCCAGGCTTTTTATCTTTATGAAAATCTAAAGCTTCTTTATCTGTGTAATGATCAATTTTTGTTTTTTTCATTTATGTCAATTAGGTGTACAAATGGGGTAAAATTAAGACTAATATGATTTATGAATTTAGTTAAGTCAACAGGGACTTTTGGTTTTTATACTATTATCAGTAGATTACTTGGTTATTTAAGAGATGTTTTGATAGCAATTTTTCTTGGAACAAGTTTTTTAGCGGATGTATTTTTTGTAGCATTTAGAATACCTAATACTTTTAGAAGATTATTTGCAGAAGGAACTTTTAATGCTGCATTTATACCAAGTTATACTTCAGAATTAGTAAAAAAAAAATCTGGATCACAAAAATTTGCTAATGAAATTTTTAATTTATTATTTTTAGGTCTATTGTTTTTAGTTTTAATTATAGAAATTTTCATGCCAGCTTTTGTGAGACTAATAGCGCCAGGCTTTGTTGATAATTCAGAAAAAATTCAGCTAGCTGTCAATCTTACAAGAATAACTTTGCCATTTTTGTTATTTGTAAGTTTATCCTCTTTTTTTGCAGCAATTCTTAATTCTCACAACAAGTTTGCTGCAGCCTCTGCAGCTCCAATAATCCTTAATATAGTTTTGATAGCAATTTTATTTTTCGGTAAATTTCTCAATGATGAATTGGTTTATTATTTATCATATGGGGTTTCAATTGCGGGACTATTACAATTTGTTTTTCTGTATCAATTTACAAAAAAGTTTTATTTCATAGAAATTAATTTTAATTTCAAAATTAATAATAAGGTTAAATTTTTTTTCAAAAAACTTTTACCTAGTATTTTTTCATCAGGTGTCACTCAAATTAATATTCTTGTTGGCACTATAATTGCATCTTTTCAAGCTAGCGCTGTGTCTTATCTATATTATGCTGATAGGATTTACCAAATTAACCTTGCAATAGCCGGGATCGCAATTGGGGTGGTTGTTTTACCACAACTTTCTAAACATGTTTTTTTAAAAAAAAAAAATAAAATACTTTCACTACAAAATAAAGCCCTTGAGCTTAGTATGTTTTTAAGTTTACCAGCCTCAGTTGCTTTAATTGTAGGATCAGAACAAATAATTTCTGCATTATTTGGTTATGGTTCTTTTGATAAAGTGTCAGTATCTAACTCGGCAAACGCACTTTACTATTTTGGATTAGGATTACCTGCTTTTGCTTTAATTAAAGTATTTTCAACGTTCTTTTTTGCAAATCAAGATACAAAAACACCATTTTATATTTCATTAATTTCAGTAATTTTGAATATATTAATAAGTGTTTATTTTTTCAGAGAAATTGGTTTTATAATAATTCCTATAGCTACGACAATTTCATCATGGTTTAATGCAATAATATTATTTGTTTATTTAAAAAATAGAGATTTATTCAATTTTAATGAATTATTTTTCACTAAATTAATAAAAATACTATTGGCATCTATACTGATGGGAATATTTTTTAATTACTTAATTTCATTTTTTGAAAATGAATTGATTTATGAATATAATTTTAAATCTTTTTATTTGATACTTTCAGCTTTTTTAAGCTTTATATTTTATTTGAGTTTTTCATTATTTATCAAAGCTTTCAAATATGGCGATATTAAACTAAAGTATTAATTATGGGAAAAAAAATTTTTTCGGGTGTTCAACCAACTGGAAATCTTCATCTTGGAAATTATTTGGGAGCAATCAAAAATTTTGTAAAACTTAATAATAAAGATAAAAATGAGTGTGTTTTCTGTGTAGTTGATCTTCACGCTATTACTGTTGCCCAAGATCCAAAAAAATTAAAAGATAATATTTATGAAACTGTAGCAACTTTTATTGCTTGCGGTATTAATCCTGAAAAAAGTATTATCTTTAGTCAATCAAAAGTGAGCGCCCATTCAGAGACCGCTTGGATACTAAGCTGTGTGGCGAGGATGGGATGGCTTAATAGAATGACCCAATTTAAAGAGAAAGCTGGAAAAGACAAAGAAAAAGCAAGTATTGGTCTTTACACATACCCTGTTTTAATGGCAGCGGATATCCTATTATATGACTCTACCCACGTGCCTGTTGGAAACGACCAGAAACAACATTTGGAACTATGTCGAGATATCGCACAAAAATTTAATAATGATTTTGGTGTCGATGATTTTTTTAAAATACCTGAGCCATTAATTCAAAAAAAGTTTTCTAGAATAATGAGTTTGAGAGATGGAACAAAAAAAATGAGTAAATCTGAATTATCAGATCTGAGTAGAATAAATTTAACTGATGATAAAGATCAAATAATTAATAAAATCAAAAAAGCAAAAACTGATACTTTGCCTTTACCGTCTACAAGCGCAGATTTAGAAAAAAGACTTGAAGCAAAAAATTTGATGGGTATTTACTCTAGCTTAATGGATTTAAATTTAGATGATACCATTAATAAATTTTCTGGAAAGAATTTTTCGGAATTCAAAGAAAATTTATCACAAGTTTTAGTTGATAAAATTATTCCTATTTCGAATGAAATTAAAAAACTTTTAAAAGAAAAAAGTTTTTTAGACCAAATACTAGATAGCGGATGTCAAAAAGCTGACAAAATTGCATCAAAAAAGCTTAAAAAAATTCAAGAAATCATTGGTTTTTAATTATAAAATACAAACAAGTTTCATTTTAAAAATTATTGATTATATATAAATTATGTTTGTACAGTCAGAATTAACACCTAATCCAAATTCGATAAAGTTTTTGCCAGGTAAGATTGTTTCTAAAAGTGGCTCTTTTGAAGTAACAAAAAAAGACGAAACTAACAACGACTTAATTAAAAATTTATTTTCAGTTAATGGTGTAGAAAGTATTTTTTTAGGAAAAGATTTTATTTCAGTAAATAAACAAGGTAACGTTGAGTGGGAGGAAATAAAACATATTATTATATCATTAATAAATGATTTTTATTCTACTGGCAAAGAATACGTCGTGGAAAAAAAATTAAATGAGAGTTCTGAAAATCTAGAAGAGATAGAACTGAGAATTATTAAAATTCTAGATCAAAAAATTAGGCCCGCTATTGCAAGAGATGGTGGAGACATTAAGTTCAAAGAGTTTAAAGATGGTATAGTTAAAGTTCAATTACAAGGGAGCTGCTCAGGTTGCCCAAGTTCAACAATGACATTAAAACAAGGTGTTCAAAATCTTTTATGTCACTATATACCAGAGGTAAAACAAGTTGAGGCAATATAAATTATGTATAAAAGAAATTTTACTAAAAAAGTAAAATCAATAAATTTTTTTAACACAAAAAAAAATATTGGTTCATTACCTAGAATTCTTATATCGTCCATATTGTTAATCACCTTTTTTTATGCAATGCCAATAGTTGTAAATTTTGCCAATAATAAAAATATGGCTTTTCAAAATAAATCAAAAGCTGTTTTGGCCTATACTCTTAAAAATGGTACCAGTGGAAATGAAATTAATGATAAGATACTAAATGAACAAGATTTATTAGTTGATATTTTTAGTTTAAATGATTTGGAAACCGATACAGTAAGATTAAACGCCTCAACTATAAAACAATTATTTGAAGACACAAATTATACTCTTAAAGACGTTAGAAAAACCAAATTGGTAAAACCTGTTGCTTTGACATTGTTACCAAATGAAATAAAGATGATTGAGAGTACGTCTAAAAGAAAAGAATTTTTTATTCAGATTGTTCTTCCCTTAATACTCAAAGAAAATAGTAATATAAAAATAGATAGAAAAAGACTTTTTAGCATTATAAATAAAAGCAATAACACTAGTTTAGAAAAGAAATGGCTTGAAAAAAAATATAAACAATATGGAGTTCCTTCGAAAGATTTATCAACGCTTAAAATAAGAATGGATGAAATTCCAGTTTCACTTGCACTAGCACAAGCTGCAAAAGAAACTGGTTGGGGAACATCAAGATTTGCACAAGAAGGTAATGCACTGTTCGGACAATGGACTTGGTCAGGTGAGGGTTTAAAACCAAAAGATGCAGATAAGAATGAGGGACACAAGGTTATGAGGTTCAATGTTCTTCAAGCATCTGTGAGAGCTTATCAAAGAAATCTTAATACCCATTCAACTTACAAAGGATTCAGGGAAGAAAGAGCTAAACTGAGAGATGAAGGTAAACCTTTGGATAGCATGAGACTTTCTGAATTTTTGAACAAATATGCAGAAACTGGCAACCAGTATGTTGAGGTTCTTCAAAAAATTATTAAGCAAAATAATCTTCAAGATTTTGATGATGCTAAATTGCTTCCTTCAAGTATAGAATTAGAAAGTTTAATCTAATTTTCGCTTACAATAAATTGAGTTCCAAACCATCGCCACTTACCATTATCCATCAGTGAACAATTAATTCTTCCTCTTCTTGGTATAAATGGATCTTCAAAATTTACGATAAGTTTATTGATATCAAATTTTAAATTTGGTTTTTTCCATTTTCCACCATCATTAGAATAACAATTAATATCCTTTATATTTTTTTGTTCATTAAAAAATTCAACTACCATTCGTGGAGGATTGTTCCTCTTATTTATTTTTTTTTCCTCTGGCTCTAGAGATCTATACTCAAGTGGTAAATAATTAATTATAGATTTAAACCTTTTTAATTCACCATATTTTTCATTTATTGGAAACCTTGGTAATTCAAATTTATCTTTATTCACATCAATAATTCCTGAATGTTGCCCAAAAGCTATTTCAAAATTTTTAGCTATGTATTGTTTCATAAAAAGAGAATATTCGCCAAATGGATATGAAAATATCTCAGGAACATATCCTAATCTATTTTTGAAAATTTTTGATGAAAGCTCTATATCATTAATAAATTCTTCCTCGCTTTTATCAATTAGGTAGTCATGTGAATGAGAATGATGGCCAATATAACCAAATTCAGATTTGTCAATCTCAATTATTTCATCCCAAGTCATGTAACCATTTTTACCGACCGGTTCAGTAGATACGAATAAAATAAATGGAATTTTATTTTCCTTTAAATATGGCCAAGCATTATTGTAGAAAGACTTGAAACCATCATCTATTGTTATCAAAATTTTCTTCTTATTTTTTGGTTTTTTAAATTCTTTTATAAAAAATTTTGGATTATAAAATTCATAATCAAGTTCTTTAATTATTTTTATATGTTTTTGAAAAATATCCATTTTGATATTTGTTGAAGGATACTTATTTTCGTTAAATCTATGGTACATTATCGATAAAATACCATTATCTTTTGCATAATATTTGGTATTGTTTTCCTCTGAATTAGAATTGGTAAAAATAAATAATTGAATTATGACAAAACTAATAATAGATGCAGCTAGTGATAAACTTTTTTTTATGATCATTGTAAATGGTAATAATTATAATGTTAGTCATGAAAATAGCAAAAAAAATTATGAGAGATTAATAATACTTTTAAACGATTTTTTAATGTCAAAAAATTTGAATTTAAAAAAAATTTCAGATATATATATAAATAGAGGACCTGGTAGTTTTGCAGGCATCAGAAATTCATTATCAGTCGTTAAAGCTATTCATTTAGTTAATAAAATTGATTATTATTGTTTTAGTTTTAGAGATTTCAATGAAGAAAAACTCATAAAATATGAATTTATCCCAGATTTATGCAAGAAATTTAAAGTTGAAAAAAATTTGATTAATCCTATCTATTCGGGTTAAAAATACGTATGTCAGAAACAATTGAACAAAAATGTCAATCTCAAGGAGTAAAACTCACTGATCAAAGACGAATTATTGCTAAGGTAATTTCTGAATCAAAAAAAGCCTATGGTGAGTCTGATCATCCAGATGTTGATGAGCTTTATAATAGAGTTTCAAAAATTGATCCTAAAATTAGCATCGCAACAGTATATAGAACTGTAAAACTTTTCGAAGAAGCTGGGATTCTGACAAAACACGATTTTAAGGGTGGTAAGGCAAGATATGAAATAAATGATGATCATAATCATTTAATTGATATTAAAACTGGAGATATTATAGAGTTTGTTGATGAAGAGATAGAAGAACTCCAAAAAAAAATTGCAAACAAATATGGATATAAGTTAGTTGACCACAAGCTGGAACTTTATGGTGTTAAACTAGATAAAAAAAATGAATAAAAAAATATTCGCTAAAACATTTGGTTGCCAAATGAACGAGTATGATACTAATCGAATAATTGATACTGTAAAAAAGATAGGATTTACAAAAACCGAAAATCTCGACGATACGAATTGTTTTTTACTAAACACTTGTCACATTAGAGATAAGGCAAAAGAAAAAGTTTATCATGAGATAGGTAGAGTAAAAAAAAGATTTAGATTAAAAAAAAAACCTTTCGTCATAGTTGCTGGATGCGTTGCTCAAGCGGAAAATGAGGAGATGTTAAAAAGAGAACCTTTTATTGATCTAGTTATTGGTCCTCAAGCATACCATAAAATTAATGACAAGATTGAGGAATACCTAGATAATCAGAGGAGATTGGATGAAACTGAATTTGATGCTGTTTCAAAATTCAATTATTTGGATAAAATAAAAAACTCGTCTACAAAAATATCTTCTTTTTTAACCATACAAGAAGGCTGCGATAAGTTTTGTCACTTTTGTGTTGTTCCTTATACAAGAGGTCCTGAATATTCTAGACCATTTAATGAAATAGTTAATGAGGCCAAAATCCTTGCAGGAAATGGAGTTAGAGAGATTACTTTATTAGGACAGAATGTTAACGCTTACAATAATGAAAATTATAAGTTGTTTAATTTGATTTTAGAAATAGAAAAAATTCCTGAAATTTTAAGGATCAGATATACAACTTCACATCCAATTGACATGACTGATGATTTAATTGACTTATATGGGACCTCGAAAAAATTAATGCCTCTTGTTCATTTACCAGTCCAAAGCGGTTCAAATAAAATTTTAAAGTTGATGAATAGAAATCACAATATTGAATATTATCTTCAAATTTACGAAAAAATAATTAAAAGAAATTCCTCTGCTAAATTTTCTAGTGACTTTATAATTGGTTACCCTGGTGAGGAAGAGAGTGATTTTAATTTGACACTTGATCTTATAAAAAAGATAAAATTTATAAATTCTTTTTCTTTTGTATTTAGTCCAAGACCAGGCACAAAAGCCTCTCATTTACCATTAATTGATCGAAAGTTAAGCAATGAAAGACTAAAAATCGTTCAAAAAGAATTATTTAATTTTCAAAAAAAAATGAATAAATCTTTGGAGAGTAACGTAATAGAGGTGTTAGTAGAAAATAAAGTTTCTGAAAGTGCAAAGTATTTTGGCAGAACTGGTTATATGACTTCAGTAATATTTGATGGTAAAGATGAGGATGTGGGAAAGCTTGTAAAAGTTAAAATTAAAAGTAGTAATCAAAATACACTTTTTGGTGAAACTTTAGAAATTTCAAAATTGAGAGTTGCATAAATTTGAATAATTCAATTAAAAAAGACACTCAGGCGCTTTTAAAATTTGTTTACTCAGACAATAACTCATTAAGTGTGATATTTAGTGATAATAAACTTCTAATGGGCATTGTAGGTGAATTTAATAAAAATTTAAAAGAATTAGAAAAAATTACTGGAGCAAGCTTGTATTCCAGAGGAAATTCAATACTTATTAAGTCTAATGATGAAAAAAATGAAATTGTTAAAAATGCTATTCAATTTTTAGTAAACCAATTTTTAAATAATGGAAATATTGAAAACAAAGATATCTTATCATCTGTGGACCAATTTATGATTAATGAAAAAGTTAAAAATTCAAATATCACTGATATTATTAAAACACCTAAAAAATCTATTATTCCAAGATCTGAAAAACAAAAAAGGTATGTTAGAGCTTTAAGGGAAAGTGAAATAGTCATTTCTGCTGGTCCAGCAGGAACAGGAAAAACTTTTCTTGCTGTTGCTGTTGGCCTTACTATGCTTTTAGAAAAAAAGATTGAGAGAATAATTTTATCAAGACCAGCTGTTGAGGCCGGTGAAAGATTGGGCTTTTTACCAGGAGATATGAAAGAAAAAGTGGATCCCTATCTAAGACCTCTGTACGACTCACTTTACGATTTATTTCATTTTGAAAAAATTCAAAGAATGATTGAAATAGGAGATATTGAGATTGCTCCTTTGGCATTTATGAGAGGTAGAACTCTCAAAAATTCATTTGCAATACTAGATGAAGCTCAGAATGCAACAGACACTCAAATTAAAATGTTCTTAACAAGAATAGGTGAAAACTCAAAAATAGTAGTTAATGGTGATCCATCACAGATAGATCTTCCAAATAAACATATGTCAGGTTTGGACAGAGCTAAAAAATTATTATCTCATTTAGATGAAATTAAAGTTATAGATTTTGATCATTCAGATGTTGTAAGACATCCTTTAGTATCGAAAATTGTAAAAGCATATTCTAGTGACAATGATCAAAGTTAATGTCCTCACTGAGGAAAAATCTTGGTTAAAAAAAATCAAAAAAAAAGAATTTTTTTTTAATCAATTATGCAAACATTTTCCAAAAAAATTTAAGTTTATAAATAAAAGAGCTTATTTAACTCTATTACTTTCTAACAATAGAAATATTAAAAGATTAAATAAAAAATTTAGGAAAAAAGATAAACATACAGACGTGTTATCTTTTCCATTTCAAAAAAAACACAAAAAACACAAAGAAGTTTATTTAGGAGATGTTATTATCAGTTTTAATTATATGAACAAACCTAAAAATATAAATAATTACGATTTTAAAGAAAAAGTTACAAAAATTTTTATTCATGGCTTCTTACATTTATTAAATTTTAAACATGTAAAAAAAAAGGAATATCAGATAATGTTTCGTGAAGAACAAAAAATATTTAGATCAGTCAAAAAACTTTTAATTTAAGTTGAATAAAAAATTTATAATAGAAATATTACTTTTATTAATCTTAGGAGGGCTAACGTCTTTAAGTCTTCCGCCTTTAAATCTTTTTTTTGTAAATTTTCTCACATTGAGTACTTTCTTTATTTTTTTATTTAAAAAACTTAATGATCCGAAGAGTGGAAAATTTTTTTTTCTTTATGGTTGGCTATTTGGTTTAAGTTATTTTTTAAGTAATTTATATTGGATAACCATATCGCTTACTTTTGATCCAAACTTTAAATTTTTAATACCAGTTTCTTTAATTCTTATTCCGTCTTTTTTAGGCCTATTCTATGGGTTAGCAACATTTATTTTTTATAAATTTAGATTAAATAAATTATTAAGCTCTTTTTTTTTATTTTCCCTTCTTTTTGGACTTGTTGAATTTTTAAGAGGAAATATTCTAACAGGTTTTCCTTGGAACTTATTTATTTACAGTCTTTCGGAGAACCTAAGTTTTATAAGTTTTGCATCTATTATCGGGACATACGCATTAAATCTTTTAATAATTAGTTTTTTTTCTGCACCTGCAATTTATATTTTAAGAAAATCAAAAGTTGAAAATTTTATTTTTATTTTAATTTTATTAATTCCAATATTATTTTTATTTTATGGAAAATCATATAAGCAAAGTTTTTTAAATGAAAAAATTGTAAAAAACCCTTATTTGATAAGGATAATTGGATCAAATATAAGTTTAGATAGATTTTACAGTGATAATCAAGCAGAAAACATCATTAATGAGTTGATAAATTTAAGTTCACCCGAACCTTATAAAAAAACTTTTTTTTTGTGGCCAGAGGGAATCATACCAAACACATATTTAGATGAATTAGAGTCATATGAGAGTTTATTTATTAAAAACTTTAATGAAAATCATTTAATAGGACTTGGTATCACCAGTAGATCATTAATAAACGAAAATTATAAGTATTTTAACTCATTCTCACTTATTGATAACAAATTAAACTTAGTTCAAAATTATAATAAAATAAATTTAGTTCCTTTTGGTGAATTTCTTCCATTTGAAAATTTGCTCAATAAAATTGGTTTAAAAACAATTACAAATAACATTGGTTCTTTTACCAAGGGAGCTGAAAGAAAAATTATCCACATAAAAAATAATTTTCAAGAGTTTAAATTTTTACCACTAATTTGTTATGAGATAATTTATAGTGGTAATCTGACAAAAAATAATGATTACGATTTTATAATAAACATATCAGAAGATGGATGGTTTGGTAAATCTGTTGGGCCAAAGCAACACTTCTCTCACAGTATATTTAGAGCTATTGAAACTGGAAAATATGTATTGAGGTCCGCAAATAATGGTATGACAGCAATAATTAATCCACTAGGAGAGATCGAAAAAAAAATTGATTATAATAAAGATGGTTTTATTGATTTTGAAAAAAGAAGAGATTTTAATCCAACTATATTTTCTTTATATGGGAATAAAATATTTATCTTATTAATTTTGTTGTATATTTTGTTAATTTTTTCATTTAATAAAATCAAAGATGAGTGATTTAAAAAATTTTCTTTTTACTAGTGAGTCAGTTTCTGAGGGACATCCAGATAAAGTGTCAGATAGGATATCTGATATGGTTGTAGATACTTATTTATCTAAAGATCCATATGCAAGAGTTGCTTGTGAAACTTTAACAACTACTAATAAGGTTGTTTTAGCTGGAGAGGTGCGCGGACCAGAGATTAATAAAGAAGATCTTATAAAAAATGTTAGAGACTGTATTAAAGATATTGGTTATGATCAAGAAGGCTTTACTTGGAAAGAAGCTACAAGAATAGAGTCTCATCTTCACTCACAATCTTCAGATATCGCGATGGGAGTAGATTCCAAAGGAAATAAAGATGAAGGGGCTGGAGATCAAGGAATAATGTTTGGATATGCATGTGATGAAACTGATGTTTTAATGCCAGCACCAATTCATTACTCACATAAAATTTTAAAACTGATGGCTGAGGATAGAAAATCTGGAAAATTAAAAAATATTGAACCTGACTCTAAAAGCCAAGTCACATTTGAATATATAAATGGAAAACCAGCAAAAGTGAAGTCAGTTGTTATATCTTCTCAGCATTCAGCCAACGTTAGTCAAAAAGAGGTCAGAGAAATACTGAGGCCATATATGTTAAAAACAATCCCAAAAGAATTTATGAAAGATTTTGGAGAAGATGAGTTTTATGTAAATCCAACTGGAAATTTTGTTATTGGAGGTCCTGATGGTGATTGTGGATTAACTGGAAGAAAAATTATTGTAGACACATATGGTGGGGCAGCACCTCATGGTGGAGGAGCGTTTTCAGGAAAGGATCCAACTAAGGTTGATAGATCAGCCGCTTATGCTGCACGGTATATTGCGAAGAATATTGTAGCTTCAAAGATTTCTGAAAAATGTTTAATTCAATTGGCGTATGCAATTGGAGTATCAAAACCTTTGTCAATTTATGTAAATCTTTTTGATAATGATTTAGATAAAAATAAATTTGTCACAGAAAAAATAAAAGAAAATTTTGATTTAAGTCCTCGAGGTATAAGAGAAATGTTGGGTTTAAATAAAGCTATTTATGAAAAAACAGCGGCTTATGGTCATTTTGGAAGAACCCCTGAAAATGATGGAGCTTTTTCATGGGAAAACACTGATAAAATTAGTATTTTCACAAAATAGTTTTATTGAATAATTAAAAAACTTTATTATATATTGGTTACATTCTCGATTTTCTAAAATGGGCATTTGCCCATTTTTTTTTGGAGACTACTAAAATGTTAAATAAAAGAGCTGATAAATTAGAACTACTAAGAATTGCTGAAGCAGTAGCTTTAGAAAAGGCCATAGACAAGGAACTGATTATCAATTCCATGGAAACTGGAATAGCTAAAGCTGCTAAATCAAAGTTCGGACAAGAAAATGAAATAAAAGTTTCTATTAACCGAGAGAATGGAGACATAGAAATTTTTAGAAAGTTAATAATTTCGGAAAATCCAGAAAATTCAAATACAGAAATAAGACTGAAAGATGCTATTGTTTTAAATCAACAAAATAAAGACAAGAAAATTGGCGATGAAATTTTACAACCTCTTCCGGCATTTGACTTTGGAAGAATTGCTGCACAAACTGCAAAACAAGTTATAAGTTTTAATGTTCGTGAAGCAGAAAGAGAGCGGCAATTTAACGATTTCAAAGATAAAAAAGATACAATTTTAAGTGGAATAGTTAAAAGACTCGAATTTGGAAATGTTATTGTTGATTTAGGAAGAACTGAGGCGATAATTCAAAAAAATGAACTCATTCCTAGAGAAAATATAAAAGCTGGCGATAGAATAAAAGCTTATTGTTATGATGTTAGACGAGAAAATAAAGGACAGCAAATATTTTTATCCAGAGCTCATCCCAAATTTATGGAGAAACTTTTTGTACAAGAAGTTCCAGAAATTTATGATGGTTTAATTGATATAAAATCATCATCAAGAGATCCAGGAAGTAGAGCGAAAATTTGTGTTAAAGGAATAGATACTTCTCTGGACCCTGTTGGTGCTTGTGTTGGAATGAGAGGTTCAAGAGTACAAGCTGTTGTTAATGAATTACAAGGTGAAAAAATAGATATTGTTAATTGGTCAGAAGATCCAGCAATTTTGGTCTCAAATGCCTTATCACCAGCTGAAGTTCAGAGAGTAAATGTTGATGTTGAAAGAAAAAAACTAGATGTAATTTTAACAGAAGATAACTTGAGTAAAGCAATAGGTCGTAGAGGTCAGAACGTTAGACTTGCCACAAAATTATTAAATTACGAGATTAATATAATGACTGATCAAGAGGACTCAGAAAGAAGACAACAAGAGTTTAAAGAAAAAACAGAAAATTTTGTGAAAAATTTGGAATTAGACGAAACACTAGGCCAATTACTTGTGGCTGAAGGTTTTTCAACTATCGATGATATTAAAGATAGTTCACTAGATAATTTTAAAAACATAGAGGGAATTGAGGAAGATACAGCTAAAGCTTTGATTGAAAGAGCAAAAGAGTTTTATAAAAAAGATCAAGAGGATATTTCACAAAGAATAAAAGATTTAGGTATTTCAGACGAGCTTGTTAACTTAAAAGGTTTAACCCCAGGAATGTTATTAACTTTAGGTAAACAAAAGATTTTAAACTTAGAGGACTTTGCAGACCTGGCTTCCGATGAATTAACAGGTGGTTTTGATGTGGTTAAAGGTGAAAAAATAAGAATTCAAGGTTATCTTGAGGATTTTGCATTATCAAAAACTGAAGCGGATAACCTTATAATGTCTGCTAGAGATATTGTATACAAAGATTGAGAGATGAATAATGGACAACAAAAAAACAAAATTAACAATTTCTGGTGGTTCAAAGAAATCATTCAAAGATATCAATGATCAAAAAAATCAGGGAAAAAAAACAGTCATAATAAATAGACAGTCAATAAAATTTGCTGGAAAAAGTAACTACGCTAAGGCAAGTGGTTACAAAACTTCATCAAATAATTTTAAAAAAGTAAGTAACTTTAAGACAAATTTAAAAGTTAATAATTCTAATTTAGGTATCAGTGATTTTGAAAAACGAAAGCTAGCAGAACAAAGAGCAACAAAAAGATTTAAAAATGAAGATGATAAAGATAAAAAATCTAAGTTAGGTACCAAAAAAAGAGATATTAAATTAACAGTATCAAGGGCTTTAAGTGATGAAATAGAGACTAGAGAAAGGAGTTTAGCCTCTGTAAAAAGAGCAAGACAAAAAGAGCTTAAAAATGTCAACAAAGAAGATAACAAAGAAAACCAAAAACCTATCAAAAGAAATATAAATATCCCTGAGGCTATAACGGTTAGGGAATTGGCTAACAAAATGGCAGAACAATCTAGTAATGTAATTAAACATTTATTTGGTATGGGGGTAACTGTAACTATTAATCAAACTTTAGCGGCGGATACTGCAGAGTATCTCGTGAGAGAATTTGGTCATAACCCAATACGTGAGGAAAAAGCCGAAGAAATAATTAAAAAAATTAAAGACTCACGGACTGAAAATTTAAAAAATAGAGCACCTATCATTACAGTAATGGGCCATGTTGATCATGGAAAAACTTCTGTTTTAGATGTTTTGAGAAGTGCTGACGTTGTCTCTGGAGAGTTTGGAGGAATAACACAACATATTGGAGCCTACCAAATTAAAAGTGGTGATAATAAATTAACTTTTATTGATACACCTGGTCATGCTGCTTTTACTGAAATGCGTGCAAGAGGATCAAAACTAACCGATATTGTTGTTTTAGTTGTTGCTGCGGATGATGGAGTTAAACCACAAACAGTAGAGTCAATTAAACACGCTAGAGCTGCAAAAGTACCAATAGTAGTAGCAATAAATAAATGTGACTTGCCAGAAGCGGACCCGCAAAAAATAAAAAATCAATTATTAGAGCATGAATTGATATCAGAAGATTTGTCAGGTGACACTTTAATGGTTGAGATATCTGCCAAAACAAAATTAAATTTAGATAAACTGCTTGAAGCAATAATTCTACAAGCTGAAATTTTAGATTTGAAAACTGACTTTGACACAAATGCAACAGGGGTAGTATTAGAATCTAAAATTGATACAGGAAGAGGTCCAGTCGCAAATATAATTGTTACAAGGGGCACATTAAGAAAGGGTGATTTTTTTGTAAGCGGGTTAAAGTGGGGAAAAATTAGAGCAATCATAAATGATAAAGGTGAAAATATCAATGAGGCAATGCCCTCAACCCCAGTAGAAATTTTAGGCATTAATGGTGCCGCTAAATCAGGAGATGACTTTATTGTTCTAGATAATGAAAAAGCAGCAAAAACTCTAAGTGAGAATAGAACAGAGGAAAATAAAGATGTTAAAAATCCTCTTTCTTTTGCCACACAAGAATCTGCATTTTCAAATAAATTATCTCAAGATCTCAACTTGGTTATTAAATCAGATGTTCATGGTTCCTCAGAAGCTATCAAAAGTGCAATTAATCAGATTAAACACGATGAGGTAAAACCTAAAATTATTTTAGCAGATATTGGTATGGTAACAGAAACCGATGTAACTTTAGCTAAAGCATCTAAAGCAGTGCTTATAGCATTCAATGTAAAACCAAGTAAGGAGGCAAAAAAACTTGCTGAGGATGAAAATATTAAAATATCATCTTACAATATAATATATGAAGTTTTAGATTTTGTTAAAAAAAGTATGTCGGGACTTCTAACACCTGATGTGAAAGAAAATATCACCGGTACTGCTCAAATTCTTGAAATTTTTAAAGTTTCTGGTGCTGGTAAAATTGCAGGCTCTAAAGTAACAGAGGGCGAAATTCTTGCTAATTCTAGCGTAAGAATTATTAGAGATGGTACGATTATTTATACTGGTAAAATAGTAACTATATTTAGAGAAAAAAACCAAGTAAAACAGGTAGATATCGGTCAGGAGTGTGGAATTGCTCTCAAGGACTACATGGATTTTCAAAAAAATGATACAATCGAAGCTTTTAATGTTACATCTACAGAAAGATCAATATAATGGCTGATAGAATAGGAAAACAATCTTCTCAAAGACAATTAAGAGTAGGTGAAATGATCAAACAATCTTTGAGTATGATTTTTATAAGGAATGAAGCTAAAATCCCAAATTTAGAAACAAATAACATAACGGTGACAGAAGTTAGAATGAGTCAAGATTTAAAAATAGCTAAAGCATATGTATTGCCATTAGGTGGTAAAGATGCTGATAAGACGATCCAAAAATTAAAAGAATATTCTTTTTTAATAAGAAAAATTTTGTCTCAAAAAATTATTGCAAAGTTTTTACCAAAAATTCTTTTTCGTAAAGACGAGTCTTTTGAATATGCAGAAAAAATTGAAAATTTAATTAAACAAACAAATAAGTAGGAAAATAAATATGAGCAAAAAATCAGCAGAATTAGCTATTCATGATAAGGATACAGGATCATCTGAGATTCAAATAGCTTTATTAACAGAAAAAATTGAGAATTTATCTAAACACATTAAGCAGTTTAAAAAAGATAAACATTCCTCAGTTGGCTTACTAAAAGCAGTAAATAGAAGAAAAAAATTGTTAGATTACCTTAAAAGGAATAAGGTTGATTCTTACAAAAATGTACTGTCGAAATTGAAATTGAGAAAGTAAAAATCAAAATAGATAGAACTGAATGAAACGAAACGAACGAAATGAAATGGAAATGAAATGTTTAAAGTATATAAGAAGGAAATTGAAGTAGCAGGAAAGAAGATAAGTTTAGAAACAGGAAAAATAGCAAGACAAGCAGACGGTGCAATAATCGCAACATGTGGAGAAACAGTCGTTTTAGCAACAGTAGTTGGAGCAAAAAAAGTTAATCCTGATATTGACTATTTCCCATTGTCTGTAAATTATCAGGAAAAATATTATGCCGCTGGAAAAATACCAGGTGGGTATTTTAAAAGAGAAGCAAGACCAACTGAGAGTGAAACATTAATCTCTAGATTAATTGATAGACCAATCAGACCGTTATTTCCTGATGAATTTAAAAATGAAGTACAGCTGTTACCAACAGTAATTTCTTATGATAAAGAAAATGAAGCAGATATTTTATCGATCACAGCTTCATCAGCAGCTTTAGCTATATCAGGTATGCCATTCATGGGTCCCGTTGGAGCTTCCAGGGTTGGTTTTATTGAAGGAAAATATGTTTTAAATCCATCAAAAGCTGAGCTTGAAAAATCAAAATTAGACTTAGTTGTAGCAGGCACAAAAGATGCAGTGCTTATGGTTGAGTCTGAAGCGAGCGGTTTAACAGAGGATGAAATGTTAAATGCAGTCAAATTTGGTCATGAGGGTTTTGTTCCGGTTATAGAAATGATTGAGGAACTTGCGAAAGAATGTAGAAAACCAGAATGGACTATTGAAAAGAAAGACCTATCAGAGGTTAAGAAAAAACTTGAGGGGACTTTTACTGAGGATCTTAAAAAAGCTTTTGCAACAAGAGATAAGCAAGACAGATCAAATCAAATTTCTGAAATCACAGATAAAGCTAAAAAACTTTATGAAGAAAATGATAATTACACAGATCTTGATGTTAATTCTGAACTAAAAAAAATAGAAAAATCCATAGTTAGAACGGACATTCTAAAAAATAAAAATAGAATTGATGGTAGAGGATTATCTGATGTAAGGCCTATATCTTGTGAGGTTGGTATTCTACCAAGAACTCATGGTTCTGCACTATTTACTAGAGGTGAAACGCAGGCAATTGTGACAGCTACTTTAGGTACATCAGATGATGAACAAAGAATTGAAAGTTTAGATGGATTACAAAGAGAAAGATTCATGCTTCACTATAACTTTCCACCTTTTTCAGTTGGAGAAACAGGAAGAATTGGAACTGGTAGAAGAGAAATAGGTCATGGTAAATTAGCATGGAGAGCGATACATTCCTCATTGCCATCAAAAGATGCATTTCCATATACTTTTAGAGTAGTTTCTGAAATTACAGAATCTAACGGTTCATCTTCAATGGCTACTGTCTGTGGAACTTCATTAGCATTAATGGATGCGGGTGTGCCGATTAAAGAACCTGTTGCAGGTATAGCAATGGGTTTAATCAAAGAGGGTAATGATTTTAGTGTTTTATCAGATATTTTAGGTGATGAAGATCATTTAGGTGACATGGACTTTAAAGTCGCTGGAACTAAAGATGGAATTACTTCTCTTCAAATGGATATCAAAATTACAGGTATCACATTTGAAATTATGGAACAGGCATTAAGCCAAGCTAAAGATGGAAGAGTTCATATCTTGGGAGAAATGAATAAAGCGTTGTCAGCTTCAAGAGCAGATGTCGGAAAACACACTCCAAAAATGGAAAAAATTAATGTTGATAAAAAAGACATTGCTGCAGTAATAGGAAAAGGTGGAGCAACTATTAGAGAGATTGTTGAAAAATCAGGTGCCAAAGTTGATGTAAATGATGAAGGTACAGTAACGGTTGCTGCTCCTGATGAAGATTCTAGAAACGTTGCTATGCAAATGATCAAAGACATCACTGCTAAAGCCGAATTAAATAAAATTTATTCAGGTAAAGTAATGAAGATTATGGAATTTGGTGCATTTGTTAATTTTTTAGGTAAACAAGATGGCCTTGTTCATATTTCTGAACTAGCAGACAAAAGAGTGGCTAAAGTAACTGACGTTGTAAAAGAGGGGGACGAAGTAAAAGTTAAAGTGATCGGTTTTGATAGAGGTAAAGTTAAACTTTCTATGAAACAAGTTACTGAATAAAACAATGTTTTATCTAACCAAGATTAAAGAAAGTTTACTTAAAAAAAAATATGGAAAGTATATTATGATAGGTGGATTCACTTTTTTTTTGCTCAAAGGTTTAATTTGGCTGGGTATTTTTACAGTTGTAGGTTTGGGACTTTTTAATTCTTTTTAGATTAAAATAATCACTAAGAATATTATTTGTATAAAATTAATCATAACAGAAATAAAATGTGAATATTTGAATTTGTTATCTTGGTTTTTATCTCTATACTTATTTATTAATGGCATCAATATATAATTTAATAAAGCAAATAGAAATGTTACCGCCAATATTAGATAGAAATTTAAAGAAAAAGTTTCTTGAACTATGAAAAATATTAAAATAAAAAAACTAATAATTAAGTTTACAGTATAGTAATAAGGAAATATTTTTCTGATAAATTTTCTAGCATTCTCCTCATATAAAACAGTAAAAGTTATTGGTGCAACAACAAAAGAAAAGAAGAGCATAATACCTAATATTATACTTGTAAGATAATTACTTAGTTGACTTAACATTTTAAATGACTACCTCAAAAATCTTAAACTAATTAATTTTTTTTTGAAATAATTTGAAAATTATTAAAACGACAATTTTCAAAATAATTTTAAAGTTTAGTTTACTTTTATTGAACTTTCTTTGTCCAAAATTGATTTTGTAATCTAAAACTTTAATGTTATTGTAAGAAAAAATTATATCAAATAAAATTTTAAAACCTGAATTGTAAAGTTTATTCTTAGATCGTAAAAATATTTCTTTTTTTAAAATAAAAAAACCACTCATAGGATCATTAGTTTTTTTAACAAAAAAAATACGGTTTATAAGAAAAATAATCAATTTTGATAAAAGTTTGCGTGTAAAACTTAAGCTATTATCCTCAGAAAATTCTCTTATACCAACAAGAACATCTGGTTTTTCTTTTTTATAAATACTAATCATTTTTTTTAAACAACTAGGTTTGTGTTGTAGATCTCCATCCATAATAATAATATTATTATTTTTACTTTTTTTAATTCCTTCAACACAAGATTTGCTTAAATCTTTTTCTTTTTTTCTTATAATAAAATTTACATTTTTAGATTTTATTGATTTTAAAATATTTAAAGTATTATCTGAGGAGTTATCATCAACAAATATTATTTCATACACAACTTTTTTTAAATTTTTTTTTAGCAAATAGGTTAATTTAAGGATACTCTCTGACTCATTTAATATAGGAATGATTATTGAAAATTTCATTAATAAATTATTATAAAAAATTTTTAATTGTAATTACAATATTATATTTTTGTGATTAAACTTATGATAAGAAAAATCGAAATTACTCTATTATTCTTAATAATAATTTTTTTCTCTATTTTTATTTTTTTACATCTAAACCCTTTAACCAACTGGTATGAGGGAAACATAGAAAATTTATATTTTATATATAATAGTATTTTATCTAGTCTTAAAATTAAGCCTGTTGTAATAGATTATCCGGGTACACCGTCATTCATAATCAATGGCTTTGCGTACAATATCTTTCTAGGAGAATTTTCTAGTATTTCTGAGATTAGTGATCAGTATCAAATTGACAATTATTTAAATTATACTTTAAAAATTAATAAATACATACAACTGATATATTTATCCCTATATTTTGTTTTTATTTTTAAAATTTTAAATGAATTTAATACAAACAACATATACTCCAACTTTTTACTAACCGTTGCTTTAATATTTTCCCCTCCTATGATTGAAAATTTCCAATTATCAAGGATAGAAAATGATGCATTGTTCTTTTTGTCGATTGGAATTTATTTTTTTATAAGATTTATTAAAACAAATAGTTCAATAAATTTTTTTTTATTTAATATTTTTTTCATTTTAATGCTTTTAACTAAAGTTTTATATGTTTTTACTATTTATTTATTAATTATAATATTATTTTTTTTTAAAAAAGAAAAAATACTGAATTATTTTAATAAACTAAATTTTTTTTCTATACTAATATTAATAAATATTTTTTTGTTTTTTTCTTTGTATGGAATTCAAATTTTTCTTAATAAGTTTTACTTTATTAGTATTATCTTCAGTTTAGTAACCTATGGATTGGTTGTATCTTCTCTTATCTACTCTTTTTTCATATTGAAAATAGACTTAAAAAAATTATTTCTTTGCTCATTGTGTTCATCAATAGCGATTATTTTTTTATTTTATTTAACTAATTCAAATTTTTCCCATTTATATTATGTAATATTTCCTTTTGATTTGTTAAAACAACATTTAAGGGGTGCTTATTCTCTAGATGCAAATTTTATTGAACAAATAATTCTTATAATTAAGAAAATTTATTTAAATTTCTCAGAGTTTAAAATATATTTATATGAGGTATTTATTTTAATTTCATTCCTCATAACTTTTTTGATTAATTTTAAATTAAATTTAATTAATTTTTTTTTGGTTTCTTTGTATTTTTTATTTAAAATTATTTTTAATATTAAGTATTACCTTTACTATGATAGTATTACTTTCCTATTGTTAACAATACTATTTTCTAATTTATTTATTAATAATATCAAATTAAAACATTTCTTAACATTTTGTATTTTAATAATCTCTATATATTCGACTCACAAAATAATAATATATGATGATTTACAAATTAATAACAAAGTAAAATCGAATGAGATAATAAAAAATTTCTGTAGATATTCTTTAATTACAGAGGAAGAGTTTAATAAACTAGATGTTGA
The DNA here is from genome assembly GCA_902541315.1 of uncultured Pelagibacteraceae bacterium. Taxonomy (GTDB): domain Bacteria; phylum Pseudomonadota; class Alphaproteobacteria; order Pelagibacterales; family Pelagibacteraceae; genus Pelagibacter. Next base: position 112,452 of record CACBQF010000003.1, read on the forward strand.
TGATCCTGAAAATTATGCGTTATATCACACAAAAAATTTAATGACTTATAAAAGTGTTAAACAGATTTGTTTTAACAAAATATAAGTTTAATTTATAAAATTATTTTGAAATGTTTTTAGGATCAGGCATCCCAACTTTATTATAACCAGCATCTACGTAGTGAATTTCGCCAGTAACACCATTTGCAAGATCACTTAGAAGATATAATGCTGAATTTCCAACATCATTTATATCTACATTTCTTTTGAGAAATGAATGATCTTCATTCCACTTATATAAAAATTTTGCATCCCCAATAGCAGAAGCAGCTAATGTTTTAATAGGTCCAGCACTTATCGCATTAACTCTCATGCCTTTAGCACCCAAATCTCTTGCTAAATATTTAACACTAGATTCTAATGCTGATTTGCAAACACCCATTACATTATAATTTGGAATAGCTTTAGTAGATTCGTAAGTTAAAGTAAGAAGACTTCCACTTTTTTTCATCACCTTTGATGCTTCTTTTGCAACTTCAGTAAATGAAAAACATGAAATTAACATACTTCTTAAGAAGTTTTCTCTACTTGTATTTAAATATTCACCTGATAATTCTGATTTGTCTGAAAATGCAACCGCATGAACTACAAAATCAATTTCACCCCATTTAGATTTAATATCCTCAAATAATTTTACTACCTCTTCTTTTTTTTCAACATCACAGCTAAAAGTTACTTTTGAATTCAATTTTTCAGCTAAAGGGAGCACTCTTTTTTTAAGAGCATCACCTAAATACGTGAATGCTAATTCAGCTCCAGCCTCTGAAAGTTTTTGAGAGATACCCCAAGCAATAGATCTTTCGTTAGCAACTCCCATAATTAATCCTTTTTTACCTTTCATTAAGCCCATGATTAAACCTTTTCAAAAATAAGTGCAGCATTGGTTCCACCAAAACCAAAACTGTTTGACATGACCGCATTTAAAGAAACATTTTTCTCTGATTTTGCAACAATTGGAAATTTTTTAGCTTCCTCGTCTATTTCTTTGATATTAGCTGAACCAGCAATAAAATCATTTTTCATCATAATTAGACAATATATCGCCTCGTGCACCGACGCCGCTCCTAAAGGATGACCTGATAAAGATTTTGTTGAGCTTATTTTCGGAATTTGTTCACCAAAAGTCTCTTTTACAGCGTTTAATTCTGTTATGTCTCCAACTGGAGTAGATGTTCCATGGGTATTAATATAATCAATTTTATTTTTTGCTGTTGCCATTGCCATCTTCATACACCTTACAGCTCCTTCGCCAGATGGTGCTACCATATCATAACCATCTGAGGTTGCTCCATACCCAGTAAGTTCAGCATATATTTTAGCACCTCTTGCTTTAGCATGTTCATATTCTTCGAGCACCAATACTCCACCCCCACCAGCAATAACGAAACCATCTCTTGTTTTATCATAGGCTCTTGAAGCAGTTTCAGGTGTATCATTATATTTTGAGGACAAAGCAGTCATCGCATCAAACATAGCTGTCATGGCCCAATGAATTTCCTCGCTCCCACCAGCGAAGACAATATTTTGTTTACCCATTTGAATTAACTCCATGGAGTTTCCTATACAATGCCCACTAGTTGCACATGCTGAACTCATTGTATAATTAGTACCCTTTATCTTAAATGGAACAGCCAAGGTTGCTGAAGCAGTGCTTGCCATTGTTCTTGGAACAATAAATGGTCCCATAAGTTTTGGAGTTTTAGCTCTAGTTTTATCTGCAGCTAAAATCACATTTTCAATCGATGGGCCACCTGAGCCCATTACTATCCCTGTCATAAAATTACTTACCTCTTTCTCCTCAAGCCCAGAGTCTTCGATAGCTTCTTTCATTGCAATATAATTATATGCTGAGCCTGATCCCATAAATCTTATTGTTTTTCTATCAATAAAATTCTCAAGTTTTATATTTGGTTTACCGTGAATATGACTTTTTAGATTATGTTCTTTATACTCTGGACTAAAAGATATTCCAGACTTTGAGTTTAAGAGAGA
>CACBQF010000004.1 GCA_902541315.1 uncultured Pelagibacteraceae bacterium
AGAATAAATCACCCACCGTTTTCCATCTTTACTTTCATAATATTTATTTCCAAAATTATCTTTACCGACAAATTTACCAAAAAAAATAGTTTTTAATCGCGTTCCAAAAGTGTCACGATTCCACCAGGTAAAAATTTTTTTAAAAAGTGTCAACATAAAAAATAAAATTATTTCAATTTAAAATTGTATAAATTAAATTAGACTAAATTTTGATTTTGTATATAAATAATTTGTGTCAATAATCAAATAATTTTTAAACTGGGGAATTATGTCAAAATATTTAGTTGAAACTTATTATACATGTACTTTTAAAGTAAATCACCGTCTAGATAATATAAGTGAAGCAGATTTAAAGAGTTTGGAGAAAAGAGATGATGGAGAATTTGAAATATTAGATGTCAAACTTGATAATAGAAAAACAAAAAGTTTAGATCCCAATAATAACAAAGTTATAAATAAAAACGAGATTAATCTTAATACAAGCGGCAAAGAAACAAATCAGAAAAATTTACAGAGTATTATTAAAAAAACAGGGAATAATTCAGAAAAGAATGGCAAAAGATTTAGTATGCCAGATAGAAGAAAGGGTTATATTCAAAAAGCTACCATTGGTGATCACAAAGTTTATTTGCATACTGGTGAATATGAAGATGGAAAAATTGGGGAAATTTTTATTGATACAAGTAAAGAAGGTGAACTAGTAAAAGCCTTAATGAACAACTTTGCCATAGCTATTTCTCTGGGTCTTCAATATGGTGTGCCCTTAGATGAATTTATTAGTGCTTTTGTAGGAACGAAATTTGAACCCTCTGGTAAAGTATATGGTAATGATAGAATTTTAAGTGCTTCATCTATTTTAGACTATATATTTAGGGAATTAGCGATCTCATATCAAAATAGAGAGGATTTAGCTCACACTCCCTCAATTGTAAACAATGAAAATTCTAGCTTAGATGAAAAAAATCCTGATGAACAAAATCAACTTTTAAAAATCGTTAAAGATATGACAAGCAAAGGATTTGTGAGAAATAATTACAAAAAAAATCTTGTCGATATATCTGATGTGAAAATAAGCCTCAAAGGTAAAAAATAACTATTTTTTTATTTTTAAAGAAATATTTAATTCTTTTAATTGATTTTCACTAACATTAGACGGGGCATTCATCATTAAATCCTGAGCATTTTGATTCATAGGAAACATAGTAACTTCTCTTATATTTTTTTCGTTAGCTAAAAGCATAACAATTCTATCTATCCCTGGAGCAATTCCTCCATGAGGTGGCGCACCATAATTAAGTGCATTTATCATTCCGCTAAATTTTTCATCAACTTGATTTTTATCATATCCAGCTATTGAGAATAATTTATACATTAGTTCTGGGATATGGTTTCTAATAGCCCCTGATGAAAGCTCTATACCATTACATACTATATCATATTGATAAGCTAAAATTTCTAAAGGTTTATCAAAATTTAGATTATCTATATCTCCTTGAGGCATTGAAAATGGATTATGACTGAACTTAATTTTTTTAGTTTCATTGTCTTTCTCATACATTGGATAGTCTACAATCCAGCAAAATGCAAAAATATTATCATCTATTAAATTTAGATCTCGAGCAATCTTATTTCTAGCCAATGAAGTAATATTTTCTAAATTTTTTTCTTTACTGCATGCAAAGAAAATACTGTCTCCTATTTTGGCACCCGTTTTTTTCATTATTTCATTTAGAGCATCCTTTGAAAAAAATTTACCTACAGGGCCCTTACCTGAAATTTCTTTGTTCATTTCAAAAGTAAAATATGCCATACCGGAAGCGCCCTGATCTTTTGCCCATTTATCGATTCCATCAAAAAAACTTCTAGGCTTTTCCTTTGTATTTTTTGTAATAATACATCTAACTTTAGAACCAGATTTTACAAGTTTTTTAAAAATATCAAATTTAACGTCATCTCTTAAAAAAATTTCTGTTATATCATTTATAATTAATGGGTTTCTTAAATCTGGTTTATCAGTTCCATACCTAATCATAGAGTCTTTAAAAGAAATTCTTGGAAATTTTTCATTTAGTAATTTTTTTTTTGAGAAATTTTTAAAAGTATTAACTAAAAGAGTTTCTACTACATTGAAAATATCCTCTTGTTCAACAAATGACATTTCTAAATCTAGTTGGTAAAATTCACCAGGACTTCTGTCAGCTCTTGCATCTTCGTCTCTAAAACATGGTGCAATTTGAAAATACCTATCAAAACCTGATACCATTATTAATTGTTTAAACTGCTGTGGTGCTTGTGGAAGCGCATAAAATTTACCTGGGTTTAATCTGCTTGGAACTAAAAAATCTCTAGCTCCCTCTGGACTTGATGATGTTAAAATTGGTGTTTGATACTCAAGAAAACCTAATTTGCTCATTTCATTTCTTATAAATGAAATTACTTTAGATCTTAAAATAATATTTTCATGAATTTTTTTTCTCCTTAAATCTAAAAATCTATACCTTAATCTAATCTCCTCTGAATATTCTTGATCACTGAAAATTGGTATTGGCAATTCTTTACAAGCTCCTAAAACACTGAAACTTTTTATAATTACCTCCACTTCACCTGTATTTATCTCTTTATTAATTGTTTCATTTGATCTACTTACCACTTCTCCATCAACTTTGATGACAGTTTCGAGTTGCATTTTTTCAAGAGTTAAAAAATTTGAATTTTCTTTATCAATTATACATTGTGTAATTCCATAATTGTCTCTCAAATCAATAAATAAAAGATTTCCGTGATCTCGTTTTTTATTTATCCAACCAGAAAGTAATACTTTTTTACCGATATCTTTCTTTCTTAGCTCATCACAATTATGACTTCTGTACTTATTCAATTAATCTCCTAAAATTTCCCTAATTATAGAGAGGTTTATTGATTTTTTTTTTTTTAAGCTCACTTCGTCGATCTTATATATAAAATCAAATATATTACTATAAGATCTATGAATTCTTTTAACTATATAATTTACTAACTTTTTTTCGATTGTAATCTGTCGGTCTGAGAAATTTTTTATTAAAAGGGCAAAAACCAACTCATCATCAGGTTTCTTGATATTTTGAATTAAAAAATTTTTTGTCCTTGATTTTAAATCAATTAAATTGAAATCCAACTCAGATATGGGTTTTAAAGTCGTAACTATGAGATACTTGTTACTTTGATCAATGATATTAATTAAAGTATAAATTAATTTCTCATTAATTTTCTCATTTAAATCTTCTATAATTATATTTTCATGAAGCTTAATATTTGCTAAATCATCATTATCAAATTTGTAAGCATCAAAAATAATACCTTTAAATTTTTTTAGAAATATATTCATTAAATGGCTTTTACCTGAAAGTTTTTCACCACATATATTCAGAAAATTTTTTTCCCACTTTGGCCAACTATTTAAAAAATTATATACGTGTTTATTACTTGTTGATGTAAAAAAGTCATCACTTTTTAAATTTTTTTCGTAATTAAATTTTATAATTTTTTGATTTATATCTCTCATCTTATCTTATTGACCAAATTTTATTTTGAGTATTAAAACTAAAGTTATTTTCTTCCATTATCTTTAAAAATAAACTCGGAGTCCCGTTAAAAATTATTTGATAATAGGTAAAATTTTTATCAAGTTTAGTTATGAAAAAATAATTAACAAAATCTAGATCATTTAAGTTTTTTTCAAAATTAGATAAGATTTCATTATTCTTATTACTTATTTTAATATGCAGTGGAAGCTTAATTGAAGTGTTGATTTTATTTATTTTTTTCCAATGATCTTCATAAATAATCTTTAATTCATTAATTAATTTACTATTTTTTTTTATAGTATTTATATCTGGGTGTGTAAAAGTTTGATTTTTTAAAACAATACTGTTGTTATAAGTTATTCTTGATAAAACTCTTAATTGATCTCCATTTTTAAAAACTAGTGATATAATTGAATCTTTTAAATTATATTTTGAAGTTACCTCCTTAAAATCATAATTTTCAATATTTTCATAATTTTTTTTAATTTGTTTTAAATCCTCTAGATCTTCAGTAGGTAAAATATACTCTATCAAATGTGTTTTTTCTAAATTTTTATTCCAGTTTTTGAATATTTCGTTGTTATTAAAAATTAATAAATCTTTTTTTTCTTCATCTATTATTATTGGAATAAATAAAAATTTTTTTTTTTTAGGTATTGATGGAAAAATATTTTTTTCCTCTAAAAAATCATAAATTTTTTTTTTATTAAAAGATACTCCCAAGTTTACGTAATATACTTCATTTATAAACTTTTCTTCTTGTATCGAGAAAGACTCGATCATTCCTTTAAGATTATTTATTTTAATATCATTAATCTTTTTTCTATCATTAGAATCAACTATTACCGAAATTAATTCAAAAAAAGCTTGCTTAAAACCTTCATCAATAACATGATTTTTATCAAAGTTTATTTCAAATGGTCTCGATATATCTATATTTTTTACATCAAAAGATTTGGGGAAAACTTTTTCTGTGGAAAAAAAAAACATATTTAGAGATAGAATTAAAAAAAAAATATATAAGATCTTTAATTTATTTATTGTAATTTTAAATATCATAATGTGCAGTGATGAGTAAAAATATATTAACATATAAAAAAAGTGGTGTTGATATTAATGCTGCTGATAAATTTGTTAAATTCATATCTAATATTTCTACAAGAAAAAAAGGCAAAAAAAAGTTGAATAATATTGGTGGTTTTGGATCAATTTCAAATATTCCGAAAAATCTTAAAAATCCAAAGATTGTAGCTTGTACGGATGGTGTTGGAACAAAAATTGAAATCGCTAACTTACTCAATAAATTTGATACTATAGGCATTGATCTTGTCGCTATGAGCGTCAATGACTTGATAGTTCAAGGAGCAAAACCATTATTTTTTTTAGACTATATTTCAATAAATAAAATTAATTTATCAAAATTAAAGTCTATTATTAATGGAATTTTAAAAGGATGTAAAATTTCAGAATGTAGCTTAGTGGGAGGTGAAACAGCTGAAATGCCTGGCACATACTCTAAAGATAAATTTGATATCGCAGGTTTTGCTGTAGGGATTGTTGAAGAAAAAAAAATACTTAATGGAAAAAAAATTAAAAAAGATGACTTAATTTTAGCAATTCCATCGAGTGGATTACATTCTAATGGATATTCATTAGTTAGAAACCTTATTAATATCAAAAATATAAATATAAAAAAAAATAAATTCCTTAAAAAAGAATTGATTAGGCCTACAAAAATTTATGTAAAAGAAATTTTAAACTTAATAAACAACAATCTACTTAACGGATGTGCAAATATAACTGGTGGAGGTATAGCAGATAACTTAAATAGAATATTACCAAGTAATCTAAATGCTGAAATAGATCTGCTCAATATCAATCCTTCTAAAATATTTCACTGGTTAAAAAGTAATAATATAAGTGATAAAGAGATGTTAAAAACATTTAATTGTGGTGTTGGTTTTTGTTTAGTTGTAAGTCCAAAAAATTTAAAAAAAGTAATTAGATATTTTTCTAAGAAATACAGACCTTACATAATTGGAAAAATATGTAATGGAAAAAAACAAGTTAAATTTAATGGTAAAATCAATTGGAATTAAAAAGCTGAAAACAGCAATTTTTATTTCTGGTAATGGAAGTAATATGAAAAATCTAATTAGATTTTCAAAAATAAAAAATTCGCCGATCGTAGTTGACTTTGTTTTATCAAATAACAAAAAAGCCAACGGTATTACGCACGTAAAAAAAAACAAAATTAATTTCAAAATTTTCGATTTTAAACAAAGAGATAATGATGAAAAAAAAATTTTAGATATTTTAAAAAAAAGGAAAATCCAGTTAATTTGTCTTGCAGGATTTATGAAAATACTTTCAAGAAATTTTATCAAAAAATTTAAGGGAAAAATTCTAAATATACATCCTTCTTTATTACCAAAATATAAAGGATTAAATACTCATGAAAGAGTAATACTAAATAATGAAAAATTTTCAGGTTGTACTGTGCATATTGTTAATGCAAGATTAGATTCTGGAAAAATAATCTTACAGAAACAAGTTAGAATAAATAAAAAAGATAATCCAGAAACATTATCAAAAAAAATTTTAAAACAAGAGCACATATTATACCCAAAGGCTTTGAAAAAAATGTTTTCTAAGTTTTAAAAAAAAAATCCAGTTCAATATTAGCATTTTCTAGACTGTCTGAACCATGAACAGAATTTTTATCTATAGACAACCCAAATTTTTTTCTAATAGTACCCTCTTTAGCGTCTTTTGGATTTGTTGATCCCATTAACTCTCTATTCTCAAAAATTGCATTTTCTTTTTCAAGTTTCATAACAACTATTGGCCCAGATGATAAATAATTGCATAATTCGTTATAAAATGGCTTTGTTTCATGTACCTTATAAAACTTTTCAGCCTCTGATTTATTTATCTGAATTTTTTTTTCCTCAATAATTCTAAAACCATTTCTAATAAAGATCTCTTTTATTTGGCCCTCTAAGTTCCTTTCTACTGCATCAGGTTTAATAATTGATAATGTTTGCTCAATATTACTCATAATAATCCTCGATTAATTGATTTAATAATCTCACTCCATAACCTGTAGCACCACCTGAATTTAAAGCTCCTCCATATTTTGAAAATGCCATTCCAGCAATATCTAAATGTGCCCAAGGAGTTTTATTCAAAATAAATCTTTGTAAAAATTGTGCAGCTGTAGTTGAGCCTGCACCTCCAACATAATTTATATTTTGCATATCAGCATTTTTAGAATTTATTAATTTATCAAAATTTTTGTGTAGAGGCATTCTCCATAATTTTTCCTCAACTTTTTCACCTGCTTTAATAAGTTCATTAGATAGCTTATCGTCATTTGAAAAAAGACCAGCATACTCAGAACCTAACGAAACAATTATTGCTCCTGTCAAAGTAGCTAAATCAATCATAAATTTAGGTTTGAATTTTTTTTCTGTAAACGTAATTGCATCAGCAAGAACTAGTCTTCCCTCTGCATCTGTATTTAAAATTTCGATTGTTTTTCCACTATATGACTTTACAATATCCCCTGGTCTTTGAGCATTCCCACTTACCATGTTTTCAACAAGCCCTACAACACCTACGGCATTTATTTTTGCTTTTCTTAATGCTAGATTTTTCATTAACCCAACAACAGCAGCTGAGCCAGCCATATCGTAAGTCATATCCTCCATGAACTTTGCAGGTTTTAAAGAATAACCGCCAGTATCAAAACAAACTCCCTTACCAATAAAAGCTAATGGTCTTGAGCTGTTTCTTGTTCCTTTCCATTCCAAAGTCACAAGATATGATCCTCTGATACTTCCTTGACCTACTCCAAGCAAAGCATTCATACCTAATCTTTTTAATTTTTTTTGATCATATATATTAATTTTTAAACCATATTTTTTAAGTGATTTTATTCTTTTTGCATATTCATCTGGATGTAAAACATTTCCTGGCTCAGAAACTAAATCTCTTGCATAAAAAGTCCCTTGCTCTAAAGCCTTAAATTTTATTTGATCTAAACTAGAAAGATTATTTTTTCTTCCAAGGACTTTAATAGTTATTAATCTTGTTTCTTTTTTTGATTTATATTTTTTAAACTCATAAGATTTTAACTTCAATCCATGAAGAAAATAACCAATAAAATTTTTGTTGTTAATAGTATTTTCTGTGTTAATGAAATATTCAGAATTTTTTCCAGGATTAATAATTCCATAAAGTTCTGCCCCTAAATTTTCTATCTCTGAATTTTTGATATTTTTTTTTATAGATACTAAAACTATTTTTTTTTTTGAAGTAAGATTAAAAACTAATAGTTTTTTTTTTAAATCACTTGTTTTTAATAAGTCTGATATATAAGAATATTCAAGGCTAGAAATATATTTTTTGATCGGTTTTATATCAAACCTTTCATCCACAAATAGGACTAAATTTGCAGAGGTTCTTTCTAATTTGCTTTTTTTAAAGCTTATTTTTATTGACATTTATAGTATATGTGTACTTTAAGTTGTATAATAATTGTAAACTAATAGTTGAAAATATATAAGTACTATTTTGTAAGATTTCAATGAAAAAATTATTATTTAGAAAATTATTAATTGACTGTTTAACCTTTTTTTTAATTACTCTTTTGAGTGCAAGTGTAATTATCTGGGTATTTCAAGCAGTAAATTTTTTGGACATAATGATTGAGGATGGTCGTAGTTACAAAGTCTATATAAATTATTCATTACTTAATTTTCCTAAAATTGTAAGCAAAGTACTTCCTTTTACATTTTTTTTCAGTTTTTTTTATGTGATAACAAGATATGAAATTAACAATGAATTAATCATATTTTGGAATTTTGGTATTAATAAATTACAGCTTATTAACTTTTTATTTATTTTTTCAATATTTTTAACACTTATACAAATTATACTTTCTACATTTATTGTACCCACAACCCAAGACCTTGCTAGATCGTTTTTAAGATCATCATCTGTAAATTTTTTAGAAAGTTTTATAAAACAAAAAAAGTTTAATGATACTATTAAAGGGGTAACAATTTACTCTGGAGCTAAAGATGACGATGGAAATTTATTTAATATATACATTAAGAAAGAAGAGAACTTAAATAATTTTCAAATTACATACGCTAAAAAGGGAAATTTTATCAAAAAAAAAGACAATCAAATTCTTGTTTTGTATGAAGGAGAAACAATTAATGTTATAAATGATAAAATAACAAATTTTAGATTTTCAAAATCTGATTTTAATTTACAAAATTTTGAAACAAATACGACTACTTATGTTAAGACACAAGAACTTTCTACAATGAAACTGCTCACATGTTATTTAAGACTTAATAATTCGAATTTTTTAAATGCAAGTTCTAATAATATAATAATTGAAAATTGCAGATTAGAAAATTTAGACAATATAATCAAAGAGTTATATAAAAGATTTATTATTCCTTTTTATTTACCAATCCTAATGTTGATTATTCTATTTTTAATTCTTAGATCGAAAGAAAATATAAATTATTTTAATTTTAGAATATTTATTTTTTTGTTGGGATTATCAATTATTATTTCATCAGAAATGAGTTTAAGATTTATTGAAAGTAATATTTTAGAAAACATAAAGATTTTTGTTATTCCTTTAATTTTGACTTTTATAGCTTATTCAATAATTTTTTTTAATTTAAATTCTTTTAGGAGAGAAAGATGAAAACTTACATAAAATTTTTAAGTAAAATTTTCATTAGCTCTTTTTTTTATGTTTCCCTAATAATGTTTAGTCTCATATTATTGTTAAATTTGCTTAGTGAGTTAGATTTTTTTAAAAATATTAATGTAGATAACTCAATTCCAATATATTTATCACTTTTAAATTCTCCATCTTTTATCTTTGAGATGTTTCCTTTTATTTTTTTAATCTCAACTCAACTTTTTTTCATAACTTTATTTAATGATAATCAACTAAGTATTTTTAAGTATTCAGGTTTAAAAAACTCAAAAATTTTATGGATCATAAGTTTAGTAAGTTTTTTTTTAGGTCTGTTAATAATTACAATATTTTATAGTTTTTCCTCTAGTCTGAAAAATTTTTATTTAGACCTTAAAACAAATTATACAAAAGACGGTAAATATTTAGCAGTAATTACTAAAAATGGACTTTGGATAAAAGATGTTATTGACGACAGAATTATGATTATAAATGCAGTCAAAGTCGATCAAAATTTTTTGATTGATGCTTATATATCAGAATTTAATGAGGAATTTAGAATTAAAAGAAATATCGTTAGTCCAAGAATAGATATTTCCAAAAAAAATTGGATAATATACGATGCAGAAATTTTTGATAAAAATAAAAAGCAAAAAATTCAATCCCTCAAATTAGAAACAAATTTTGATTATTTCTTAATTCAAAACTTATTTTCAAATTTGTCATCCCTTTCAATTTTAGAACTATTAGAATTAAGGAAAAATTATAAATCATTAAGTTACTCTTTAATAGAAATTGACATACAGCTGCTTAAATTGATTTCTTTTCCAATTTACCTTGTTTTGATGACAGTTCTATCAAGTATTATAATGTTGAGCACCAAAGAATTGAAAAGCTCAATTTTAAAAATTTCGTTTGGTTTATTCCTTTCAGTAGTAATATATTATTTATTTAATTTTTTTAATGTTTTGGGAAAAACTGAAAAGATAAATTTATTTAGCTCTATTTTGATGCCTTTAATTTTGTTAACCTTTATTAATTCAATAATGATAAGAAGATTTAATGAAAAGTAAATTTCTATCTATATTAATACTTTTTTTTGCAAATTATTTTTTTGTATTCTCTGTGTATTCTCAAGAACAATTTAGTTTTGATGTCACAGAAATTGAAATTTTAGAAAATGGAAATAAAATTGTAGGTTCTAAAAGAGGAGAAATTTTAACAAATGACGGAATTGTCATTAAAGCTGATAATTTTACGTATAAAAAAAATGAAAATATTTTAAATGCTAATGGAAAAGTCATAATTAAAGACACTGTTAATAATTACAACATTTATTCTGATGATATTACTTATAATAAAAATAATGAAAAAATATCTACAAAAGGACCAACTAAAAGTGAAATTTATACAAGATACATTTTTAATTCCAATGATGTAACATTTTTTAGAAATAAAAAAACAATAAACTCAAATAAGAAAACTACTATTATTGATAATGATGAACAGACTTATATAGAACTTAAAAATTTTAATTTTTTAATTGAAAATGAAATACTAGAGGGTAGAAATATTTTAGTCTCATTAAACCATAATTTGCCTCAAAACGATAAGTTATATTTTGATAACGGAATATTTGATTTTAAAAAGAAAAGTTTTGTTGCTAATAATATTCAGATTAATCTAGCCAAAGATGTTTTTGATAATTTTGAAAATGACCCTAGGCTAAAAGGTGTTTCAGCAAAAAGTGATAATAATATTACTACTGTCAAAGAGGGATCATTTACAAGTTGTAGTGATAAAAGTGATTGCCCACCCTGGATGATAACATCAAAAGAGATTAAACATGACAAAAATAAAAAACAACTTATTTACAAAGATGCTGTGCTTAAAGTTTACAATGTACCTGTATTATATTTTCCAAAGTTTTTTCACCCAGATCCAACTGTTGATAGGCAATCTGGTTTTTTAAAACCAAGCTTTAATAACTCAAATATTTTAGGTTCGTCAATAAATATTCCCTATTATCATGTAATTTCACAAAACCAAGACTTTACATTTAGACCAACAATTTTTGATGATGATGTGAAAATGTTTCAAAATGAATATAGAGTTAAAAATAAAAACTCATCTTTATTCTTAGATTTTTCATATGTTGATAAATTTAAATCTGCACTTAACAATAAAAAAAATAGTATAACTCATATATTTGCTAATTTTGATGCTGATTTAGCGTGGAAAAACTTTACGCAAAGCGATTTATTAGTTTCTATTAAAAAAGTTTCAAATGACACTTATTTAAAAATTTTTGACAGCAATATTTACAAAAATAAAATTTCACCTACAAATTACGATATTCTAAAATCTGAGGCAAAATTAATATTAAATAATGAAAATTATAATTTCACAACTGGATTTCAGTCCTATGAAGATTTAAACCTTTCAAATTCAGATAGGTATCAATTCATATTACCTTATTATGATTTCAATAAGCAGATATTTGAAAATAATTTTATAGGTACTATAAATTTTGACTCAAGTGGGAGTAATGATTTAAATAACACAAATAACTTAAGAACAAAAGTTGTAAATGATCTGAACTACCAAAGTTTAGATTTTATTTCAAAAAATGGTTTTAAAAGTAGCTATAATTTTTATTTTAAAAATCTTAACACAATGGCTAAAAATGACAGTATTTATAAAACGAGTCCTCAAATGGAATTAATGAGTTTATTTGAGTTTAATACTAGCCTTCCTCTCATAAACCAAACAAAAAATAGTACAAATTACTTTACTCCTAAGGCTTCTATAAGGTTTAATCCTGGGGATATGAAAGATTATTCATCAAGCGATAGATCTGTAAATGTTAGCAATATATTTGAAATAAATAGACTTGCTATCGATGACTCTTTTGAGGAAGGAAAATCATTAACTCTTGGATTCGATTATAAGAGAACAAAATTAAATGATATAAATAAATTTTTTGAGGCAAAAATTGCAACTGTTTATAGAGATAAAAAAGAAGAATTTATTCCGTTAACCAGCGGCATAAGTGATAAAGATTTAAACATTTTTGGATCAATTTCTAACAATCTTTCAGATTTTCTAGATGTATCTTATGATTTTATCGTTGGTGATGACTTAAATTCTTTGAAATTTAATTCTCTAAAAACATCAATAGCTTTTAAAAATTTTAACACTTCTTTCAATTTCATAGAAGAAAATGGAGTCATTGGTGATACAAATACGTTAGAAAATAATACAACACTTAAATTTAATGATGCAAATTTTCTTACTTTTAATACTAGAAGAAACAAAAAGATAGATCTCACAGAATATTACAATCTCATTTATGAGTACAAAAATGATTGTTTGATTGCAGGGATAAAATACAAAAAATCCTACTATGAGGATAGAGATCTTAAACCATCTGAAAATTTATTATTTAGTATTACTTTGAGTCCATTGACAAGTTTTGAGCAAAAAGTTGATCAATGATTAAATTTTTAAGAATAATTACTTCAATTTTTTTTTTAATCTTAAACGTACACTCAGCTTTAGCTGTTGAAAATAAAATACTTTTAAAAGTGGATAATAAATTAATTACTTCAATTGATATTTTAGATGAGATAAATTACTTAAAATCAATAAATCAAAATATAAATAAATTAGAAAATAACAAAATTTTTGAGATCGCTAGAAATTCTTTAATAAAAGATAAAATTAAGGAAATCGCCATTGGTCAAATTGTTAATAAAATTGAAATTAATGATAAAGACTACAAAAGAATACTAATCTCAAATTATTCAAAGGCTGGATATACCGAAATAGAGAAGATTGATGAGCATCTTGCTAAATTTAATATTAATAAGGAAATGTTAAGGAAAAAAATGACCATCAATGCTATTTGGAACCAGTTTATTTACGACAAATACTCAAGTAATATCAAAATTGATACCGAAAAGTTGAAACAAGATATTTTAAAAGATGAAAATCAAACAGAATATTTACTTTCTGAAATTACATTTGATTTACAAAATAATCAAACTTTAGATGAAAAATTTGATATTATAAAAAAAGGAATTAAAGATAAAGGTTTTGAAAATTCAGCTTTAATATATAGCATCTCAGAAACCTCTACGTCTGGAGGTAAAATTGGCTGGATAAGTGAAAATTCAGTAAGTCCAAAAATTTTGAAAAAAATTTCTGAAATCAAGATTAATGAACACACGAAGCCTATTACAATACCAGGTGGTTTTTTAATCCTCAAATTAAATGAAAAAAGAACAACAAAAAGAAAAATTGAGTTTGAGGAAGAATTGAATAAAATTATCAAGATTAAAACGAATGAGCAACTCAATCAATTCTCAAATATTTTTCTTAATAAAATTAAAAAAGACGTGATAATTAATGAATTATAAGCCAATAATATTAGTAGCAGGTGAACCTAACGGTATTTTTTTTGAAATTTTATTTAAAGTTTATAAAAAAATAAAAATTAAAAGTCCATTAATTCTAATTGCATCACAAAAATTACTAGATCTTCAAATGAAAAAACTTAATTTTAAAAAAAAAATAAAGGTTATTAATCAAGAAAAGATTAAAGATTATAAATTGAATAATGATTCAATTAATCTAATAAATGTAGATTATAATCAAAAAAAAGCTTTCGAAAAAATTAGTAACAAGTCAAATGACTACATTAAAAAGTGCTTCGATATTGCAATAGCATTAATTAAATCAGATTTTTCTAATAGGCTCATTAATGGGCCAATTTCAAAAAAAAATTTTTTAAAAAAAAAATTTATGGGAATTACAGAGTTTTTTGCAAAAAAATTTGATCAACAAAAGGTTGCAATGTTAATCTACAATAAAGAACTTTCAGTATCTCCAATTACAACCCATCTGCCTATAAAGAATGTTGCAAGTAAAATAAATGAAAAATTAATTCGGGAAAAAATTATTCTTATTGATAATTTTTATAGAAAATACATTAGGTTAAAACCTAAAATTGCTATCACAGGCCTTAACCCTCACTGTGAAAGTATTAATAAAATTAACGAAGACGAAATAATCATCAAACCTACTGTAAAAAAACTCAGCAAAAAAGGATACAAGGTGTCTGGCCCTTTTTCTGCTGATACTATTTTTTTTAAAAAAAATAGAAAAAAATTTGATGTGATTGTAGGTATGTATCACGACCAAGTTTTAACACCAATTAAAACAATTTTTGAGTATGATGCTATTAATATTACGCTAGGTTTGCCTTTTATAAGAATTTCTCCCGACCACGGTCCAAATGAACAAATGGTCGGTAAAAATTTATCTGATCCGTTAAGCCTGATAAAAGCTATTACTTTTTTTGAGAAAATAAAGTGATTAAAGCAAAAAAAAGTTTAGGTCAAAACTTTTTAGTTGATGAAAATATCTTAAAAAGAATAGTAGATATTTCTGAAATTCAAGATCGCTCTGTACTTGAGATCGGTCCTGGAACAGGAAATCTAACTTCATTTATATTAAAAAAAAACCCAAAAAAATTTTTTGTAGTTGAAAAAGATAAAGATCTTGTTTTAGGTTTGAGGAAAAAGTTTAGAGATTTTTTGGTAATTATAAATGAAGATATACTTGATATAGATGAAAAAAAGTTTTCAAAAGAAAAGCTAATTGTTTTTGGAAATTTGCCATATAATATCTCTACAGAAATACTATGCAAATGGATATTAAATTTAGATAATGATGAATTTTGGTTTGAAAGTTTAATTTTAATGTTTCAAAAAGAGGTAGCCGATAGAATAATAGCAAACGTAAATACTTCTAATTATGGAAGGTTATCAATATTAGCTAAATGGAAGCTGGATATCGTACGAATTTGTAACATTAAACCCTCTTGTTTTTTTCCAAAACCCAAAATCGAAAGCTCATTACTACTTTTTAAGCCAAAAAAAAATTTTTTTAAAATAGATAATCCTAGAAATATTGAGTTGGTGACAAGATCTTTTTTTAATCATAGAAGAAAAATGATCAAAAAACCATTTAATCAATTATTTAACGGAAAAAGTTATATTCAAAAAAAATTAAAACTAAATTTAAATTTAAGACCACAAAATTTGAGTCTTGATACTTACTATAATCTAATTAAAGAATATGAAAAATTAAGTGGTTAGTTTTTCCACATGACTTCTAATAAACTCTTGATCGTAATCTTTAGATCCATTATCTAGTTCAGCCTTGATTAATTTCAAAATTTTTAACATACAATCATTCAGATTTTCATTAACCACTACATAATCGTAGTTAATCCAGTGTAGAACATCACGATTAAATTGATTCATTCTTTCTTCAACTATTAATTTATCATTCATGTGTCTATTTGATAATCTTCTGAATAAAACTTCTTTACTAGGTGGTAAAATAAAAAAGGTAATAAGTTTATAATCAAGCTTTTTATTTTTTATTTGTTCAGCACCTTGCCAATCGATATCAAATAAAACATTCTTTCCTCTATTAAGATTGTTGATTACAGGTGTTCTAGTTGTTCCATACAAATTTTTAAAAACTCTTGCATACTCAAGAAACTCCTCATTTTTTATAAGTCTTTTAAATTCAGTTTCATTGACAAAATAATAATCTTTATTTTGAATTTCATTTTTTCTTGGCGCTCTAGTGGTATGTGAAATTGAAGTTTCAAAATTAGGATATTTAGATAATAACCCCACCAGTGTGGTTTTGCCTGCTCCAGAGGGAGAGGATAAAATTATCATTACCCCATCTTTATCTGCGGGCATCAAATATTAGTTAGCTTTTCCCTCTATAAATTTTACAGCATCGCCTACTGTTAAAATTTTCTCTGCTTCACTATCAGAAATTTCTGAACCAAACTCTTCCTCAAAAGCCATTACTAACTCAACAGTATCTAGACTGTCCGCTCCCAAATCATCTATAAAACTTGATTCTTCTGTGACCTTCGCTTCATCAATACCTAAGTGATCTGCAACTATTTTTTTTACTTTACTTGAAACATCATCTGACATTTTGATCCTTATATTGTTTTAAATTCTTATTAGTTTAAATACTTATTTTGTCAAGCCATATACATGCCCCCGTTAACATGTAAAGTTTCACCATTGATATAATTAGAAAGATCAGAGGCTAAAAAAAGGACAGCATTTGCAACATCCTCGGGTTCACCCAATCTACCAGATGGTATTTTTGATATTGTCATTTCCTTAAATTTTGTATCAATTTTGTCTGTCATAGCAGTTTTGATAAATCCTGGAGAGATACAATTTATATTTATATTTTTTCTAGCATATTCAATGGCTAATGTTTTTGACATTGCAATTATACCAGCTTTTGCAGCAGTATAATTTGCTTGCCCTAAATTACCAGTATGACCTACAACGGATGTGATATTGATAACTTTTCCCTTTTTATTTTTTAGCATTTTTTTTATTGAATATTTGCTTAATAAAAATGTAGAGCTAAGGTTTATATCAATAACTTTTTTCCATTCTTCAAAATTCATCCTTATTGCTAAATTATCTTGAGTTATGCCTGCGTTATTGACTATGCAATCTAAATTTCCTCCTAATTCATTTGTGGCATTTTCTATAAACTCCTCAATTTTATCATTTTGAGAAATATCAAATTTTAAAACTTTCAAATTCTTAAATTTTGACTTTAGTTCGTCAAGTTTCTCTTTTTTGGTTCCTGTTGCAAGAATATTAGCGCCATTTTTGGAAAGTTTTTCAACAATAGAATTACCTATTCCTCCTGAAGCTCCTGTCACAATGATATTTTTTTTCACTATTTCACTCATAAATTTAAATCTTTTATATCACTATCACTATTTATTGTATTAATTTTTACATTTTTATTAATTCTTTTAACTAAGCCTGATAAAACTTTTCCGGGACCTATTTCAATAAAATGGTTCACTCCTTTATCAGTCATTTTGATGACACTCTCTCTCCACCTAACTCTACTTTCAATTTGATCAATCAACAATTTCATAAGCTCTTCCCTAGTTGAGATTTCTTTCGCTGTTACATTGGATATTAAAATATTATTACCTTCATGAAAAGATAGTTTTTCAATTTCATTTTTCATAATTTTGGTGGCACTTCCCATTAGTTTACAATGAAATGGTGCACTAACTGGTAGTCTTATATTTTTAATTTTTTTAGATTTAAAGATATTAATTAATTCATCTAAATCATCATTTTTACCACTTAAAACTAGTTGACCTTCTGAATTATCATTTGCAATTTCAACGGTAAAGTTATTCACATTTTCATTAAGAATTTTTTCTATCTCATAAACTGAAGCGCCAAGGACAGCCACCATTCCTCCTAATCCTTTTGGTACAGAATTTTGCATGGCATCACCTCTTATTCTTAAAAGTTTTAACGTATCGGAAAAGTCTAAATAACCCGCTGATGACAAGGCTGAATATTCACCTAGTGAATGTCCAGCAAAATATTTTGCTTTGCCTAAATCTATATTAAATTCTTTTGTTATTACTTTGTATATTGAGAAACTAATTAAAAAAATTGCTGGTTGAGTGTTTACAGTCAAGTCTAATTCTTCTTTAGGACCATCTAAAATAATCTTTGATAATTTAAATCCTAAAACTTTATCTGCTTTTTCAAAAAGATCTTGTACCAAACGATACTTTTCAAAAAATTCCTTTCCCATTCCAACTAATTGAGATCCCTGACCAGGAAAAATTACTGAAAACATAAAAAAAACCTATTTTTTAAACTTTTTAACTATTGTAATTAAAGATTTATAATAGTATATCCTCATTTTTTAAATTTAATGAATTTATACGAACATACAATTATAGCAAGACAAGACGCCTCACCGAGTGACATAAAGCAGTTAACTGAAAAATATTCCAAAATTGTTGAAAAAAATGATGGTGAAGTTATTAAAACAGAGAATTGGGGAATATTAAATCTTTCCTATCTAATTAAAAAAAATAGGAAGGGTAGTTATATACATTTTAAAATAAAGTGTAACGGTAAAGCTATACATGAATTAGAAAAAAATGAAGCAATAGATAAAAAACTACTTAGATATTTGACAGTCAAAGTAAAAAATTTTGATTTAGACACTAATTATTTTTCTAAAAAAGAGGAAACTGAAAAAAATAATAAATAAACAATTAAAGAAACTATTATGCCAAAAAGACAAAGTGGGAATAAAAAAAATAAACAAAGTAATTTTGCAAAATTAAGTATCTTTCAGCCAAATAAGTATAAATTTAAAAAGAACTGCCCACTTTCTATAAAAGGTGCCCCTAAAATTGACTACAAAAATATTAAATTGCTGAAAAAATATACATCAGAAAATGGCAAAATTTTACCTTCGCGTATCACTAATGTCAGTCAAAAAAAACAAAGAGAGCTCTCACTATCAATTAAAAGAGCAAGAAATTTAGCTCTGCTATAAAATGAAAGTCATATTATTAGAAAATCTAAAAAAAATCGGCTCTATTGGAGAAATCATAGATGTTAAGCGTGGTTTTGCAAGAAACTTTTTAATTGCGAACAAAAAAGCTTTATATGCCTCAAAAGTAAACATTTCAAAGGTTGAAAAAATTAAATCAGAACTCTCTAAAAGAGATAATGAAAAAAAACAAGAAGCAAAAAAAATATCTGAAAAAATAAATAAGAGAGAGTATAAAATAAAAAAACTGAGTACTGAAAGTAACGAATTATATGGTTCAGTAAAACCAACTGAAATATCAAAATTAATAAAAGATAATGACTCTCAAGAGATTAAGCCCTCTATGATACAACCAGTTAAAGACATAAAAACTTTAGGAAAATTTAAGGTAAAAATAAGTTTACACCCAGAAGTTGATGCAGAAATATTAATTAATGTAGTCTCATCAGAAACAATTCAATAATTATACAACCTTTTCCCCAACAAATTTTAAAAAAAAAATTAACATTAATATTTGTTATAGTTAATGTATGGAAAAAAATTTCAAAGTTTTAAAAGATAATTTTAAAGAGTTACCGAATAATATTGAAGCAGAACAAGCTGTAATAGGCTCTATTTTAGTTTCAAATGAAATTTTTGATGAAATTAATCTAATTTTGTCAAGTAATAACTTTTATGACCCTATACACCAAAAAATATTTTCAGCTATAGAAAATTTAATTTTTAGAGGACTGTTAGCTAACCCAATAACTTTAAAGAGCTACTTTGAGGATGAAAAAGATGACCTTAATGTACCAGATTATTTAGTAAAAGTAACAAAGTTTTCTACATCTATAAGACAGGCAGTAGAATATTCAAAAATAATTTATGATATGTTTGTAAGACGAGAGTTGATAAAAATTTCTGAGAATACTATTGATACAGCTAAGCTAAATGACTTAAGCACTTCAGGACAAGATATAATTGAAGATTCAGAAAAATTATTATATGAACTTGCTGAAAAAGGTTCTTCTTATTCTTCATTGATTAGTTTCGATAAGGCTTTGCGTCAAACAATTGATATGGCCTCAGCTGCATATAAAAATGAGGAGGGAATTGTAGGTGTTCCAACTGGATTGAGAGATTTAGATGATAGATTGGGTGGCCTTCATAAATCTGATCTCATAATTATAGCTGGTAGACCTGGTATGGGAAAAACGGCACTAGCAACGAATATAGCGTTTAATGCTGCTCAAAAAATACAGGTCAGTGGAAAAGAAAAAGCATCTGTTGCTTTTTTTTCATTAGAAATGTCATCAGAACAACTTTCAACAAGAATTTTAGCTGAACAATCAAAAATTAAATCAAATGATATTAGACGTGGAAGAATTTCAGATGAACAATTCGATAGATTTTTAGAAACCTCAAAAAATATTTCTGAACTACCTTTGTACATTGATGAGACTCCAGCGCTTACTATTGCAGCAATGAGTAATAGAGCTAGAAGAATAAAGAGGCTTCATGGACTTGATTTAATAATTGTTGATTATATTCAATTAATGAGAGGTAGTCTGAATTACAAAGATGGAAGAGTTCAAGAGGTTTCTGAAATTACTCAGGGCCTTAAAGCTATAGCTAAGGAATTATCTATACCTGTAGTAGCTCTATCTCAATTATCTAGACAAGTTGAACAAAGGGATAACAAAAAACCACAATTGTCAGATTTAAGAGAGTCTGGCTCAATAGAGCAGGATGCCGATGTCGTCATGTTTGTATATAGAGAATCGTATTATTTAGAAAATAAAGAGCCAAAACCTGCAACAGTAGAACATGCTGAATGGCAAGCAAAAATGAATGAAGTTTCAAATTTAGCAGAATTAATCATTGGCAAACAAAGACATGGACCAACTGGAAATGTATTCTTAGAATTTGAGGCAATGTTTACCAAATTTAAAGATACTCAAAATAGTTAAATTCAAATATAAATAGGCAATGTTTGCCGAATTTTACCAAAATTCTATTTTAAAAAATCCAAAATTAACATTTATAGTTTTATTAATTGCACTATTTACTTTTGGATTTTATTCAAAAGATTTCAGATTAGACGCCTCTTCAGAAACTTTATTAATAGATGGTGATCCTGATCTTGAATATCTTCAGGAACTAAATGAACGTTACGGATCAAAAGAATTTTTAATTTTAACTTATACACCTAAAGAAGGTATGATTACAGATACCACGATGAATAATCTCTTAAGTTTAAAATATAAGATTCAAAGTTTAGAATGGGTACATAGTGTGGTTACTTTGCTGGATGTTCCATTATTGAATAATTCAGAAGCTCCTTTACAAGAAAGATTAAAAAATTTTAAAACTCTTAAAGACGAAGACGTAAATAAAGATAGAGGTTTTAAAGAAATAATTAGCAGTCCAGTCTTTAGAAACTTTGTTATTAGTGAAGATGGTAAAACTAGTGGAATCATTGTTTATTTAAAAGAAAATAAGCCTTTAGATGATATTAAAAATAAATCGGAAAAAGAAATTGAAGTTTATAAGGACAAGATAAAAAAACAAAATCATAAAAATATTATTGAAATAAGAGATGTAATTAAAAGTTATAAAAATATAGGCAAGATTCACTTAGGTGGTATACCTATGATTGCAGATGATATGATGACATTTATTAAAAACGATATAGTCATCTTTGGATTAGGTGTTCTTTTATTTATAATTGCAACACTTTGGTATATCTTTAGAAAATTAATTTGGATATTGGTTCCAATAAGCAGCTGTTTTTTTTCAGTAATTATAATGACTGGTTTACTCGGTTTGTTAGGATGGAAAGTAACAGTAATTTCCTCAAATTTTATTGCCCTAATCTTAATTTTGACTATGGCAATGAATATTCATATGAGCACACGTTTTCTACAACTTAAAGAAAATTTTCCTCATAAAAATAATTTTGATCTTTTGATTTTAACTACTGAGAAAATGTTTTGGCCAATTTTGTATACTGTAATGACTACAATTATTGCTTTCTTATCTCTAATTTTTAGTGAAATAAAACCTATAATTGACTTTGGTTGGATGATGACATTGGGATTGATTATCTCATTTATTATTACATTCACATTACTACCAACTCTTATTAATTTTGTTCCAAAAAAAGATGTTTCACTTATTGAATTTAAAAAATCCAAAATAACATCCTTTTTTTCAAAACTTTCACTAGAATATCAAAAAATAATTCTTATCCTTACTGGTATCATTATTTTATTAAGTATTATTGGTATTAGCCGTCTTGAAGTTGAAAATAGTTTTATAAATTATTTTAATAAGAAAACTGAAATTTATAAAGGTATGAAACTTATTGATGAAAAATTAGGTGGTACAACACCACTAGAGATAATTCTAAAATTTCCAAAAAACAAAACTGAGACTGAAGATGATGAATTTGAAGATTGGGAAAATGAAAACAATAAGGGGGAGGATGAGAAATACTGGTTCACAAAAGATAAAATTGATAAAATTGCATCAGTTCATAACTATTTAGATGGCCTGCCAGAAATCGGTAAGGTTCTATCTTTTTCCTCAATTATTGATGTTGCAACTTTGCTTAACAATAATAAGCCATTAGGAACATTAGAAATGGGAGTTCTCTATTCAAAAATTCCTGAGAATATTAAAACAGAAATTGTTGATCCCTATATTTCTATAAAAGATAATGAAGCCAGAGTAAATCTTAGAATTATAGATTCTAAAGAGGACTTAAGAAGAAATGATTTAATAAATAAGATAAATTATGATTTACAAAACAAATTAGGACTTGAAAAAAAAGAGTTTAAACTTGCTGGAGTTTTAATTTTATTTAATAATTTACTTCAAAGTTTATTCAAATCACAAATTTTGACCCTCGGATTTGTTATGATTGGTATTTTTATGATGTTTCTAATTCTTTTTAAAAATATTAAACTCTCATTAGTTGGTGTAGTTCCAAATTTTATAGCAGCCTTTTTTATCTTGGGAATTATTGGCCTACTTGGTATTCCTTTAGACATGATGACAATTACAATAGCAGCTATAACTATAGGAATAGCTGTTGATAATAGTATTCATTATATTTATCGTTTTAAAGAAGAATATAACAATCTGAATGACTATAATGAAACAGTCAAAGTCTGTCATTCAACAGTTGGTAAGGCAATTTTAAATACATCAATCACTATTGTTTTTGGTTTTTCAATTTTAGTTTTATCTAATTTTATTCCTACTATTTATTTTGGTATTTTTACTGGAATTGCGATGTTGCTTGCGATGATATCTGTTTTAACTCTTTTACCATCCTTAATCTTATTGATTAAACCTTTTGAAAAATAAAATTTAAAATGGAAATTTTAAACGAGTTTTATAATTCAATATCAATTTTAGATTTGGTTTACTTAATAATAACAATATTATCCTTAATAAAATGCTATATAAAAGGATTCGTATTAAGTGTATTGGCTATGGCCAAATGGTTATTAGCATACATCTTAACTTTAATTATTTTTCCAAGAATTAAACCTTATGTTGAAGATATTATAGATAATGAATATATTTTAGATATTGCTCTAGGTATAAGTATTTTTATAATATTAATATTCTGTATCCTATTAATTAATAAAGGGATTAGCAAAGCTATTAAATATACAGGGCTTGGAAATTTAGACACAATATTCGGCTTTTTTTTTGGATTCGTAAGATCTTACATAATCGCTGTTTGTATATTTTCTGCAGTACATATTGTTTATAATCATGATAAATGGCCCATAAATCATAATAAATCATACATCTTTCCATATTTGAAAAAAGGTAGTAATTATTTATTAAAAGAATTTCCGGATGAAAAAACTTATCAAGACTCTAAAGAAAAAATTAAAGAACTTTAATCCAAAACTTAAAGAGGAATGTGGAGTTTTTGGTATAAGTGATAGCAAAGATGCTGCAGCTCTAACTGCTTTAGGTTTGCATGCACTACAACATAGAGGTCAAGAAGGTTGTGGAATAGTATCATTTGATGGATCACATTATTTCTCAGAAAAAAGATTTGGTTTAGTTGGAGATAACTTTAATAAAGAAAAGATATTAAATAAATTAAGAGGAAATTATGCAATCGGTCATAATAGATATAGCACCACTGGTGAAAATACTTTAAGAAATATACAGCCTTTTTTTGCTGATACTAATGCAGGTGGTATTGGTGTTGCTCACAACGGTAATCTTACAAACTCAATTTCATTAAGAAAAAAATTAGTCAATGAAGGTGCTATTTTTTACACAACATCAGATACTGAAACTATCGTTCAATTGATAGCAAGGTCAAAAAGAAAAAAAACTATCGATAAAATTGTAGACGCGATATTTCAAATCCAAGGAGGTTACTCTCTAGTCATGCTGACTCAGACTTCATTAGTAGGTGTGAGAGATCCCTATGGAATAAGACCGCTTGTGATTGGCAAACTAAATAATAGTTATGTTCTTTCGTCGGAGACTTGCGCTTTGGATATTATTGGTGCGAAATTTGTAAGAGAGGTTGATAATGGAGAAATTGTTTTAATCAAAGATAATAAGATTCAAAGTATTAAACCTTTTCCTCCTAAAAAAATAAGACCATGTGTTTTTGAATATATCTACTTTTCAAGACCTGATAGTATTTTAAATGGTAAGAGTGCTTACGAATATCGAAAAAATCTTGGTAAAGAGTTAGCCAAAGAAAGTAATCTAAAAGCAGATATAGTTGTTCCAGTTCCAGATTCTGGTAATGCCGCAGCTTTAGGTTTTGCTCAGTATCTTGGTATCAATTTTGAATTAGGGCTCACAAGAAATCATTATGTTGGTAGAACTTTTATTGAGCCAATTCAAAAAATAAGAAGTTTAGGGGTAAAATTAAAATTAAATGCCAACCAATCAACTATTAAAAATAAAAAGATAATTCTCGTGGATGACTCTTTAGTCAGAGGAACTACTTCTCATAAGATAATAAAAATGCTCTATGACGCGGGTGCAAAAGAAGTTCATATGAAAATTGCTTGTCCTGAAATAAAGTTTCCAGATTTTTACGGAGTTGATACACCTACAAAGAAAGAATTACTCGCAGCAAATAAAACTAATGATGAAATTTGTAAATATATTGGTGCTAAAACCTTAAGTTTTTTATCAATTGATGGACTATATAGAGCTGTAGGTTTTGATAAGAGGAATGATACTTATCCTCAGTTGACAGATCATTATTTTACTGGTGATTATCCAGTAAAACCAGTTGATGAACTTGGAGATAATAAGATAACACAACTTTCATTGCTAAGTTCAGCATCAAATAATTAATTTATGAAAAAAGTTAGTTTTACAGAAATGAAAAATGGGACAAAAGATGATTATCTTTTTTTAGATAGACATGAAAAAAATTTTGCTAGTAAAACAGCTGATAGAATATTAAAGTTTATGTCAGGTTTAACCGAGACACTAGAAGGTTACCAAATTTCAAGGTTGGAACATTCACTCCAAAGTGCAACTAGAGCATATAAGAACGGGGAGAGTGAAGAAATGGTTGTAGCTGCTTTATTACATGATATTGGAGATGAACTTGCTCCAATGAATCACTCTGAATATGCCGCTGCAATATTGAAACCCTATGTATCAGAGAGAACACATTGGATAGTTGAAAAGCATGGGGAATTCCAAATGTTTTATTATGCTCATCATTTAGGTAAAGATAAAAATAAAAGAGATAAATATAAGGGACATAAATACTACCAAGCAACTATAGACTTTTGTGAGAAATACGATCAAAATTCATTTGACCCCAATTATAAATCTCTTCCACTTGATTTTTTTAAACCAATGGTTAAAAAAATTTTTTCAAGGAAACCATATTCATTTATTTAAATTTAAAATAAAATATTAATTGAAATTTACATGATTGATACAAAAGATGAGATAATTAAGTATTTTAAATCAGGTTTTAAAGAATCCAAAAATTTTAAAATCGGAATTGAACATGAAAAATTTTTATTTGATAATAAAAGTAATAAAAGATTAGATTATTTAAAAACAAAAGAGATGTTTTCTGCTCTTATTGAATTTGGCTGGAACCCAATTGTTGAACAAGATAACATCATAGGTCTTAATAAAGGTGGAAAAAATATCACTTTAGAACCTGGTAATCAAATAGAGCTATCTGGTGATAAGCTTAATAACATTCATGAGGGTTGTGCAGAGTCTCAGGATTATTTATTCGAATTAAGACAAGTTACAAAAAAACTTGGAATTAATATTGTCAGTGCTGGGTTCGATCCAATCTCGAAACTTAATGAAATACCTAATAATCCAAAGCAAAGGTATAAATTGATGACCAAGGATATGCCTTTGGGAGGTAACTTAAGTTTGGATATGATGTATAGAACTTGTGGAACTCAGATAAATTTAGACTACAGTTCAGAGGAAGATTTTATTAAAAAATTTAAAATTGTTAATTCAATAGTCCCGATCTCAATAGCATTATTTGCTAATTCTTCTATAGTCGAAAAAAAACAAACAAGATACTTATCTTATCGATCTAAAGTTTGGCAAAATACCTCGAGAGGAGGATTACCGAAAATATTTTTTGATGATTTAGATTTTGAGAAATATGCTGATTTCATAATCAACTTTCCAATTTTATTTATTCAGGATGGATTAAAATATATTTCTGGCAAAAATTATAAATTCAGTCATTTTATGAACGGAGAAATAAATGAAATTAATAATAGACTTCCCTCTCAAAAGGATTTGTCTACTCATTTAAGCACAATATTTACAGAAAATAGATTAAAAAAATATATAGAAGTAAGATCTATGGATACTTGCGGATGGGATTGCTTGTGTTCAGGCCCAGCCTTTTTTGTTGGCATACTTTACGGAAATCTGAATGAAGTTTATGAATTAGTCTCTAAATGGGATAAAGATAAAATCATTAATGCTTATCTAGAAGCACCTCATAAAGGTTTCAATACTCAGTTAATGGGTAAAGATCTTTTTTATTGGTCATCAACTTTTTTAGACTTATCAAAAAAAGGGCTTGAAAAAAGGGACATTCTTAACAAAGGTGGTAGGAATGAAGTTATATTCTTAAACCATTTAAAAAAAATCATCAATAATAGAACAACAAATGCTGATCATATGATAAGTAAATTTTCTAAAAATGAAGATTTAAATGAATTATATGACAAATAAAATAGTTGCTATTCAGGGAAACCATCCAACGAATCTCAACCCTTTAACAGATACAACTATATTCTTAGCAAATGAGATACAAAAAAAAAATTATAAAATTTTCTATTATGATCCAAAAAATTTATCGATAATAAACTCAAAAGTTTTGGCAAATGGTTTTTTTATTAAATTTGAATATAAAAAAAAAAGTTTTTTTAAAATCTTAAAAAGTAAAAAATTGGATCTTTCTAAGTGTAAATTTGTATTAATTAGGCAAGATCCTCCTTTTAACCTAGAATATATTTCATCAACTTTTATTTTAGATACAATTAAGAATAATGTTAGAATTATCAATGATCCAACTTCAATTAGAAATGTTTCTGAAAAACTTTATTCCACTAACTTTCAAAAATTTATGCCAAAAACAATATTTACTCAGGATATTCATGAAATTAGAAGTTTTTTTAATAGAAATAAGAAAATTGTTATAAAACCAATCCACAGTTTCAGCGGCAACGATATTCATCTTATCAAAATTTTTAGATCTAAATTTATAAATAAATTTATAAAAAAACATGGATATGTCATGTGTCAAAAATTTTTACCTCAAATAAAAAATGGCGATAAGAGGGTGTTCATAATTAATGGCAAGGTATGTGGAGCTATATCTAGAGTTCCAAAAAAAGGCTCTTTTTTGAGTAATATGAGTAAAGGCGCTAAGCCAGTGAATATAGATTTAACGAGAAATGAGAAGAAAATATCAAATATTGTTGGAAAAGATTTAAAAAAAAAGAACATTTTTTTTGCTGGTATCGATTTTATTGATCAAAAACTTAATGGAGATATCAATGTTACCTCTCCTACAGGGTTGAAAACATTTTACGATCTTTCAAAAATTAATCTTGCTAAAACTTTTTGGAAAGAGCTTAAAGCGTGAAAAGTTTGACAGATCAGCAAAAAGGCTCTTTGCTTGCTTTTGTAGCTGTAATGTTTATAACACCAGATTCGTTATTTATAAGACTTTCAAATCTTGATACTTGGGGCCTAGTTTTTTATAGAGGTATCATACCTTTTTTCACAGTTTTTTTTGGAATGTTGTTAATTTACAAATTAAATTTTTTTAAGATTCTTTTTAATTCTGGTTTTCACGGAATAATTTATATCGCAACTTTTAGTATAACTAATATAACTTTTGTTGTTTCAATTCAAAATACGAATGTTGCAAATACCCTTGTTATGATCGCTACTGCACCAATGTTATCTGCAATTCTTGGCGCTATTTTTTTAAAAGAACCGCCTGATCGCAAAACATTTATTTCTATAATAATTACTTTTATCGCAATATTTTACATTTTTTTTGACTCTTTAAAGGTTGGAAATTTTTATGGAGATATTTTAGGTTTTGTAACTGCTCTTGGTTTGGCTGTAGGCGCTATAACAATTAGATCTGCTAAAACAAAAAACTTAGTGCCTGCAGCTGTAATAGGTAAATTATTTGTTGCTTCTTTTGCCTTATTTTTTATTGAGAGTTTTACACTTAAAGATAAAGATTTATTTATTGTCCCCCTAATGTGTATTTTGTGTGTTGCAATACCATTTGTACTAGTGACTATAGCCCCAAGATTTATACCTGCAGCTGAAGTTAATCTTTTTTTTCTACTAGAGACTATTATTGGCCCTATTTGGGTCTGGGTTATTATCAATGAGCAACCTAGTGTAGAAACACTCCAGGGTGGAGCAGTTATAATTACTACCATTGCAATACATTCATTTTTAAAATTAAGAAAAAATTAAACTTGTCACAATTAAGACTTGATTTAATAATACATCGCGAATAGTTACAGCTTCTTATGAACAAAGTTTTAAAAAATTCTTGGGCACTATTTTTAGGTATGGGATGTATTATGATGGCCTACGGTTTTCAGGGTTCTCTCCTAGGTGTAAGAGCAGTACAAGAAGAATTTAGCTTAACCTCGACTGGTTTCATGATGTCAGGATATTTTGTTGGCTATTTTATAGGTGCAGCAACAATTCCTAATATTATATCTAGAGTCGGACATATAAGAGTTTTTGCGGCATTTGCATCATTATCATCTTTGGTCATTTTGGTTCACTCGATAATTGTCAATCCTTTGGTGTGGTTTTTTTTAAGAGTTCTGACTGGGATAAGCATGGTTTGTATCTATACAGTTGCTGAAAGCTGGCTTAACGATAGATCAAGTAACAAAAATAGAGGAAGTGTATTGTCTATCTACATGGTCATACT
This sequence comes from uncultured Pelagibacteraceae bacterium, assembly GCA_902541315.1. Lineage (GTDB taxonomy): Bacteria > Pseudomonadota > Alphaproteobacteria > Pelagibacterales > Pelagibacteraceae > Pelagibacter. The sequence continues at coordinate 29,222 of CACBQF010000004.1, forward strand.
TTATGGTACAATGGGAATTGGGATGTTTTTACTAAACTTTAGCAGTCCTCTAAATTTCCAGCCTTTTATTCTAGTTTCTGTAATTACATCAGTTGCTTTAATTCCTATTTTGCTAACTAAAAAGAAACCACCAACATTTAAAAGAATTAAAGTAATGACACTCAAAGATCTCTATCAATCATCTCCTTTTGGAATGGTAAGCTCTTTTTTTTACGGAACTATACAAGCTGCACTTTTTACTTTATTAGCCGTGTACGCAACCTCAATGAATTTTACAATATTAGAGATTTCAATTGTTACGTTTCTTCTAGCAATATCTGGAGCTATTTCTCAATTTCCGGTTGGAAAAATTTCAGATATGTATGATCGAAGAAAAGTAATTGTTTTTGCTACTTTTGGTGCGGCGGCTTTTGCAATTATAACAATTTTAGTTACTAGACAGATGTATTTACCAGGTGGACTTGCTACAAGTAAAACCTGGTTCTATATTTTCTTGGTTCTTTTTTCTTTTTGTAGTTTACCAATATTTTCTTTAATTTTAGCTCACACTAATGATTTTATACCAAAAGAAAAATTTGTAGCTGCTGGTGCAGGTCTTCAATTTGTATTTGGTTTGGGTGCAATGAGTGGTCCATTTTTATGCTCAATATTTATGGATTTGGTCGGTCCTAATGGATTTTTTGTTTTTTTATTTTTTTTTCATTCAGTAATTGGTTTTTTTGGGATGTATAGAATGAAAGTAAGAAAAACTGTTGAAAATCCTGACTCTCATTTTGTAGCGATGCCCCAAACAATTACACCAGCTGGAATTGAGCTAAATCCATCGACAGAACACATTGAAGAGCCTTATTCTGATAAGGTAAAGGAAATACTTGAAAGAAAAGGCGTAAAATATAAAAAAGAGTATAAACAAGTTAAAACAGATAGTGAACTAAATTGATTATCCCTTTCAGGTTGTAGCTTTAAAAGCCTAATTTAAATAACATTTTTTAAAATTTTTTATTGAATAATAATTATTTCTCTAGTGAAATAATGTTTTTATAAATGAAAACAAAAAAAAAAATTCGAACTAGAACAAGCAAACAAAAGCATGGACTTTCAAGGATTGCTTCCTTTACTACAAAATCTATTACCTCTGCAATATCAAATTATAAAAAAAATAAAGAACAAAACAAAATTAGGGCAATAAAATTACAAAAACTTGAGGAAAGAACTTCACTTTTAAAAGAAAAAAAAGATTTAAAAGCCTGGGAAGACAAATTAATCAAAGAAAGTAATAAACTAAAAGTAAGTGAAGATGAAGTTAGATTAAAAGAAAAAGAAATAAAACTTAAAGATGAAAAACAAAAAATTGAGGGTGAAAGATTGGTAAGAAAAGATGAGGAATTGGTTTTGGTAGCAAAAGAGTTGAGAGAGAAAGAAAAACAATTAAAAATTAGAGAAGAAGAACAAAATAGAAAAGATATAGACTTAAAAGTGAGAGAAGATGAGTTACATCAAAGAGATCTTAGAGAACAAAGACGTAAAAATAGAGAATTAAAAAAATTGAGAGAAGAAATAGATAAAGAGAAAGAAGTTGAATATATAAAAATTAGGGAGTGGGAAGAGAAATTTGATAAAGAACAAAAACTAAAAGAACAAGAAGAGATGAGAAGAGAACAAAAGTTATTGCAAAAAGAGATGGAAAGACGTGCTAAATTTGGCAATTTAGATGATAATACTGAAAGTTCTTTGAGCCAATTAGAAAAATTTAGTATCGATAAATCAAAAGAAAATTAACAAATCTTTTAATCCTAAGACATTTAGTTTAAAATTTGCTAATTTATAATTAATATAATTTATAAAATCTTAAATGAATAAGTTTACATTTATAAATCATGCAAGCTATATAGTCGAAACAGTAAATTCTATTTTACTTGTCGACCCATGGGTTGAAGGATATGCTTTTGATAAAGGTTGGGCTCTATTAGACAAGTCAACTTCAAATGAAGATTTAATTGATTTTATAAATAACAAAATGAAAACTATCTATATATGGTTGTCTCATGAACATTCAGATCATTTTTCAATACCATTTTTGATGCTTCTTAAGAAAAAAAATGTAAAAGCAAAATTTTTATTTCAAAAAACTTTGGATGGAAGAGTTTCTGAATTTATCAGAAAAATTGGATTTGAAGTGTTCGAGTCTAATGATAAAAAAATAAGTATTGATCCTGAACTGTCAATAGTTATTTTTCCATTTGCTGGTGGAGACTCATATTGCTTAACTATCTTAAGAGAATGTTCAATATTGAATTTAAACGATTGTGTAATTAACGACGAAATTGCTCTCAATCGTGTAATAACTAATGTTAATAAGTATACCTCAAAAATAGATTTGTTATTAACTCAATTTGGATATGCAAACTGGATTGGTAATGATAACGAATCAGAATTACGTGTTTCAAGTGCAACCGAAAAATTATCACGAATAAAATTACAAGTTGAAGGTCTTCAACCTAAAAATCTTCTGCCATTCGCGTCTTTTATCTATTTTTGTGATAAGGAAAATTTTCATATCAATGATTGTCAAAATACTCCAAAAAATGTTGAAAAACTTTTTAAAAATAACAACTTTGAATGTAACTTAATTGTTTTAAAACCAATGGATCAGTTAAAGTTATCTGATGAACTTTCAATCCAATCTAAACTATTAAATGGACCAAATATAATGTATTGGGAAAGTCTAGCTAAGAATATAAAACCTGAATTAATAAATAAATCTTTATATACACAAATAGATATTATTAATGAATACGAAAATTACCGTAAAAAAATTTTTCAAGCTTTCTTATTTGCTCCAAATTTATTAGAAAGATTTAATTTTTTAGTTCCAATAGATATATATATAAACGATTTAGATATTATTTTTTCGATGTCATATACTAGAAAATTAATTGTAAAAAAAGGAAAAATTAACGATGCAGATTTAAGTTTATCTTCATCTACAATGATGTTTATTTTAAAAAATGAATATGGATCTAATACTGCTCATGTAAATGGAAAATTTTATCGTTTAAAATTTGACGGTGTAAAGAAGTTTATGAGGCATTTTAGTCCTCAAGAGTATATGAAAATGGGTTATGGATTAAATCGCCCTTTCATTACATTTAAAAACGTATTTGGTAAATTAATTAGTAAGTTTTTTAATAAAAACTGGACTATAAATCCTAGCTCCGAAAATTAATTCATTAACTTTAACATTTATTGGTTAGGAAAATAGTCTTTTAAGTCACCTTTTCTATAAACATCTGCTGTACTACAGTGAAGTCCACCCCCAAATGCATATGCATCTCTTAAATCAATCGGAATAACTTCCATCCCTAATTTATCAAGTTGCTCTGCTTGATATTTTTCGCTTTTTTCTACACAGACTGTTTTTGGATCTAAAACTAATACATTCATTGAGAGCCAAACTGAGGAGTAACAAAGAGGTGGTGGTTCATTGTGTGCCGGTTGAGCAGCATCAATTATTTCCCATCCATTTTTTTCAAAAAGTTTTCTTTGCTCCTTTGGTAATCTTCTTTGAGGGTTATTGATTATTAATCCTTCTTTAATCGGGGTAAAAGTAGCGTCTATGTGTATTGGGTATGGGTCCCCCGGAAAGTTTACAGCGTGAACTCTATGGTCTTTATAATGTCTCTTCAGCCAATCTATACCTTTTAAATTTGTAGTAAATCCATGTTGAACTATTAAATCTTTTCCAAATCTCAAAACATCTGCAGCGTCAAATAAAGGTTCCTCCTCAGTTGTTACAAAAAATTTTTCTTCAGTCCATTGAAGTCTTTTTTCTATACCGATTTTGTCTGATAAATAATCTTTTCTATAATCAGCATCAGTCAATCTTGGCTTAGGTGCAGACTCATGTCTCATATTTGAGTCTTCCTCATAATAACTTTTTAAAAGAGGTCGATAACATAAATACTCAAACCATCTGCATCTATAGCTCATCGTAGCTTCTAAGATTTCATTTCCTACTGTAAGAAGAACATCTCTCGGTGGCATACATCCAAACATCGTTTCTGTTTTCCAATCTGGTGTAGAAATTTTTTGATTAAAATTAATTGGCTCTGGTCTATCAACTTTGATTCCACGTTTTTCTAAAATTTTTGAAAAATTATCTAAAAGTTCATTTGCTTTATCGACAGTATCTTTTGTTCTTGGACCAAATTTTCCTCTCATGTCCGAGTCCTCTGGAACTTTTGCGTCTAAAGCGGGTTCGGGTGCAGGTATACAAGTACCATCTGCCCTACCCACTATTACATGTTTCAATGGATCCCACTCATTCCAACTACTAACTACTGTTTTTTTTTTATCCATTTCATCAAATAAATAGTGATTAAAATTTTTTTTTTCAATGAAATTTTAATTTAATGCTATGTATCTTTTATTCCATCTCATTATCAAACTGTAATAAAAAAGAGAGATAAAAAGGAAAAATCCGCCAACTATTGTATTTGTATTAGGCACCTCATTAATTCCAAATAAAGGAAGCCATACCCAAAAAATTCCACCAATTACTTCGGTCAATGATAATAAAGTTAACTCCGCTGCAGGAATTGCTTTTGATCCAATTGCATATAAAATCATTCCTATACACACCAAAGTTCCATGTAGCGAGAACAATGATGAGTTATAACTTGTTGAAAAAAACGGTTGGTTTTTGAGGAATATTACTGAGGCTGCTATAACAAAACAAAACAAACCAGCAATAGCTACTGTAGTAAACTTAGGTGTTTCTTTTCTCCATCTCAAAGTCACAGAAAATATTGAAAAACCAATAGAAGAGGTAATACCAAAAATAAATCCTACAATCGAATTTTTCTCACTATTTCCAACAGCCATAATTATTATTCCTATAGTAGCAATAATTATTGAAACCCATACATTTAAGCTAATTTTTTCCTTTAAAAAGAGGAATGCAAGTAGAGCAGTAAAAAATGGCATTGCAGCCAAGCATAGTAAAGTGATAGCCGCGCTAGTATTTGTAATAGAGTAAATAAACGAAATCATTGCTACGCCTAATCCACAACCACCAATCAATCCTGATTGACCTACTTTTTTATAATTTTTATAAAAATTTTTACCTTCTTCAAAATATAAATAAAGATTCAAAAGAATAAAAATTGTTAAACCACGTCCAAAGATATACTGCCACGGCACTAAGTTAGGATCATCCATATATCTTACTACTAACGGACCAAATGACCAGATAAGACCAGCAAATAATACAATAGGTATTGCTATTTTATCATTTTTAAGTTCTATCATTTAACAATATTTAAATCTAATTTATTTCAACTACAACAAAAATAGATATTGTAGGAAAAGAATTTTTTCTATTATTATTGTTTTTTTTTGTATTTAGAGAGCCAACTGCAAGATTTATACTTTATAATGTATATATAAATATATGAATTTAGAAATAATTAGTATTGCTGCTGACACAAAAAATAATAAAGATATTAAAAATCATACGCACTTCATAAAGTTAAAAAACTCTGTATGTGGAGATGAAATTCAACTAAAGCTGATAATAAAAGGAAATAAAATAACTAATATTGGTTATCAAACCGAGTCTTGTATATACTGTCAAGCATCTGCAAGTTTATTATCAAAAATTTCTATGAATAGTAAAAAAGTTAAGATTATGAAATTGTGTGTTGAAGCAAAATCATTTTTTAATAAAGATGAAAAAAATTTAAATAGAAATTTGAAACTATTTTCAAAATTGTTTGTAAAAGAGAATTACTCTCGAAAAGATTGTATATTATTACCTTTTAAAGCTATGGAAAAGATAGTATCAAATTAAGTTTATGGGTGATATCAAAAAATCTTTTTTAGCTGGCTTATTTTCTATAATTACAATAGGAATACTAACTGGCCTAACTTACAAAACCGAATTAGGTATTTTTCTACTAGCCTCTTTTGGCTCGTCAATGGTTTTATTATATGGGTATCCTGAAAGTCCATTTGCTCAACCCAAGAATGTTTTTTTTGGTCATTTCACAACTACGTTAGTAGGATTACTTTTCCTTTATCTTTTTCCAATTCCAATTTTTTTAATAATTCCTTTAGCAGTCGGTGTTGGTGTTGGTTTAATGATATTATTAAACGTTACTCACCCCCCTGCAGGTGGAAATCCAATTATTGTAATAATTGGAAGTGTTTCTTTTGATTATCTTTTTAGTCCAGTGATAACCGGATCAGTCATAATTATCATTTTTGCAATAGTGATTAATCGTTTTATTTTGAAAAAAAATTATCCGATTAAAAAATAATTTGTTTGCTTGATACTAAAAAATAGGGTTAGATATATAAATTTAATTTTTAATTACAGAGGAGATTTAATGAAAATATTGTGTATATTGTATGATGATCCAAAAGGAGGGATGCCAAAATCCTATGCTTTATCAGAACTACCAAAAATAGATAAGTATCCAGATGGTATGACACTTCCTTCACCAAAAGCAAGAGATTATACTCCAGGTCAACTACTAGGATGTGTTTCGGGTGAACTTGGTTTAAGAAAATTTTTAGAAAGTAATGGACATGAATTTGTTGTTACAAATAGTAAAGATGGGGATGGTTGTGAAGCTGACAAACATATAGTTGATGCAGATATCGTCATATCTCAACCTTTTTTTCCTTACTACTTAACTAAAGAGAGAATAGCTAAAGCCAAAAATTTAAAGATGGCAATAACAGCTGGAATTGGATCAGACCACGTTGACTTACAAGCAGCAATGGATAACAAAATTGATGTTGTGGAAGTAACTTATTGTAACTCAAGATCAGTTGCTGAACATATTGTGATGATGATTGTCTCGATGGTTAGAGATTATCATAACCAACACCGAATCGTTAATGAAGGTGGTTGGAATATTGCTGATGCTGTTCAAAGATCTTATGATGTTGAAGGTATGCATATTGGTACTGTTGCGGCTGGAAGAATAGGATTAGATGCATTGAGAAAAATGAAACCTTTTGACACGCATTTGCATTATTTTGACAGACACAGACTGCCAGAGAGCGTTGAAAAAGAGCTTAATTTAACTTTTCATGAGACAGTAGAGTCAATGGTTAAAGTTTGTGATGTTGTAACAATTAACTGTCCACTTCATCCAGAAACTGAAAACTTGTTTGACGATGCAATGATAAGCAAAATGAAAAAGGGTGCTTACATTGTTAACACAGCTCGTGGAAAAATTTGTAATAGAGATGCAATTGCAAAAGCATTAAAAAGCGGTCAATTAAGTGGGTATGCTGGTGATGTTTGGTTCCCACAACCAGCACCAAATGACCATGTGTGGAGAAGTATGCCAAATCATGGTATGACACCTCACACTTCTGGTACATCTTTAACTGCACAGTCAAGATATGCTGATGGTGTAAGAGAGATATTAGAATGTTTCTTTGATGGCAAAGAAATTAGAAATCAGTATTTAATTGTCAAAGATGGTCAGTTAGCTGGTATGGGAGCTCACTCATACAGTAAAGGTTCAGCTACTGGTGGATCTGAAGAAGCAGCAAAATACAAAAAACAATAATTTAAGATACACTATTAAGGGTAGCCTACTTAAAAGTAGCTACCTTTAATATAATGGACTTATCAAAACTATTTTGATTATGATATTTAATGAAATATTTTTTAATTATTTTCATAATTCTATTTAATATTAATCTTTCTTATTCAGCTCAAAAAGATAAGGCATATTTTGCTGGTGGATGTTTTTGGTGTATGGAAGAATCTTTTGAAAATTTAAGTGGTGTAGAAGAGGTAATTTCAGGCTATTCAGGTGGAGTTACTGAGAACCCAACATACAAAGAAGTAACATATGGAAATACTGGTCATTTTGAGGTTGTAGAAGTTGTATATAATAAAAAAATTATTTCATATGAAGAATTATTGGAAAATTTTTGGATAAATATAGATCCATTTGACTCTTACGGACAGTTTTGTGACAAAGGTTATAGTTACAGATCGGTTGCGTTTTATAAAGATACAAATGAAAAGAAATTAATAGAAAAAGATATTCAAAAATTAGAAAACAGATTTGACAAAAAAGTTGTCACATATATTCGAAGTTTTGAAAAATTTTTTAGAGCTGAAGAATATCATCAGGACTTTTATAAGATTAAGCTAGAAAGATATTTGAGATATAAAAAAGCTTGTGGCAGAGAAGAAATTTTAAAAAGGATTTGGAGTCAATAGTTTTCAATGGAAAATAAAATAAATTGGAATTTTGACAACTCTTATTCAAGACTATCTGATGCTTTTAAGGAACATATTAAACCTGTAGCTGTAAAGAATCCTGAATTGGTTATAATTAACGAAAGTTTAGCTAAAGAATTAGATCTGGATTTAACAAAAATCAATAAAGACAAGCTATCATCTTTATTTACAGGAAATACTCTTCCTGAGGGTAGTAATACAATTGCTCAGGCATATGCGGGTCATCAATTTGGACACTTTACAATGCTTGGTGATGGTAGGGCAATATTGATAGGTGAACATATAACTAACAGCAACAAAAGATATGATATTCAACTTAAAGGTTCTGGGAAAACATCATTCTCAAGAAATGGTGATGGTAGAGCTGCATTAGGTCCAATGTTAAGAGAATATATCGTAAGTGAGGCAATGCATAATCTTAACATTCCCTCAACAAGAAGTTTAGCGGTAGCAAAGACGGGTGAAAAAATAATGCGAGATACTTTACTAGAGGGTGCTATTCTAACAAGAGTGGCTTTGAGCCATATTAGGGTTGGAACTTTTCAATATATTGCAGCAAGAGACAAAAAAGATGAATTAGAACTATTATTGAATTATGTAATTAATAGACATTATCCAAAACTGGTAAATTCAAAAAACAAGGCACTAGATCTTTTAATTAATCTTATGAATAAACAAATTGATCTAGTTGTGAACTGGATGAGAGTGGGTTTCATTCACGGAGTTATGAATACTGACAATATGTCAATTTCAGGAGAAACAATTGATTATGGCCCGTGTGCATTTATGGATACATATGATCCAAAAACTGTTTTTAGTTCTATTGATCATATGGGAAGATATGCTTACTGCAATCAACCAATCGTTACAAAGTGGAATTTATCAAGATTTGCTGAATGTATAATACCCATGATCGATGAAAATCAAAAAAAAGCGATCGAGATGGCCACTGAAATAATTAATACTTTTGAAAAGAATTATGAGGAAAAATGGCTTGAAATGATGAAAAAAAAACTTGGTTTATTAGGAAATCACAGTACTGATAAAACTTTAATTTTAGATTTATTAACCTGGATGCATCAAAAAAAAGCTGACTATACCAATACTTTTTGTCACTTGATGAACCTAGATACCAAAACGGAAAAAATTTATGAAGAAATGGAATTTATATATTGGAAAGAAAGATGGCAAAAAAGATTGTCGACTGAAAAAAAATTACCTAAAAAAAACTTAGAATTAATGAAAAATTCTAATCCACTTGTGGTACCCAGAAACCATAAAGTTGAGAAAGTTTTAAATGATGCAAATGAAAATAATTTAGAGCCAATTAATAGATTTATTAAAGTTCTAGATCAACCTTTTGCAAACCAAAAAGGAATTGAAGAGTATCAAAAACCTTCTTACTCAAATGAAAAATATCAAACTTTTTGTGGAACTTAAAATTTACTTAATAGCGATTACATTCAAGCTTATTTTAACATTGTTATAAGGAGCAAAGTCACTTGTATCATCAAACAAACCAAATGACTCAACTCTTTTCATACTTTTAAAACCTGCAGTTCTTATAAAATCTTTCAAAAATTCATAGTTCCATCCGAAATAATGGTAATCATATTTATCTGTCTGACCACCAAACATCATTCTCATTACATGGAATTTTACTTTGATGGGTGCATCTTTTGCCATAAATATACGACATAAAATATCCATATCAGGCACAGATATATAAAACTTTCCATTTTCTTTTAATATTCTATGAATTCCTTTTAAAGTTGATTTAATTTGTTTTTGATCTACATGCTCTACAACATGACTAGCGTAAACCTCATCAACTGAATTGTCATTGAACTGACTCAAATCTGTAATATCTCCTATAAAATCAGCACCATCTTTACTTTGTATATTTAATATTTTCCAACCCTCTTTTTGTTGTTTGCCACCTATATGTAGTTTCATAATAATTTAAAGGACGTATGGCTCTGGCCTAGCTTTTTTTCCTAAAACTCTTTCAACAGCCATGTTTGAAATATCTATCGACTGATATTCTCCAGTTGTAATTAATTCAGTCAAAGCTCTTCCAATTCCAGGAGCCTGCATCAATCCTCTTCCTGTAAAACCAGTTGCTAAATAAACATTATCAAACTTAGGATGTTTGCCCACAACTGCATTGTTATCTAACCTATTGCAATCATAATATCCTGCCCATCCTCCTGTTAATTTTAATTCCTCAAAAATTGGAATTCTATTTGCAAGTGCTGGCCAAACTAATTCCTCAAAATCTTCCCAAGCTGGTTCTAAATCTTTTGCATCAAAAACAGATTTAGGGGAACCAGCTAAATATTCTTTTCCTTCTGGTCTCCAATAAACTCCAGATGGTAAATCTCCTGTTAAAGGCATTTCAGGAATATGTTTTGGACATTTAACTCTAAATACAGTATGTTTTTGTGGTTCTACTGGTATATCTTCAAGTAATTCTTTCGTCCAACAACCAGCAGCTGAAATAATAGTTTTAGCCTTTATTTCAGATAGAGATTTTATATTTCCCTTAATAAATTCTGCTCCAAGTTCGGTAGCTTTGCTTTTTAACGCATTATGAAACATAAAAGGATCTATCCAACCCTCACTTTGATTATCAGTAAATGTAGCTGTTTCTATTCCCTCAGCATTTATGTAAGGAAAATGATTCGACAACTCTGAACCTTTAATATTTTTTGTACCAGCTTCACATGCTTGATGGTTTTCTAAAGCCTTGTATTGTTCCTCTGCATGTTCAGGACCAAACATTAACAAATAGCCGTTAGGTACCATACTTGCTGTTGGATTTGGGTTTTTTTTAGTCTTAAGTAAATCTGGAATTTGGAAAATAAACTCTCTCGCAAATTTTCCAAGTAAAATATTTTCTTTTTGAAAAAATTGTCTTCTAAATCCGCCTAATGATAATGGAAATGATGCTGATTTGTATGTTAGATCTCTTTCTATAACCTTTACTTTTCTCCCCTCTTTTGTCAAAAAATAAGCGGTTGCAGCTCCAATAATACCACCTCCAACTATTACTACATCGTCCATAAATTAATTTAATATAACCAAGTTAATATTTAGAAATAATGCATAGAAACACCAAAGTAAATAGGGAATCATTAAATAGAAGCTTAATTTATTTACAGGTTTAAACCTTATGATTAACAAAAAAATTAATATTATTAATATTATTAAAACTAACATAGCTAGAAATATTTTATGCAAAGCAAAAAATATAATACTCCAAGTTGTATTGACGATTATGTGTATAAAATAAATATAAACCGTATTCATATCTCTATTTTTGCAATGCCAGAAGTTCCAGACTGCAATAGTCATCATAAGGTATAAAATAGTCCAAACAGGAGCAAAAACCCAATCTGGTGGATTTAAACTTGATTTAATAAGTGTTGAATACCAAGGTTCTTTCAAATTTATTGAGACTGCACCACCAATGAATGAGGCTGAAAAGGTTATTATAAAAAAAAGAATGAATGATAAAATTTTATTTTTAGGCATAAAGGTATTATACATCTTTGAATAATGAATAAAAAAACAATTTGGATCACGGGTGGAAGCACAGGTATTGGTAAAGCACTAGCATTAAAATTCGCTAATGAGGGTTGGAACGTTGCAATATCTGCAAGGAGAGAGAATCTTCTTAAAGAAATAGCTGATACCAATGCCAATATCAGCTCATTTCCATTAGATGTCACAGATAAATCAAAATGCAAAGAGGTCTTTGAACAAATTAAGAAAAAATTTGAAAATATTGATATTTGTTTTTTTTCTACAGGTACTTGGAATCCTAAAAAAGAAAAAGATATCGATGTTGAACAGATTGAAGATGTAATTAAAATTAATTTTTTTGGGACATTGAATAGTATTAAGGCTGTAGAGGAATATTTTAAAAATAAAAAAAGTGGAAAAATTGCTATAGTTTCATCTATAGCAGGTTATAGAGGACTGCCTAATTCGACAGGTTATGGCCCATCAAAATCAGCTCTGAATAATTTGGCTGAGAGTTTATATTTTTACTTTGGTCGTTCAAATGTGCGTGTCTGTCTAGTTTCACCTGGTTTTATCAAAACTCCCATGACAGATAAAAATGATTTTAAAATGCCTTTTTTAAAAACTGCAGAGTATGCCGCTGATAAAATTTATGATGGATTGGTAAATAAAAATATTTTTGAAATCCATTTTCCAAAATCTTTAACATTGATACTTAAATTTTTTAGTTTTTTGCCAAGTAAATTATATTTTAGTCTAATAGGTAAAATGACAAAGTATCAGAAAAAAAATTAGTCTTTAACAAAAACGACTGTTAATTCTGCTACCTTAAAACCAAACTTAGTCATTGTTGCTTTATTTATAGCTACTCTATCATCTTGTTTAAAAATCCAATCATCGAAAGTAATTTTCATTTGTTTACCTTTTACGGGAACTAATAAAACATATTCAAATTTGAACGCTGGACCATATGAATACCCCTTTGCTTTACCAACTACATCACCAGCTGTACCTTCATAATTATTTTCATCAATTTTGGTAATTTGCCACTGTCTTGTTTGAATTTCACCATCATCCCAATTAAATTTTTCATCAAGGATTAATTGATTACCATTCCATTTACCATCTAGATCTGCTGAGAACTGCCTTATAACTTTCCCAGATCGATTTTGTAAAACACCCCATGCTTTTACATTACCCGATAAGTATTCCTCAATTATTAATCTTGGTTTTTTATTTATAAAGTCTTCTGGTTTCATTGTATTATTTGAACAGTTTGTAATTAAGAATAAAGAAATTATCAATAAAATTGGTTTAAAAAGTTTTATGTTGCTCATGGTCTCCTCTTTTATTTATTCTGTATAGAAAATTGAATTAAATCAATATTTTTGGACTTAAAACCCGCCTCGCAGTATGATAAATAAAACTCCCACATCCTTTTGAATGTTAAATCAAAACCTTGCTTTTTAATCAACTCCCATTTCCTATTAAATTCGTTTCTCCAAATAGCAAGTGTATTTGAGTAATGATCAGCATAAGATTCGTAAGATTTTATAGTTAAGCCATTGTTTGAAACGTATTTATCTATACTTCCTTTGTTCGGAAGAAAACCTCCAGGAAAAATATATTTTTGAATGAAATCTTGTTTGTATTTATACCTGTCGAAAAGATTATCATCAATTGTTATTGCTTGGATAGCAGCACTTCCATTAGTTGATAAATTATTTTTAATTGTTTTAAAATAACCTTCCAAATAATTTTGACCTACTGCCTCAATCATTTCTATAGATGCAATAGAATTATATTTATCTTTTAAATCTCTATAATCTTTTATTTGAATATTAACTTTTTCATTTAATCCACACCTATAAATTCTCTCTTTAGCATATTCAAATTGTTTTTTTGAAATTGTAATACAATCTAATTTCACATCATACTTTTTACCAAGATACTCAGCAAAACCTCCCCATCCACAACCTATTTCTAAAACTTTATCTCCAGTTCCAGGTTTAATTAAGTCTATTAATTTTTGATATTTATTATTTTGAGCATCAGATAAATCTTTATTTTTTTCATCAAATATCGCGCTTGAGTAAGTTAGCGTTTTATCTAACCATAAAGAAAAAAATTCATTACCTAGGTCATAGTGTTTTGAAATGTTAGTTTTGCTTCTATTTTTTGTATTTTTTATGAAAATATTTTTCAAGTAATTAATAAAAGGAAAATCTAGCAGTCCAGAAAATTTATGAATTTGTTTTATATTCCTTGCTGTTATCTCTATCAAATTAGATAAATTATTCGTCTCAAAATGGTCATTCATGTAGGATTCTGCAAGACCTACACTACCTGATTTTATTAAATTAAAAGTAAAATTTTTATTTTTTATCTTTATATTAGCTTTTAAAGTATCTTCGATGTTTCCAAAACTATAGTTTTTACCATCATAATTAGTTAGCTCTAAATGACCAACTTTTATATCTTTTAAAATGCTAAAGACTATTTTATCTGAAACAGTATTTAAATTCATTAACTCTCAAAAGTAATATTATTCTTAATTTTAAATTTTCTTTGAATAAATTTAATACCTTTGGTCCACAGTTTAAACGCTTCAAAATGTATCGCAGATATTATTTTAAAAGTCATAAGTGGGTGTTTTATATATGATTTTAATAATTCTTTACTATTTAAGTCCTTTCTTTTTCCATCCTGAGATGCATACAAGATTTTTTCATCAGACTGATATTGGTCTATAATAACAGATATTCTTTCACAGGGTTTTAGAATTCTAAAAAAATAATTACAATCCATCTCTATAAAAGGTGACACATGAAATTTTTTTGAACAGTTATGTTGAAAAAGTTTATTGTCATCTTCAACTTTAAAAATATATGTATGTTGTTCACCAAATGTATTCTTAACTTCGTATAAAATAGCAATTAAGTTATTATTAATGTCGTAGATAAAAAAAACACTTAAGGGATTAAAAACATATCCAAAAATTCTTGGATAACACAAAAGTTTTATTCTTATATCTTTCGAGATAATATTATTTTCATCTAGATTTTTTTTTACCCATGAAATTAATGAAGATCCATCTCTATTACCATGATCTTTTTCAAAAAAACTTATTAAATTAAATTTGTTAAATGAAAAAAATTTAATGTTTTTATCTAGCTGGTCTAACTCTGACAAGTCTATTAGCAGTGAAAATACACTATATTTAAAAAAATGAGTTCTAGGTTTAAATCTTTTGTGAATAACTGTGCCATTATAAATTGAACTAGTCATTTAAGTTCTTCAACATTTCAATAGATGATTTTATGCCATCCTCATGAAAACCGTAACCGAAATAACTTCCGCAAAACAATATATTTTCTTTATTTTGAATACTTTTTAAATTTTTTTGATTATCTAAAGCTTTTTGATCGTAATAAGGATGTGTAAAATTAATTTTTTTTATAATTTTATCCTCAGATATTTTTTTTATAGGATTTAAGGTCAAAAATATATTTTTTTCACTTTTTAAGTTTTGAAGAAGATTTAACCAGTATGAAAGTGAGTTTTTGTTTGTATTCTTTTTATCAACAAAAGAATTCCATGAGGACCATACATCTTTATTTTTGGGCATTATGTTTTCATCTGTATGCAATATTGCTAAATTCTCTCTGTAACTAAAATTTGATAAAATATTTCTTTCCTCATCTGATGGATTATCTATCAAATTTAAGGCTTCATTTGCATGGGTTGCAAGAATAACCTTGTCATAATGAAAAAATTCATTATTGCCACCATAATAAACTTGTAATCCAGATGAGATTCTTTTAACAGATTTTATCTTATAATTTTTATAATATTGACCACTGATTAAAGATAAAACTTTATTAACATATGATCTGCTTCTTTGAGCAACAGTGTACCACTGAGGTCTATTTTTAAGTTTGAATAAGCCGTGATTTTGAAAAAATTTTAAAAAAAAATTCATGGGCATTTTCCCTGCCTCATAGGGTGGCATAGACCAAATCGCAGAAACCATTGGTATAATGTGATAATTAATAAAACCTCTAGACCACTTATTTTTTTTTAAAAAATCATCTAAAGTTATTTTTTGATCAATTTCTGAGATATTATCACAAATTTTGTAAAATTTTAGAATATCAAAAAACATTTTGATAAATTCAATATTAAATAAATTAGATTTATTAGCAAAAATACCTGATAAACCTTTGCCGCAATACTCATAATTAGAGTCTTCTACAGAAACAGAAAATGACATATCGCTTTTTTCAATTTCAATATCAATCTCTTTAAAAAAATTTATTAAATTTGGATATGTCTGATGATTAAATACAATAAACCCCACATCGACAGATATTTTTTTTTTATTAAGAATTGCATCAACGGTATAAGAGTGACCTCCAAAATGATCTTCTCTCTCAAAAAGATCTACATGGTGATTTTTTGATAAATAATAAGCTGCGCTTAAACCCGATATGCCTGAGCCGATTACAGCTACTTTCATTAATTAAGCTGCATCTTCTTTAAATTCATCCATACTAGGACAAGTACAAAAGATATTCTTATCTCCATAAACATTATCTACTCGTGCAACTGGTGGCCAAAATTTATTTAATTTCAAAAATTTAGCTGGATAAGCTGCTTCCTCTCTTGAATATTTATGCTTCCAGTCATCTGAAGCAAGCTCCATATCTGTATGAGGAGCATTCTTGATTGGATTATCAACTTTATCAAATTTTCCAGACTTAATTTTATCTATTTCTAGTTTTATATTAATTAATGTGTCACAGAATCTGTCAAGCTCTGATAAACTCTCACTTTCAGTTGGTTCAATCATCATCGTACCGGCAACTGGCCATGACATTGTCGGAGCATGAAATCCATAATCAATTAATCTTTTTGCGATATCTTCTTCAGTAACCCCAGTCTCAGACTTAATTGTTCTGATATCAATTATACATTCGTGTGCAACGTTGCCTTTTGAACCTTTATATAAAATAGGAAAATGATCTTTAAGTCTATTAGCAATATAATTGGCGTTTAGAATTGCAAATTTAGTAGCTAGTTTAAGACCTTCAGACCCCATCATCTTAATGTACATCCATGAAATCGACAAAATACTTGAGCTTCCCCATGGAGCAGCAGAAACTGCACCAATTCCTGTTGCAGGTCCACAATCTTTTACGACCGGATGATTAGGTAAATAAACTTGTAAATGTCTTTTACATGCAATAGGTCCCATTCCAGGTCCTCCTCCACCATGTGGAATACAAAAAGTTTTATGTAAATTAATATGACAAACATCTGGACCAAAATTTCCTGGTTTTGCGATTCCTACTAGAGCATTTAAATTTGCCCCATCCATATAAACTTGACCTCCATGTTTATGAATTAAATCACAGATGTCTGATATTTTTTCCTCGAAAACTCCATGTGTAGAGGGGTAAGTTACCATTAATGCGCCAAGGTTTTCAGAATGTAATTCAGTTTTTTTCTTTAAATCCTCAAAATCAACATTTCCCTCTTTATCGCAATTAACTACAACAACTTTCATTCCAACCATTTGGGCGCTTGCTGGATTGGTCCCATGTGCTGAACTCGGTATTAAACATATGTTTCTATTATTATCACCTCTATCTAAATGATATTTTCTTATTACCATTAAACCCGCATATTCACCTTGAGCACCTGCATTAGGCTGAAGTGAAACTCCTGAGAAACCAGTGATTGATCTTAACCAATTTTTAAGTTCTGTGAACATTGTTCTATATCCTTCCATCTGTTCAATAGGCACAAATGGATGAGGCTCTGCTAATTCTCTCCATGAAATAGGTATCATTTCTGCGGTAGCATTTAATTTCATCGTACATGAACCTAAAGCAATCATAGTTCTATTAAGAGCAATATCCTTATCTTCTAGCTTTTTTAGATATCTGAGCATTTCTGTTTCAGAATGATATGAATTAAAAATAGGATGTTCTAAATACTTAGAAGTTCTTAACAAATTTTTTGGTAGATTGGGTAAACTTACCGTAGGATCCTCTTTTTTGATAGACTCTGCTGCATTAAAAATTTTAAGTAATTGATTTACTCTATAAACATTTTTCTTTTCATCAAAAGAAACAGCAAGCATTTCTGAATTTACTTTTCTAATATTTACTTTTTGAGCTAAAGCGTTTTTAAAAATTTGATCAGTCTTTTCTTTAGTAATAATTGTTACTGTATCAAAAAAGTAATCTGAATATAATTCATATCCAGATTGCTTTATTTTATCAGCAAAATTTTTTGCTAATTGAGATACTCTCTCAGAAATATTTCTTATTCCATTTGGACCATGATAAATAGCATATGCTGCAGAAACTATTGCTAATAAAGCTTGGGCAGTACAAATGTTGCTTGTAGCTTTATCTCTTCTGATATGTTGCTCCCTAGTCTGTAGTGACAATCTGTAAGCTTTATTTCCATGTCTATCGACTGAAACACCAACTATTCTTCCTGGCATAGATCTTTTATATTCATCTTTGGTAGCAAAAAAAGCTGCATGCGGTCCTCCATAACCCATTGGAATACCAAATCTTTGAGAACTACCAACTGCAATATCAGCTCCGAGCTCCCTTGGTGTTTTTAGTTTAGCAAGAGCTAGAAGATCACATGCTAAAATTGCTTTACCATTTTTTTTATGAATCTTGCTTATTGCCTCACTAGGATCCTTGATGTCACCTAAAGTTCCAGGGTACTGTAAAATTCCACAAACAATATCTTCTTTTAACTGTTCTAAAACTTTATCCTCATTTCCAACAAGAACTTTTAAGCCCATGGGCTCTGCCCTAGTTCGTATAACATCAATTGTTTGTGGATGACAATCTTCAGAAACAAAAACTAAATCGCTGTCACTTTTATTTAGTCTATGACTTAAACCCATTGCCTCTGCTGCAGCTGTACCCTCATCAAGCAAAGATGCGTTTGCAATATCCATCCCTGTAAAATCAACAATCATTTGTTGGAAGTTTAATAACATTTCTAATCTTCCTTGAGCTACCTCAGGCTGATATGGTGTATAAGAAGTATACCAACCTGGGTTTTCTAATATATTTCTTAAAATGACATACGGCGTATACGTTCCATAATAACCCATACCAATAAAATTTGAGTAAATTTGATTTTTTTTTGAAATTTCTTTTAGTTTTCTTAATGCTTCATATTCTGAATTTGATTCACCAATATTTAACTCACCCTTAAACTGTATTTTTTCTGGTACAGTGTTGTCTATTAAATCATCCAGAGATTTATAATTTAACTTTTTTAACATTTTTAATTGATCATCTTCTGAGGGTCCGATGTGTCTTTTCAAAAAATCTTTTTGTGAATTTTGTAACATTATGTGGAGCTCTCCTTTGCAAATATATCGTATTCATCTTTATTCATTAAAGTATCCATCTCTGACTTATCTTTAATTTTTAATTTAAAGAACCAGGCAGAGTTTTCTGGATCCTGATTTATTTTTGATGGGTCATCAACAATAGATTGATTTAAATCAACAACCTCACCGCTTACCGGTGTGTATACATCACTTGCAGCTTTTGTAGATTCAACTACCCCTGCTGTTCCATCCTTTTCTACATTAGATCCATTTTCTGGAAGTTCTGCAAAAACTATATCTCCAAGCATTTCTGTTGCATGCTTAGTTATCCCAATAGTAGCTATTTCTCCCTCTAATTTAATCCACTCGTGTTCCTTAGAATATTTTACTTCACTCATTAGTTAACTCCTTTTACATAACTCTTTTTATAAAAAGGTAAACCACAAATTGTAGCTGGATGCTTTTTACCTCTAACCTCTAAAAATATTTTAGTATCTTTTTTAGAAAATTTATTTTTCACATATCCCATAGCTACAGGGCCATTGACACTTGGTCCAAAGGTTCCACTTGTTATTTCACCAATTTCTGAATTAGATTCATTGTATATTTTAGTTTTTTCTCTAGCAATTATTCTTCCCTCTGGTTTTATCCCTACTCTTATCTTATTCACTCCATAGTTTAATTGTTTAGTAATTATATCTGATCCAATAAAGTTTCCTTTTAAGATTCTCTCTTTTGAAATTGCCCATTTTAAATTTGCCTCTACTGGAGTTTTGTCTTTACTTAATTCATGACCATATAAGCACAAACCAGCTTCCAATCTTAATGTATCACGTGCTCCAAGACCAATTAATTTTGCACCTTTATCGATTAATCTTCTTGTAAACCTATCTGCAAATTCATTAGTTAGTGATACCTCGAAACCATCTTCACCTGTATATCCTGATCTCGTAACGTAAATGTTGTGATTATCCAGTGTAAACCAATTCCCTGTCATAAAATTTAAATTTTCAACACCTTGAATAACACTTTTTAAAATTTCTACAGATTTAGGTCCTTGGATTGCAATTAAAGATCTTTCCTCATCCAAAATCATTTTATATTTATCGTTCAATAGTTCTTTTAAAATTTTATAATCATTTTCTTTGCAAGCAGCATTTAGAATAATTAAAAAACCATCTTTGATTTTAGTAATTATTAAATCATCATAAATTCCGGCATTGTCACTCATTAGAAAACTATATTTTGAGTGATTTAACTTTAAATTTTTTAAGTCTAACGGAAAAATTCTTTCCAAATCATCAACTAAATCTTCTTGGCCATAGATAAATAATTGACCCATATGCGAAACATCAAAAATACCAGAATGGTTTCTTGTGTATCTATGCTCTTCAACAATACCCTCAGAATATTGAATTGGCATTTGATAACCTGCAAACTCTACAAATTTTGCTTTGTTGTCTTGGTGCAATTGATAAAGCGATGTTTTTTTTGTATCCATATTAACTCTTTTTACCCATCTGTATATTTGCCTGAGAGTTTTGCTCCTTCGGCGAGAATTTAATCTCTTTCCAGAGTTAATATGTTACGGTCCATTTTGCCTGAGAGATTCCTGGGTGGTTGCTCCTTCGGCGCTACAAAAATTTGTAGTCTCTCCCGTAATTAAATTCGTTATATCATAAATTATCATAAACATAAATATTTAATATGCTTTCTTTTTAGTTAAAAATTTATTCAAAAACTGCAAAACAACTGCTGTGATAACTATTGAACCCCCAATTAAAACAATAATAGGTGGATTCTCATTCGCAAACATCCAGGCCCACATCGGACCTAGAACGGCTTCTGTTAACATTATTATACCAACGAAAGCGGAAGGAGTTGACCTTGCCCCAATTGTAATAAATATAAAACCAAAACCTAATTGAAAAAAACCTGCTAAAAATCCCAAAAAAATATCTTTTGAAGATATAATTATCGTTGGCGACATTAATAATCCAATTATCATTGCAAATATACCTGCCACTAATTGAAGCGGAATCATGTCGACCTCAGGAAACTTTCTTACTATTAATATTAAAATTGCAAAAGAGATTGGCATTACAAATGCCACAAGATTGCCTGTCATTTCACCAGGAGAGATTGAAGTTCCAAGCATCAAAAAAATACCTGAGATAGCAAGCAATATACAAAAGAAAGTAAGTTTAGATATTGTCTCCTTCAAAAAAACATAACCAAATATTGCCAAAAAAAGAGTTTGTGTTTGAATAATAAAATTTGTATTTGCCACAGTAGTTTCGTACATAGCAAATACATAGCTAGCAAAACCTAAAGATAAAATAGCTCCACCAACAAATCCAGGAATTCCAGATTTAGTTAGAGCACTAAAAAATTTTTTTTTATAAGTAAACAAAAGAAAAAAACTAACAACAATTATAAAGAAAAATGATCGCCAAAATAAAATTTGCCAGAGCGTCGAGCCTTCAAAAGATTTAACAATTAATCCTCCAAAACTTAAGCTTACAGCGCCTAAAAAAACCAGAAAAGGTCCAGGTATTATTTTGATTAAGTTCATTCAATTTGAGAAATTAAATTTTGAGTTTCTAAGTCATATAACTTAAATAAATTTTCTGCGCTAGATAAATCAACCTGCTTAAACTTTATTTTAGAACCTGGTGATAGTTGAACTAATTTGTCGTAATCAGCACTTATTACCACTCCTATTTTTGGATAGCCTCCTATAGTTCCATGATCTGAAAGCATAACAATAGGATTACCATCTGCAGGCACTTGTATTACTCCTTTTATTAATCCTTCTGATTTAATGTTAGTATCAATAATATTCTCTATTTTCTGTCCTTCTAACCTCATACCCATACGATCAGTTAACTTTGAAACAATAAATTCTTTTTCTAGAAAGATTTTTTTTCCTTTATCTGAGAAATAATCAAAATTTGTTCCTTTAATTATTCTAATATTTTCTATTTTAGTATTTAAATAATTTAATTTTTTTTCCACTAAGTGATTATTCAATTTTGAAATATTTATTACTTGTTCATTTTCAAACTTTTTACCATCATTTGCACCAATAATTGCTTTTGTATTTGTAGAACAACTAGACCATTGATATTTTAAATCTATTTGACCACCAATAGCTAAATATCCGTACACAGACTTATTGGTAGACAAAATATCTACTTCATCACCATCTTCTAAATTTAAAGATTGATAACAGTTACCATCAATAGTTATTTTTTTTTTTTTAATCCTGAAATTTACATCACCAGTGATTGCAATATTAATTTTATCTCCAAAATATTTAAGTAAAGGGCCTTGGTATGCAAATTCTAAAACAGGTGAATTTATCTTATTACCAACAAGTTTATTTGATAATAGATAATTTCTTTTATCCATTGCTCCACTAAAAGGAATTCCAACATGATAAAGATTTTTTCGACCCTCATCTTGAAAAGTAGTATTAATTCCTGCTCTGATAACCTGAAAATAATTTTTACTCATTAAAATTTTCATACTGATTTTTTGATATTTCTTTAAATAAGACAATATCGCCTGGATTTATTAAATTTGGGCTTTCCTCTTTTGAACTATCAAATATTCTTAATGGACTATTGCCGATAACATTCCAGCCACCCGGACTTTCAAAAGTATAAATATTTGCAAACTGTTCGGTCAAAGCTACTGATCCTTTTGGAACTCTAACTCTAGGAGTTTCTAGACGATTTGCTCTCATATTTTCAGATAAATCTCCTAAAAAAGGCATTCCCGCAATAAAGCCTGTCATATAACAAAAGAATTCTTTACTAAAAAAATTTTCATAAATTTTTTCTCTTTTAAGATTGAGTTTGTTCTCCAATCTCACTATATCTAAGGCAAAATTTTCGTCACAACATACTGGAACCTCAATTGTTTTATTTTCTAAATCATCTTCATTTGAAATATTAAGGTTTTCTATTAACTTTTTTAAATCTTTAAAATTCGTTTTTTTTAAATCAAAAGAAATTATTAATTTATTATAAGAAGGAGATAAATTATTTATTGATGCAATATTTTCTTTCTGAATACTTTTGAAATATCTAATTACTTGAGTATTGGTTTCTCTATTTACGTCTTTACCAAAGTCACAATATAATGCTGCGTCACCAAGATTTAATATATTTTTTATCATCCCATGATATACTTAACACTTATGACTATGGAAATTAATATAAATTGTGATTTAGGAGAAAAATCAAAACACCATTCAAATAAACATGATCCAGAATTATTGGAAATAGTTAATTCTGCAAATGTCGCTTGTGGATACCATGCTGGAGATGATGAAACTATGAGCAAAGTCATAGAAATATCAAAAAAAAATGGTGTAAGTATCGGTGCGCATCCATCTTTCAATGATCCAGAAAATTTTGGAAGAGAAAGAATGAATTTATCTGACTCAGAAATTCAAAAACTCATAATTGATCAATACGATATTCTTCAAAAGAAAGCATTAGAGCAAGGAGAAAACGTTACACATATTAAGCCTCATGGAGCTTTAAATAATATGGCATGTGAAAATATTGATTTAGCAACAATACTTGCAAAAAGTATAAAAGGAATTAGCAAAGATTTAATTTACTTGGTCCCCACTGGATCTAAAATGGAGGAAGCTGCAAAAAAACTTGATATGAAAATAGCTTGCGAGATATTTGCAGACAGAAATTATGAGGATGACGGTAATCTTGTATCCCGAAAAAAACCTCATGCTTTAATTACAGATCCAGAACAGGCAAAAACACACGTTTTAAGTATGGTTAAAAATCAGTCGCTTAATTGTCACAGTGGAAAGCAAATACCTTGTGAAATCGACTCTGTGTGTATACATGGTGACAATATGAGCTCATTAGCGACTGCTAAGTCTATCAAAGATAACTTATTAAATAATGGACTCAAACTAAAACCTTTAAATAAAATGAAGAAGTTTAAAAATGATTAAAAAAATATTTTTTATAATTATATTGTCTATAACTTTAGTATCAAATTCTTATTCTGCAGGATCTAGTAGTGGAGGAGAAGGTGATGGTCCAAAAACCAAAACAAATTATGAAAAAGCAGTTAAATTAATAAAATCTGCAAATAAATATGAAAAAAAAGGAAAAAAAGATAAAGCACAATCAAGTTATGGAAAAGCTTTAAAACTTTTACTTAAATCAAATAACAAAAAACCAAATAAGCCAGATACTTTAAATTATTTAGGTTTTACATCTAGAAAATTAGGTGATTTTGAAAATGGAGAAAAATATTATCTTCAAGGTTTAGCTATCAGTCCTTACCACATTGGTATTAATGAATATTTAGGTGAACTTTACGTAGCAACAAATAGACACAATCTTGCAGTTGAAAGATTAGAAGTTTTAAAAGGTTGCGATTGTAAAGAGTATGATGACCTAAAAGCAATTATAGCTGGAGAAAAAATTTCTAAGTATTAATTAATATTTTTAATCATTTGCTCTGGTAGCCACAAAGCAATCTCTGGGAAAATCACAACTAAGATAACTGCTAGAACCATTAACAAAAACAATGGAAACGCACTTCGAGCAATATAACCCATGTCTTTGTTGGCCATACCTTGCAAAACAAATAAATTAAAACCCACGGGTGGTGTTATCTGAGCCATCTCTACAACAATAACTAAAAATATACCAAACCAAATCATGTCAAAACCTGCTTGTCTAATCATTGGTTCTATAATGGCCATAGTCAATACCACAGCTGAGATACCATCAAGAAACATTCCTAAAATTATATAAAAAATCATTAAAACAAAAATTAATACATATGGAGATAAATCCATATTCTGAATCCACATTGCTAAGTTTCTTGGTAAACCTGTAAAACCCATTGCCAAAGATAAAAATGTTGAACCTGCTAAGATAAATGCAATCATACAAGAAGTTTTTGTTGCACCTAATAAGGATGTTTTAAAAGTTTCCAAAGTTAAACTTTTTTGAAAATATGATAAAATTAAAGCTCCAACAACTCCTAGAGATGCTGCCTCAGTAGCTGTAGCTATACCAG
This sequence comes from uncultured Pelagibacteraceae bacterium, assembly GCA_902541315.1. Lineage (GTDB taxonomy): Bacteria > Pseudomonadota > Alphaproteobacteria > Pelagibacterales > Pelagibacteraceae > Pelagibacter. The sequence continues at coordinate 54,475 of CACBQF010000004.1, forward strand.
TATATATTGAACCTATAACAGCTGAAATTAAAATTATAACAGGTAAAAGTTGTTTAGATCTTTTTATCTTTTCAAAAATTGAATATTCTTCCACAATTTTGGGCATTTGTTTTTTGTTAATCAAAGACCAAAAAATAACATATGACATAAAAATTAATGCAATCATTATTCCAGGTAAAATTCCAGCAATAAATAATTTTGCAATAGACTCTTGAACTGCTACTCCATAAATAATCAAAATTATTGATGGAGGTATCAATAAGCCTAGTGTTCCAGAACCAGCAAGACTACCAAGTAAAATTTTCTCAGGATAATTTCTTTTTCTTAACTCGGGTATAGACATCTTTCCTACAGTTGCAACTGTGGCTGCAGAGGAACCTGAAATAGCAGCAAATAAAGCACAACCGACTACATTTACATGTATTAAACCTCCTGGTAATTTTTGCATCCACGGAGATAAACCTTTAAACAAATTTTCAGATAGTCTTGTTCTAAATAGAATTTCTCCCATCCAGACGAATAAAGGTAATGCTGTAAGTGTCCAAGATGATGAAGTACCCCATATTGTTGTTGCCATTGCATCTCCAACTGGTCTTGATGTAAATAGCATCATACCTATTGCGGATACCCCAATCATGCTTAAGGCTACCCAAATACCAGAACCAAGAAAAAATAATAAAACACTTATGAAAAATATTGTTAATAAAATTTCAGCCATTTAATTTTTTTTAAATATCAAAATAAGTTGATGGAAAACACATATAAAAAAAATAGAAGAACCAAGGGCTACACTTGATTGAGGTATCCAAATTAAAATCTCATCTGCTCCCTCACTTCTTTCCTGAAATTTATACGAAATAAGTAACATTTTAATAAAATAAAATGCTAAGTAACCTGAAAAAAAAGTTGCTACACTTAGACACCAGATTTCAATAAACTTTCTATTTAACCCTGATAATTTTTCTAGAAAAAGAGTAATTCTTATGTGACCGTTTTCAACAAATGTGTAAGCTAATGCAAAAAAAGATGCTGCAGCCATACAATAACCAGAGTATTCTGCAAGGCCTCTAATATAAAAACCAAATATTCTTGATGAAATACCTGTTAAAATAAATACTGCTACTAAAACTAAAAATATTGCAGCGATATAACCTGAAAATTTATAAAGTTTGTTAAGATTCTTATTTAAAGATTCTAGCATAAAATTTAAGGCCACTTATTATTATAAGTGGCCTTAATTTAATATACAATTATTTATAACTAGATAAGACAGCTGCTCCTCTTGAACCAGCTTTTTGAGACCATTCCTTTGCCATCGTCTCACCTACTTTTTCAAAATGAGCCTGTAAAGATGCGTTTACGGTACCTACTACCATACCAGCATTAGCTAAGGCTTTTTTATCACTAACATTTCCTTGTTTAGATAATTGCCAGCCTTTTCTTTCCGCTAAAGCTGCTTGTTTCATCACTATATCTTTTGTAGATTGATCAAGTTTATTCCAAGCATCTTTATTTACAATCACCATATTTTTTGGGAACCAAGCTGCTATATCATAAAAATATTTCACACCATTTTCCCATATTTTAGAATTTTTTCCTGTAGTAGGGGAAGTGATCATACTTTCTACAGCACCTGTAGAAAATGCTTGGCTAATTTCAGCAGCTTCAATTTTTGTTGGCGCCATACCTGTTAGCTCAGCGATTCTAATTGTTGCAGAATTGTATGCTCTGAACTTTAAACCTTTAAGGTCATTAACAGAGTTGATTTCCTTTTTGCTATATAAACCTTGTGCTGGCCATGGCACAGCGTAAAGAAATACCAAACCTTTTTCATCTAAGCCTTTAATGATCTCAGCTTTTGATGCTTTGTATAATTTCATAGCATCAGAATAAGATGTTGCCAAGAATGGCTGTGAGTCTACTTCTAATAAAGGATCCTCTTTACCTAAAGCTGACATAAATCTTTCTCCAATTTGAGCTTGACCAGTTCTCACAGCTCTAAAGATTTCTCCACCTTTAAATAATGAGCCACCGGGATGAGTAACTATTGTAAGTTTTCCACCACTTTTTTCAGTTACATTTTTTGCAAATTCAGTTGCGTTTGCAGAATGAAAATTTCCAGCACCATAAGCTAATGCCATATCCCATTTTTCTGCAAAAGAAGAATTAATTGACAAAATTGATGAAACTAAAATAATTGATAAGTATTTTATGAATTTCATTTATCCTCCATTTTTTTTAAAACCATTTCATTATGTATTAAAATAATTATCAATAAAAAAATTATACTACTTTTGATTGAATAATTTAAAATATCTAATACTATAGTCTTACTTTGTTAGAAGAAGCACTCATATTAGTTCAGATTATTTTCATTGATATAATCTTGGCAGCAGATAATGCAATCATTATTGGATTAATTGCAGCTAATTTTGCGCCAAAAAATAGAAGACAAATTATTTTATGGGGTGTAGCTGGAGCATTAATATTCAAAGTTGTTTTTGCACTATTTGCTACGTATTTATTTGAATTTTATTTTATAAAAATCTTAGGAGGTTTGCTATTAATTTGGATCGTTAATGATTTAAGAAAAGATCTTTTTGAAATAAAAAAAGTTAAATCTCCAACTAAAAAATCAAAAGAACCTTCATACATTCAAAGTGTGTATAAAGTTTTATTTGCTGATATTACGATAAGTTTTGATAACGTAATTGGTGTAGTCGGAGCTGCAAAGGGTAATTTTGGTTTTATGATTTTTGGTCTTGTATTATCAGTTATTCTTACAGGTGCTATGGCAACCTATCTTGCAAACTATATTCAAAAACATCTATGGATTGCTTATGTGGGTTTAGGGTTTATCTTACTTGTTGCTCTTCAACTGGTAATTGGCGGTTTGGTTGATCTAGATATATTGTCTATAAATGAAGAATTTAAAAAATATTTCTAATAAGAATGTTTTTTTGTAGGGTATTTTTTTTTTCTTACATCTAAGGCATACTTTCTAATACCAACATTGATATACTTTTTAACATTAGAAAACCTTTTAACAAATTTAATCTTGGTATGATTTAATCCAATTAAATCATCAGTCACTAAAACTTGACCATCACAATAAACAGATGAACCAATTCCAATTGTTGGAATATTCAATTTTTGAGTAATAAGTTTTGCAATTTCAGTTTTTACACACTCTAAAACAATTGCAAATACTCCACTTTCTTGAAGCAACTTTGCGTCACTTATCAAGTTCTTTATTTCACTATTGGTTTTTCCCTTGGATTTAAATTTTTTTGTTGATTGAGGAAGTAAACCAATATGACCCATAACTGGGATTTTATTCTTAATTAAAAACTTTATTTGCTCGATAACCCTTTTGCCACCCTCTAATTTTACTGCATCACATTTAGTCTCTTTTAGAATTTTCTCAGCATTCTTTAATGCTAGAGACTTTGAGCTGTAAGTTTTGAAAGGCATATCAACAACCATTAAACTTTTTTTGATACCCAATCTAACACTTTTGGAGTGATTTATCATTTCTGTTAAAGTGACTTTTTTTGTTGAGGAATAATTGTATAAAACTGAACCCAGAGAATCACCAACCAAAGTAATATCAACATATTTATCAACTTCTTCTGCAATATTTTTTGAATAAGCTGTAAGACAAACTATTTTAGACTTTTTTTTTTTATTAATTATTTTTTTAATTTTATTCATTTAAATTACTCATCCAATCTTTAGCTAAAGTAGATGAATTTCTTTTATCGTAAAGAAATAAATAAAAGCAAGTTAAATCAAGACTATTATAAATAGCTCCTAAAACACTAAGCTTTAATAATTTTTCATTATTTAGATTTTTTATTTTATTAATATGTTGAATAAAAACAGCATCAGTCCACATATGTTGAGATGCGAAATTTTTATCTTTATTCGCTACCAATGGCTTAAGGGTTCTACCAGATAATCCTAAAAATTTATTAAACATAAAGTTATACTGACCTAAGAACTGAGTTATATCACCAAAAAGAGGCTGGTCATGATAAAGGGGTAAAAATTCAACTTCACAAACTATTTTAAGCACATTATTTAGCAATTTTGTACTTCCTTTAAAAATATCTAACTCAGCACCTTGAACATCTATCTTTATAAAATCTATTGTATCAATAGAATATTCGTCTACAAAAGAGTTTAGAGTTATTGTTTCAATTTCAGTCTCTTTTTTTAAATTCATATATTGTAATTCGTGATATAAATTTAACAATTTTTCGTCTGGTTTATAAAGACTAGTACACAGTGGGCTCTCTGTAATATATAGTTTTCTTTTTTCGTTTTTTTTTCCAAGTGCAAATGGAAAATATTTAATACCTTTGATAGCTTTAGAATTCATCTGATCACATACCTCCTTTTCAATTTCAAATCCTAAAATCTCACTAGATGGAAAGTGTTCAATTATTTTATGAAATCTTGGCTGAGAATTTCTTTCCGGGCGTGCACCAATATCTACAAGAGTAAATTTACAATCAATTTTAGTTTTTTTAATAACTTCTACTAGTTTTACAAAAGGATCTTTCATAAAAAAAATTATTATTCTAATTCAATTGTACTCGGTGGCTTAGATGTAACGTCATAAACTACCCTATTTATTCCTCTAATACTATTTACAATTTTATTTGAAATCATTTGAATAAAAGGCTTTTTAAATTCATAAAAGTCTGCTGTCATACCATCCTCAGAGGTAATAGCTCTCAATAGACACAGATATTCATAAGTTCTATTATCACCCATTACACCTACAGTCTTAACAGGAAGTAAGGCAGCATAAGCTTGCCAAATTTTATTATAAAAACCATGTTCTTTTAAAGCAGTTATAAAATAATGATCAGCTTCTTTTAAAATTTTAATTTTTTCTTTTGTTATTTTTCCTGGCATTCTTATTGCTAGACCTGGTCCAGGAAAAGGATGTCTAGAGATAATTTCTTTATTTAAATTTAGATCTAAACCTAATTTTCTCACTTCATCTTTAAATAAAAATCTTAAAGGCTCTACTAGTTTAAGTTTCATTTTTTTTGGAAGGCCACCTACATTATGATGTGATTTAATTTTAGAGGTTTGACTACCTGTAACAGATTTACTCTCAATTAAGTCCGGATAAAGAGTTCCTTGAGCTAAAAATCTTACATTTTTAATTTTCTTGGCATATCTTTCAAAAATTTTTATAAAAAGATTTCCTATTATTTTTCTCTTTTTTTCTGGATCTGAAATATTTTTAAGTTTTCTTAAAAACTCTTTTTCAGCGTTCACATAAATTAGATTAATTTTTAATCTCTTTTTGAACGTATTAACTACTTGTTTTTCCTCATTTTTTCTTAAAAGACCTGTATTTACAAAAATACAGTATAGTTTTTTTCCTATTGCTTTGTTTATTAATTGTGCGACTACGCTGCTATCCACCCCTCCAGACAAAGCACATATTACTTTATTTTTGCCAACTTTATTTCTTATCTCTTTTATTAATTTATTTTTTTGATTTTTTACTGACCAATTTTTTTTAATCTTACAAATTGAAAAAATGAAGTTTTTAATTATTATTTTACCATTCTCTGTGTGAGTTACCTCAGGATGAAATTGTACTCCATAAATTCTTTGCAGGCTGTTTTCCACAATTGCAAATTTTGAATTTTGACTAGATGCAACAACTCTGAAATTTTTTGGTAATCTGGAGACTTGATCAGCATGACTCATCCAAACTTTCACATATTTTCTATTTTTAAAATAATCTTTTATTAACGGACTATTATTTTTTTTGATGATATTAGCTAAACCGAATTCTCTATGTTTTGATTGTTTTACTTTTCCACCCTTTATTTTAGACAAAATTTGATGACCAAAACAAATACCAAGTACTGGTATTTCATTTTCAATAATATTTTTATCAAATGAGTATTTCTTAATATCGTAAACGTTTAAAGGTCCACCTGATAAAATTATTCCTTTAATTTTTTCATTTATGTCTTTATTTTTAATTTTTTTATGACTAATGATTTCTGAAAATACACCAAACTCTCTTATTCTTCTTGCAATCAATTGAGTAAACTGTGAGCCAAAATCAATAATTAAGATTTTATCAAGACCTTTATCAAGAGTCATTTTTTGGCTCTAGATTAGCAAGTGTCTCTAAAATTTTTTTATTCTCACCGCATAAACTTTTACAAACCTCAGAAAATGTTTTTGATAAATCTTTGACTTGGGAATAATTTGATTTTTCCAATCCTATTTTCATTAGCATTAAAATAGCTTCTTCATTATTTGGATCTATTAATAAAGTAGCATCTAAATTTTTCTCTTCTTTACCTTGATCTTCTTTAGCGTTGTAAATTTTGGCTAAATATAAATATGAATTTGAGTCTTTCGGATTAAAAACAATACTTCTTTCAAACATAAATTTCGCATCATCGAATTTTTTATTTTCATAAAGAGTTAAACCTTTTTCAAAAAAGTTCTCACTTGCAAATGAATTAACAAATATGTTTGTAAGAAAATATATAAATATAATTTTTTTAAAAATATTTTTCATTAGTATTTGTTATCATCTTTAACTATATCGACATTATGTACCATACTTTCATAAAATCCAGCTTTTGTAATTTTTATAAAGTGAGGTTTTTTCCTTAAATATTTAATTTGTTTAGATCCAAGATACCCCATAGATGATCTTAAGCCACCTATCAATTTAAAGATAACTTTACTTACTTTGCCTTTGTATTTAGCGAGACCTTCAACTCCCTCAGGAACATATTTAGAATTGTCTTTTTGTTTAGATTGAAAGTATCTATCTGCGGACCCTTTATTCATCGCTCCAACAGATCCCATGCCTCTAAAGCTTTTAAATAACTTTCCATTTTTTTTTATAAGTTTACCTGGTGTTTCATCAGTGCCAGCAAACAAAGATCCAATCATGATTGCGTCAGCACCAGCGGCAAATGCTTTCGCCAAATCTCCAGAGTACTTAATACCCCCGTCAGATATTATTTTAACTTTGCTTTTTTTTATAGCATTTCTAACATTTAAAATTGCAGTTAACTGAGGAACTCCAATACCTGCAACCAATCTAGTAGTACAAATAGAGCCAGGTCCGATTCCAACTTTAATTATATCAACCCCTAATTTATACAAGTATTTTGCTGCTTCTGCTGTTGCAATGTTTCCTGCACAAAGCGCAGTTTTTGAATTTTTTTCTTTTTTAATAAACTTAATCATTTCCGAAACTTTTTTTGTATGTCCATGTGCAGTATCCACCACTATCATGTTTATACCCTCTTTTAAAATTGCCTTTGCTCTAGCAAGCTCATTCGAACCAGCACCTACTGCAGCTCCAACTAATAAATTTTGTTTTTTAACTTTTTTTATCTCCTGAACTTGTTTTTTTATATTTAAATTACGATGGATAATGCCAATCCCTCCAGCTTTAGCTATAGCAATAGCCATTTTGCTTTCGGTTATTGTATCCATAGCTGAGGTTAATAACGGAATTCTTAGTTTAAGAAATTTAGATAATATAATACTGGTATCAACTTCCGACGGAAGTATATCTGAATATTTTGGAGCTAATGTAACATCATCAAAGGTTAGAGCTTCTTTTATAGGATCCATATTCATTTATATATGATTCCTTAAAATATTAAAGTAGCTATCTAATTTTTTTACAAATTATAAAACTTTCTTTAGATTCTTTTCGACTTGATAAAGGTTTAAAAACCTTAACTTCTTTAAATATTTTTTTTCCAAGTGCGACAATTTCATTAAAGGTGCTACCCATAAAAATTTTTGAAATGAAATAACCTTTTGATGAAATTACTTTTTTCGAAAATGTCATTGCCTCTTTGCATAATTCTCCAGTTTGAATTGAGTCAAGGTTCTTTATACCAGTAGTATTTACAGCCATATCAGACATGACTACATCAAATTTTTTTGTTAAATTTTCTCTAATTTTTTCTTGAATATCAGGTTCTGTAAAATCACCTTTAATATGAATTCCATTATCAATCGGTGAAATTTCTTTTAAATCAATTGATATTATTTTTCCATTTTTTATTGTTTTTGAGGCATATTGAGACCAACTTCCAGGTGCTGCACCAATATCCAAAATAAACATTCCGTTCTTAAAAATCTTAAATTTTTTATCTATTTCAATTAATTTATAAGCTGATCGCGCTCTATATCCATCAACTTTTGACCGGCGTACATAAATATCTCTCTTTTGTTTATTGATCCAGTTTTTAGAAATTTTATTTTTTTTCAATTAAATATTATACCTTAAGCTTTTAATAACTTTTTTATCACTTAGTGTTTCAATCTCGATTTCAATATTTTTGTTTGTCCTCATGTCCTTACCATCTTTCCAAATACCAGCTGCAAGGTGCATTATACCTATTTTATAATTGGGCAAATATGGTTCAACGAAAGTATTATTAATTTCGTCATATTTTGGTAGTAGGTTACTAGCAATCCAATTACAATTAAGTGGTAAAAATTCTGTAACTAAATTATCAATATATACTGACATATTAATCGCTAATCCCTCAGAGCCAAAAATATTTCCTGCTTTTAAGGTTTGTTTAAGATTATTTTGCCAACTTTCCCAACCAGGGGAATTTTTTTCTAAAGAAAAAACACCAATGTTTATATGTGGTGCGAAGGCTAATTTTCTTGCTTTATCATATGGTATTTTTGATTTAACTGCATGTTTAAAGTTTTGTGATTTAATAATTGCTAGTTTTCCAAATAGCCAATTAACTTTTGACATTATTTTGTATCCTGGGCCAAGTGTCTGTGTGATACCTAATTTACCATTATTACAAGCTTTAAAATATAATTCTACACATTCCCAATCATTCACCCAAGCATCACAATCAATCCATAAATATTTATCATAATTTGGAAAATACCTTGGCAAAAAAGCCCTTGAGACTTGACTTTTTAACCATTCTTTTCCTTTTACTTTAAACTCTGGAACTTCAATATCCCAATCTGCTTTTTTAATTTCATTTACTTTTTTTGACAATAAATCTTTTTGATCTTGTGTTAATCCTGCATCTAAAACACAAATAGCAATTTTTTCACTTTCTTTAAATTTTTTTATAGAATTAATTAGCTCATCTAATAGAGGAAAATAATTAGCATCTGCTAATGAAACAATTACATTTTTTTTCATTAAAGTATATCTTCAAGATCATCTTCATCTTGAATTCTGTCATTTTCATGTTGCTTTTTAATTTTTTGATAATGAAGAAAACTTATAGGCAACAATAATACATAAATGACAGCACTTAATGCAATTACATTAAATGTGTATATAAGTAATAATCCAAAAAATAAAACAATACTGAATAATAGGAATATAGTTGTTCTTCTTGGAATAACTATTTTTTTAAAAGAATAGGTTGGAAATTTACTAATCAGTAAAAAAGATGTAATTATAAAAAATATTGGTGTGATAATGTCATAATTAATTTGAAATAATTCAAATCCACTTAAATTTATGATTAATGGTGTTAGCACTAAAATTCCCCCAGCTGGAGATGGAACGCCCTCAAAAAAATTATCTCTCCACGAAGGCTCACTAATTGAATTAACATTAAATCGTGCTAGCCTTAAAGCAACACAAATTACATATATTAAACATAATAACCAACCAAATTTTCCAAGTGTATTTAGTTTCCAAAAAAACATAATAAATGCAGGAGCAACTCCAAAACTTATCATATCTGTTAAAGAGTCTAATTCTTTACCAACTTTTGATGTTCCCTTAATTAATCTAGCTATTCTTCCATCTAGGCCATCTATTAAAGCTGCGATAATAATTGCTACGATCGCCAATTCAAATCTGCCATCTAAAGCAAACCTTATAGAAGTTAATCCAATGCAAACTCCTATTAAAGTTAACATATTTGGCAAGATTACTCTTGCACTTTTTTTATCACTTATGATTTTAAATTTTTTTTTTTGTGGTTCCATTATTTTTTAGCTAGTAATGTTTCTCCGGCTATAGAAGTTTGACCAATTTGAACAAGGGGCTCGTAATTTTCATAGTATACATCTGCTCTACTGCCAAATCTTATCATTCCAATTTTATCACCTTGTTTTAAATCTTGATCTTTGCTTGACTCACAAACAATTCTCCTTGCAACTAATCCTGCTATTTGAACAACAATAATATCATTACCGTGACTGTCTTTAATTTTGTAATAATTTCTCTCATTGCCCTCGCTTGCTTTATCTAAAGATGCGTTTACAAATTTTCCTGGTTTATATAAAATTTCTTCAATTTTTCCACTACATGGAGTTCTATTTACATGACAATCAAATACATTCATGAATATACTAATTTTTTTGAACTTTTTATTTTCTAATCCAAGTTCTTTTGGGCCATCTACCTCTTCAACCTTGATCACTTCTCCATCAGCTGGACTTATAAGATAATTGTCGTCATTAATAATAATCCTATCTGGATCTCTAAAAAAATAATAAACCCAGATAGTTAAAACTAAACCAATTAAACCTAGGAAGCTGCTAAAAATATAAAAAATGATAGTAATAATTCCTGCAATAACTAGGAATTTGTATCCCTCAGCGTGAATTTTTGGAAATATCTTGCTAAACATATTCATCTATTTGATAATTTTTCATTAATATGTATATAAAATTGCGAAATTCAATTATTAAGATAGTTAAATAAAGTGAGCAAAATAAAGGTAAAAAACCCAGTTGTAGAGTTAGATGGTGATGAAATGACCAGAATAATCTGGGAATTTATCAAAAATAAATTAATTCTTCCCTACATAGATTTAGGCATTGATTATTACGATCTCGGTATGAAAAGCAGGGACAATTCAGATGATCAAATAACTATTGATGCAGCAAATGCAATTAAAAAAGTTGGTGTAGGAATTAAGTGTGCAACAATCACTCCTGATGAAGCTCGCGTAGAAGAATTCAAATTAAAAAAAATGTGGAGATCTCCAAATGGTACCATTAGAAATATTATTGGAGGCACAGTATTCAGAGAGCCAATTATTTGTTCGAATATTCCTAAACTTGTTCCATCTTGGACAGATCCCGTAATTATTGGAAGACACGCTTTTGGCGACCAATATAGAGCTACAGATTTTAAAGTGCCTGGTAAAGGTAAAATGGAAGTAAAATGGACTTCTGAAGATGGCAAAGATGAAATCAAATATGAAGTATTTAATTTTACAGGTCCGGGAGTTGCTCTTTCAATGTATAATTTAGATAAATCGATTGAAGATTTTGCTAGATCTTGTTTCAGCTATGGATTGATAAAAAAATGGCCAGTATATTTATCAACTAAGAATACAATCCTAAAAAAGTATGATGGAAGATTTAAGGACATTTTTGAGGAAGTATTTAATAAGGAATTTAAGAAACAATTTGATGATGCTAAAATTACATACGAACACAGATTAATCGATGACATGGTTGCATGTGCCATGAAATGGAGTGGTAAATATATTTGGGCATGTAAGAACTACGATGGTGATGTGCAGTCTGATACAATGGCCCAGGGCTATGGTTCTTTAGGTCTAATGACTAGCACATTATTAACTCCAGATGGTAAAATAATGGAGGCTGAAGCAGCTCATGGTACTGTTACTAGACATTATCGTATGCATCAACAAGGTAAAGAAACATCCACAAACCCTATCGCATCTATATTTGCTTGGACTAGAGGCTTAGCTCATCGGGGTAAATTAGATGGAAATGACGAACTGGTAAAATTTGCAAATACTATAGAAGAAGTTTGTATCCAATGTGTGGAAAGTGGATCAATGACAAAAGACCTTGCAATACTGGTTGGACCTTCAAGTAAATATTTAACTACTAATCAGTTCTTGGATGTAATTGATAGTAATTTGAAAAAAAGATTAAATTAAAGACTTTATCTTTTCAAAAGCTTCATCAATTTTATTTTGGTCCTGACCACCAGCTTGAGCAAAGTCTTTTCGTCCACCTCCACCTTTGCCACCAATAGTCTCAGAACCTAATTTAGCAAATTTAACCGCATCATATTTATCAATTAATTTTTCTGTTATACCTACAGCCAGTCCAACTTTATCCTCATTAGTAGCAAATACAATTATAATACCATCACCTAAATCTTTTTTTCCATTATCAACAAGTTTTCTTAAATCTTTAGGTGGTAGATCAATAACTTTTTGAAATCTTACTTTTATATCTTTAATTTTCTGATCATTAACAATATTTTTTGTTTTGTCTTTTAGAACTGAGTTCACATTGAGTTGTTCAAGTTGTCTTGTAAGATTTTTAATAAGTTCCTTAAGATCTTTACTTTCTATATTTGGCTTACCGCCAAGTTTTATAATTTGAGATGATAATTCTTTAATTGTATCTTCATCTTTCTGAATTGAAAGTGTTGATGCTTTTTCTTTATTTTTAATATATTCATCTAATTGTTTATCTCTTAATGCTTCTACTCTTCTAACACCTGCTGCTATAGAGGACTGACTTACGGTTTTAAATTTTCCTATATCGCCGGTGTTTCTAACGTGGGTTCCACCGCATAATTCTGTTGAAAAATATGCTTCTTTTTCTTTGCCCATAGATACCACCCTTACTTCCTCACCATACTTTTCTCCAAAAAATGCTAGAGCACCTTTTTCAATAGCTGCTTTGGGTGTCATAATTCTAGTCGTTACTTCAGTATTATTTTTCACATATTCATTTACTAATTTATCAATAGTTTCTAGCTCTTCATTTGTGATTGGTTTCATATGACTAAAATCAAATCTCAAACGATCTGGTGCAACAAGTGAACCTTTTTGCATAACATGTTTTCCAAGTGTTCGTCTTAAAGACTCATGAAGAAGATGTGTTGCTGAATGATAAGCTTTTAGATTTGCTCTTCTTTCAATATCAATTTTTAATTCAACAGTATCACCTACTTTTATTGAGCCTGTTTTTAACGAACCATAATGAACAAATAAATTACCAAGCTTCTTCTGTGTATCCTCAACCTCAAAAACCGAGTTTCCTGAAACTATTGTGCCTTTGTCTCCAAGTTGTCCACCGGACTCACCGTAAAAAGGGGTTTGATTTGTTATTATCATTCCTTCTTCACCAGTGGATAATGATTTCACTTCGCTATTTTCCTTTATCAAATTTAATATAACTCCCTCTGATTGATTAGACTCGTAACCTAAAAATTCAGTTGGACCAATTTTATCTTTGATTGAAAACCAAATTGCTTCTTCTGAACTGTCACCTGAACCTTTCCAATTTTTTTTAGCAAGTTCTTTACTATTTTTCATTAGTTGATCAAATTTTTTATGATCAACCGTTAATGATTTATTCTTTAAAATATCTTCAGTCAGATCTAATGGGAAACCATAAGTATCATATAATTTGAACGCCACATCTCCTGGTAAGACTTTATCTATTTTTGAAATTTCATCATTTAAAATTTTAATTCCTCTATCAAGTAAAACTAAAAATTTTTCCTCCTCCATTTTTAATGTTTCTCGAATTAATGACTCTGATCTTTCTAATTCTGGATAATTTCCTGACATTTCATTTTTTAAAGCCTCAAAAATTTTGAAAAATATTGGTTCTTTAGATCCCAGTAAATGAGAGTGTCTCATACCTCTTCTCATTATTCTTCTAAGAACATATCCACGACCTTCATTTGAGGGCAAAACACCTTCAGCTAAAAGAAATGAGCTTGCTCTTAAGTGATCAGCAATTACTCTAAAACTTGATATATTTTTATCTTCTTGTTTGACTTTTGTTACTTCAGATATTGAACTTATTAATTTCTTAAAATGATCAGTTTGATAATTATCGTGTGTTCCTTGTAAAAGAGCTGCAATTCTTTCTAATCCCATTCCTGTATCGACAGATGGTTTTGGTAAATCTATTCTTTTATCTTTTGAGACTTGCTCATACTGCATGAAGACTAAGTTCCAAATTTCAATAAAACGATCACCATCTTGATCTTTAGTTCCTGGCAATCCTCCTTTTAAATGATCACCATGGTCGTAAAATATTTCTGAACAAGGACCACATGGCCCAGTTTCACCCATTGACCAGAAGTTATCTGACGTTGCAATTCTAATTATTTTATCATCACTAAAACCTGCAATTTTCTTCCAAAAATTAAAAGCCTCGTCATCCTCATGAAAAACAGTTACATAAAGCCTATTTTTATCAAGGCCAAAGTCTTTAGTTATCAAATTCCACGCTAGTTCTATTCCTCTTTCTTTGAAATAATCTCCAAAAGAAAAATTTCCTAGCATTTCAAAAAAAGTATGGTGTCTTGGGGTATAACCAACATTTTCTAAATCATTATGTTTACCACCTGCCCTTACGCATTTTTGAGAAGTGGTTGCTCTTTGATAATCTCTTTTCTCTAAACCAGTAAATACATTTTTAAATTGTACCATTCCAGAATTAGCAAACATTAGTGTTGGGTCATTATTTGGCACTAAATTACTGGACTCAACAATCTTATGATCATTCTTTTCAAAGTATTTTAAGAACGTGCTTCTTATTTCATTTAATGATTTGTCTGCCATATTTTTAAGATACAGCTTTTTTGTTTTATGTCTAGTTAGGGATGAAGGGGGAAAGGCGCTTATTATAAGCGCCTTTATAATTTAAAGATGACCTTTAATTCTAGTTCTTTTTGGTAGGAGTAGTCTCTTTTGCAGCCTCTTCATTTTCAGCTACTTTCTTCTCCTTTTCAATTTTTTCAGGACTTAGTGGATTTCCCTCAATTTTCTTTGAAATCACACCAGCTTTTTCTCTAATTGCCATTTCTATTTCTGCAGCAACATTAGGGTTTTGTGCAAGATAAGTTTTTGCATTTTCTCTACCTTGACCTATCTTTTCACCCTTATAAGCATACCATGCTCCTGATTTTTCAATAATATCAGCTTTAGCACCTAGGTCGACTAACTCACCCATTTTGCTAATTCCTTTGCCATACATTAAGTCAAACTCAACAACTTTAAATGGTGGTGCAACTTTATTTTTAACTACTTTTACTCTTGTAGTATTACCAATAATTTCATCTTTATCTTTGATGGCTCCAATTCTTCTAATATCCATTCTTACAGATGAATAAAACTTAAGTGCATTTCCACCCGATGTTGTTTCTGGACTTCCAAACATAACTCCAATTTTCATTCTAATTTGGTTAATGAAAATCATCATTGTGTTTGTATTTGAAATTGAACCAGTTAATTTTCTTAAAGCCTGACTCATTAATCTTGATTGAAGACCAACATGATGATCTCCCATCTCTCCTTCAATTTCAGCTTTTGGAGTTAAAGCTGCAACAGAGTCAATTACGATAACTGAAATAGAGCCTGATTTTACTAGCGTATCAGCGATTTCTAAAGCTTGCTCACCTGCATCTGGTTGAGAGATTAAAAGCTCTTCAGTATTTACACCTAATTTCTTTGCGTAAACTGGATCTAAAGCATGCTCTGCATCAACGAATGCACAAATTCCACCTGCTTTTTGAGCTTCAGCAACAACTTGTAATGCTAATGTTGTTTTTCCAGAAGACTCTGGTCCGTAAACTTCAATAATTCTGCCTTTAGGTAATCCACCTATTCCTAAAGCTAAATCTAAACTTAAAGATCCAGTAGATACCGACTCGATATCCATAGCTCTTTTTTCACCGAGCTTCATTACTGAACCTTTTCCAAAATTATCTGTGATTTGGCTGATTGCAGCTTCTAAAGCCTTATTTTTCTCTTTATTTTCCAATTCCTGATTTTTAGTAGATTTAACTACTTTTAAGTTATTTTTAGTCATTTTTTGCCTTTTTTTTTACGTTTTTTAACACTCGAATCATAAAATAAATGTACACATTTTGTTCTCATTAGCAAGATTTATTTATTTTAGCCTAAAAAGCCCCTTTTTATCGTAATTTTAGATAATCACTATTGAGTAAACCGATAGATTTAAGCAAATTAAATTGAGAAAGAATAAAGTTTCTCTCAGAATCGGCTAAAGAAATTTGAGCATTCAATAAAAGAGAATTAGATTGAATAACTTCAAGAGTAGTTCTGCCAGAAGAACCGCTATTATATTCTGCTGTAATACCTTCATTTGCAATTTCCGCTGCCCTTACTTGCAATTGAACAGAGTTAAGCAAACTTTTATTTGATTGAAAATTTGACCAGGCACTTGCTACATTAGTTTGATTTTGTTTAATCTCACTGTCTAAAGTTAAACGTGATCTATTTTCTATATTCTTATTTTTATTTAACGATGCCAGATTTTTTCCACCTGAATAAAATGGCCAAGTAACAGTTGCTTTTAAAGTTTCTTTATCTCTCTCATCGTAAGTAGAGCTAAAGTCATCTGAGTAGGACTTTTCTAAAGATAATTTTGCAGTTGGTACCAATTCTGATCTTGCAATCGATGTATCTTTTTTCGATTGTTCATATTCCATTTCAGCAATAATTAAATCTGGATTGCTTTTTTTAGATTGTTCAATAGCTGAATTTAAACTGCCTGGTATTTGGTAACTCATTATTGAACTTTTATTTAATGACTGAGCATTACCTAAAGGTCCAATAATATTTTCATAATTCAACTTACTAGTTAAAAGATCACTTTGTGCTTGAATAAAACTTGCCTCAGCACCAGCTAATGACGACTCTGATTGTGAGACATCTGATAAACTAATTTGACCTCTTTCATGTCTAATTCTATCAGTTTCAACTTGTCTGCTTAGGAGTTCAACGTTAGCTCTATTAATTTCTAATTTTTCATTAGCTGAGATTAATGCAGTATATGCTGCTACAGTTTTATATAAAATATCTTGCTCTTTTTTTAAAAGTTTCGCTTTTGCTAGATTGATACCGATTTTACTTTTTGACAAATCAGCGCCTCTACCAAAATCAAATAATGTTTGAGTAACTGAAATAGATTTAGTTTCCGTATCTACATCAGTAATTGTGGCATTTGACCCATCTCTATTAGTTAATTTGTCAGTCTCATCTTGGCTCTTTGATCCCTCTAGAGTAATTGTTGGAAAATAGGAACTCATTGAGATTTTAAGCTCTTGTTCCGAAATACTGATATTTTCTCTTTCAGCATTTAATTCAGAATTATTTTTATAAGCTTTTTTTAGAGCTGCAGTAAATGTTTCAGCACTTAAATTTGAAATTATAAATAGATTACTAAGAATGATAATTAAAAATTTTTTCATTTATTTCTATATAATGCAGATTTGATCTGATGGTTACTATTTAAATTGAATATAATTGATGCATATTTAGGCATATTCTTGAACATATTTTGCGTAATTCTTTGATACGTTTGCATAAAATTAATTACATCTCCTCTACTCATAATCTTTAAGTTTGATTTTACTTTACTTTTTACCCAAAGTTTTCTCTCTTGTTTTAATCTCCATTTTTGGAGCAAACTGAAATTTTTTGCTTTTAAATAAATTAAACAATTCAATTGGGAATATAATTTTTTATATTTTGATTTCAATTGGTCGTTAACATATTTTCTCCAGATCTGTTTTTGATCTTTGGCCTTCTCCATTGAATTGATTGTTTTTTTTAATGAGCTATTTTTTTCAGATTTCGCTCCCACACACCATCCCTCAAATATAATTACATCTGGTCTGTCTTTTAAATCGTACCAGTATTTTTTATTAAATCTATCATCTATGGCTTTATTAAATGTTGGTAGTTTTAGTCTTTTAAATTTATTACTTTTTGCTTTTTTAAAGAAATTTAACATCATATCAATATCATGCGTTCCAGGTACCCCTCTTGTTATAAGCATGGGATGAACTCTTTTTGATAAATTTTTACGTTCTTTTCTTGTTTTATAAAAGTCATCTATTGAAATTCTAAAAACATTTAATTTAAAATATTTAGTTAAAATAATTCTGATTAGAGAACTAATTGTAGTTTTACCTGTTCCTTGACCCCCTGCTAAACCCACAAAATAAGGTTTTTTCTTTTCGGCTTTTTTACTTATCCAAAAACATAATGGAATTAAGAACAATTTAATCATTCTTTCTTTATTCTTAAATTTGTCAGCTTTTGTCTCTTGAGATTTAATAAACTTTAAACAATCTTTTTTTACCCTACCAAAACATAAGCTGAATTGTTGCATGAGAATTATTTTTTATCTAAAGGATGATTTTGACCATCGTTTAACGGAATATCCTTTATTTCAAAAGTGTTTATTTCATCAACACAACCAACATTAAATCCTGTCATAGCTGGATTAATTCTTGGATTATGATGAGTATAAATTCCACACTCAGAACAAAAGTAATGTTTAGCAACTTTTGAATGGAACTGATAGAGTTTTAATTTATCTCGCCCTTTTACAATTTTGAAATCTTCATTTTTTACCATCGACATAATTGCTCCTTTTCTTTTACAAATAGAACAATTGCATTTTATTACTTTAGCTAAATCTCCATCTAAATTTATTTCTGCTTCAACAGCTCCACAATGACAAACAAGTTTTTTCATTTTAATATAAAATTAAACTATCCTTGGTTGAAGTTATCCACAAGCATACAAAATATAGTTTTGATGTTCACGTTTTGATTCACTTTTGATTCAATTACGGACTCAAAATACAACCTCTTGCGTGCATTGTATAAATGGGCTATAAATTAGAACAAAACAAGAACATGAAACTAACTATTCCCTATTATCTGCATAAAGCTGGTGCTGGTTTCCCATCACCTGCCACTGATTATATCGAAGAAGATATCGATCTAAACATGCATCTAATCAAAAACGTTCCAGCTACTTTTATTATCAGAGTACAGGGAAAATCCATGGTGGATGTTGGGATCAATGATGGAGACTTATTAGTTGTCGATAAAAGTTTAAAACCAAAAAATTTTTCAACAGTTATTGCAAATGTTCATGATGAGCTTGTGGTTAAAACTTTAGTTCAAGAAAGAGATAAAAAATTTCTATCTTCTGGGTCTAAAGATTTTTCTAATAGAATTTTAATTAATGAAGAAGAAGATGTTTTTATTTGGGGGGTTGTGACGTATGTCATCCATTCAACGTACTAAAAAAATAGGCTTAGTTGATTGTAATTCTTTCTATGTTTCATGTGAAAGATTATTTAATCCAAAAATAAGAAAAAAACCTGTGGTTGTTTTATCTAATAACGATGGTTGTATCATTTCTAGATCCAATGAAGCAAAAGCGTTGGGGATCAAGATGGGTGAACCTTATTTTAAAGCAAAAAATATTATTGTTAAAAATAAAGTTGAAGTTTTTTCGTCAAATTATTCGTTATATGGAGATTTATCTAGAAGAGTAATGAGAACTCTTAAAAGATTTAATACTGAAATAGAGGTATATTCAATCGACGAGGCATTCATAGATTTATCCAATTTTCCAGATTCTGAGGTTGAAAAAGTTGGAAGAGAAATTAGACAAACAGTTCTACAGTGGACAGGTATTCCAACAAGTATCGGTATCGCTAAAACTAAAACATTGAGTAAAGTTGCAAACCATATCGCAAAGAAAAAACAATCAGGAGTAACGAGTTTGATTGGTATAGAAAATTTAGATCCAATTTTAGAAAAAGTTGAAATTAATGATGTATGGGGTGTTGGCAGACAACTTACAAAATTTTATCAAAAGAACGGCATCTATAATGCCAAACAACTTAAAAATAAGTCTAACACTTGGATTAAAAAATGTTCTAATGTTTTAAGCTCAAGAACTGCAATGGAACTTAGAGGAGTTCCTTGTATTGACTTAGAGACTACACAAACAAAAAGGAAAAGTTGTGTCGTTTCAAGATCATTCGGTAAAAGAATAGAAAGTTTTCAAGAATTAAAGGAAGCAGTTGCTAATTATTGCTTGAATGCTTCTGAGAAAATTAGATCAGAGTCTTTAGTTGCAAAAGCGATTACAGTATTTGTTAGAACCAGTCCTTTTCAAAGAGATTATGGTTATTATTCAAATTCGAAAACTGTCGACTTTCCAATTGCAACAAACAATAGTCTTGAGACTGTTAAAACTGCAGTTGCGATACTTGAGAATATATTTAGGAACGGCTGTCGTTATCAAAAAGCAGGTGTTATGCTTACAGGATTACGAGATGATGATGATAGGAAAAATTTATTCTCATCAGAAAAGGATGAAAAAATAAAAACTTTAATGCAATCAATTGATAATACTAATTACAGATATGGCAGATCAACTCTAAGTCTTGCAAGTGCTGGAGTTCACAAAAAATGGAATATGAGAAGACAATATTCTTCTAAAATAGATACCGCTGATTTTTATTGTTTGCCAACAATCAAAGCTATTTAATAAAATGGCAATTTGGTTCAACAACTGTCCATGATGAAGTGCCAAATTTTCTTTTTGAAATATTTTCAAAATTCAAAACTATTTTAGCCTGGTAACTGTTAAGATTACTGCTATCTGACGACCATTGCTGAAGTCTTTTGATATTTTCATGATCTGGAAACCGAGTTGCATAAGCATAAAGCCAGCCCCAATTACTCCCTTGTCTTCCATCAAGATCTTGCATTTTATAATTTTTTGCAGGTCCAGGTGCTTTCATTTCTTTGGCGTATTTAAAAACTATCTCGTTATTTTCAGTAAAATCGATAAAAAACTTAACAATATTATGAAAGTTTTTGCCTTTATATTCATAGTCCCAAATATTGTAGCCCTGGTTTTCCGCAATAATTGCAATGACTGTTAAAGCATTCATTGCTCTTGCTTGGTAAAACATTGCTCTCCCACCTCTTCTTGTTTCAATAGGCAAACTACCATCTTTTCTTTGATACCGAATGGTGGCTTCATAATTTTTAAAAGCTTTTTTAAAAAGCTTATTATCATTTAGCAGGACACCCAACTGCATATGACTTATTGCAGATGACAGTGCATGGTTGTGAGCTCTTTTAGGAACACCTCTTGCTTGAGTACCATCTTTGTAGGTCATGTCATACATAAGATGTTTGTTTTTCTTTACTATCTTTTCAAACCAATCTTTAATTATCTTATCCTCATTAGTTGAGATATCTATCACTTGTTTTGCAAAAGAATAACCAGCCATCATTGGTGAAGCCACCCATAAATTCACGGTTAGAGTATCATTCCAATGTCTACCCTCATGATCTGATGGACCTGTTCTTTTTGCTGCATCTGCTTTAGCCCATTCCAAAATAATCTTTTTTACATTTTCACACGCTTCAACACTACCCCCACCACATGGACGTTTAAAATTTTCAAACCTTTGTAATGCTCTATTAAACCTATTATCTAATCCATAACCTTTGGGAGCTTTAACCTCTGGAATAGGTGTAACTGGATTAGTCATGGGATTGGAATACATTTTCGTCATACATCTATTTGGATTTTTTGAAACTGGAAAAATAATTTCTGGATTATTTATTTTAGCTTTTTTCTTAATTTCTTTAAAATTTGAAAAAGATGGTGTACAAAATAATAAATAAACTAATGTTGCAGAAATTATCCTAAACATTATCCAGTATTTTTCATTGCTGCAGCGATTCCTGCTATTGAAGTCAACAAAGTATCATTCAAATATTCTTTATCTTTTTTATTTTTAATAGTCTTAATTTTTTTTATTGCGATAGGCTGAACTATATTCAAAACTTCAGAATAAATATTTCTTACACCTATTGATGTTCTAAATTGTTTTCTTGCAGCAATTATTTCTTTAGGCGTAATTTTCTTATTTAGTTTTTTAATAACATCAAATTGAAATCTAAGTTTTTTTCCAACTCTCTTTAGACTTTCATCTGCTAAATGCTCTTCGTAAATTTTTGATATCTCAGGATCTGCTTTAGTAATCACCATGTCTAATATATCAAGCATTGAATTAAAAAATGGCCAATTTCTCTCCATATCAAATAAAGTTTTTCTAAATTGTTTTATGTATGAATATCTTAAAGCTTCTGCACTTCCAAGCCATGCAGGCAGCATAAGTCTAATTTGTGTCCAAGCAAACACCCAAGGGATTGCTCTTAAACTTTTTATAGTATCAATGTTTTTTCTTTTTGAAGGCCTTGAACCTATTGAAAGTTTACCAAGAGCTTTGTGAGGCGTAACAGTTTCAAAGTATTTTATAAAATCAGAACTTTGATTAATATTTTTTCTATAAGAATTTTTTGATATCTCTGACATTTTTTCAATTAATGATCTCCAACTAGCTTTTGGAACAGGTGATGGTTTTAAGGTGGCTTCAGTCACTGCACCTATGTAACTACATAAATTATATTTTGCTAATGGCTCATAACCATACTTTTGCTGAATTACTTCACCTTGGTCGGTAATTCTTATTTTTCCCCTAACAGAGTTTGGAGGTTGTGATCTTAATGTTGATTGTATCGGGCCACCTCCTCGTCCAGGAGATCCACCTCTTCCATGAAAAAAAGTTACGTTAATATTATATTTTTTACTTAATTTAATTATTTCCTCTTGAGCTTTATACTGGTGCCAACTTGCACAAATTTTGCCTGCGTCTTTACTTGAATCTGAATAACCGATCATGACCTCCTGCTCATTTTTAATAACTTTTCTGTACCATGATTGAGAAAACAATTTCTCCATTATTTCTTTAGCATTAACTAAATCATCTAAAGTTTCAAATAATGGGACTACTCTTAACTTGTTTTTAATATTGGCCTCTTTTTGTAAAAATATTACAGATAACAAATCTGAGGCTGAATTAGTCATTGATATTACATAAGCTCCAAGACATTCACTAGGTTCATTGGCCAAAATTTTAAAAGTTGACCAAACTTCTTTATTTTCTCTATTTGAAAATTGAAATTTGTTTAATTGATTTTTTTTAGAGAGTATTTGTTTCTTTAAAAATTCAATTTTTTCGTTTTCACTAAATTTTAAATAATTTTTTTTATATTTCTTTTTAACATATTCACTAATTAACTGACTATGCCTTGAGGACTCTTGTCTTATATCTAACCTTGCAAGGTTGATACCAAAACACTTTGCCCTTCGCATTAAGTCTAATAATTCACCGCTGGCAAGATTTTCATTTTGATTTTGTTCTAAAGATTCTCTTACAACTCTCAAAGGCTTTAATATCTCCTCTCGAGAACTCAATAAATTATTGTGATCTAGAGGTTTTTTATTAACAAGGTGTTGTTCTATCGATCTATGTGTGATCCTCATTTTATCTCTTAGAGGCCTTAAAAATACCCTATAGGGCTCAAAAGATTTACCTACACTTTTAAGAATTTTTTTCGAGCATTTTTCCATAGAATAAGATCTTATTATTTTAGTAAGTGCTTTCTCGTACAACTTTGCAGCCTCCCACCTTGATAGTAAAATTGTTTTTCTGGTGACATCAGCTGTAACATTTGGGTTACCATCGCGGTCTCCTCCCATCCAAGATCCAAATTCAATAGGATTAAAATTTTTCGGCAAACCTTTTTTCATATTCTGTACAAAAATTGAATTTAATCTTCTATAAACTTTTGGAATCGTATCCCACAAACTATCCTCAATTATTGCAAGTCCCCATCTTGCTTCATCGAATGGAGATGGTTTAATTCTTTTTAAATCATCCGTATTCCAAATAATAGTTAACTCATCAAAAAGTTTTTTCTCCAAAACTACTAATTTTGATGGAAAATTTTTAAGCAGATCTCTTTGTTCAAGAATTTCAATTATATTGTGATATTTTTGAATAAGAGTTCTTCTCTTCACTTCGGTTGGGTGTGCAGTCAATACAATTCCAATTTTCAAGTTTTTGGCGGTATTATATATTTTTGTTTCTGAAATTTTTTTATTTCTAAAGAGATCCTCAAATATTTCCTCTATAAATATGTTGTTGTTTGAAGTTTTCTTATTGCTATTTTCATATTCATTAAGTTTTCTAGAAGCGTCAATTAAATCAGCTAAATTTATAAAATTCATAAAATGTGTGAATGCTCTAGTTAATTTAAATGAATTTTTTGGGCTCAGTTTTTTAATTGCTTTAATTACTTTTTCATTAGTTTGATTATTTTTAGAATTTATTTTGTTAGCTTTCGATAATTTTCTAACTTTTTCAACTAATTCAAAAAACTTTTGACCTTCTTGTTCTTTGATAACTCTCCCTAAAATATTACCCAGATATTTAACATTTTCCCTGAAAAATTTAGTTGGTATACGCTCGTAATATAGATCTCTTTTTTTCATGTAATATTATCTATGCTCTCTATTTGGCTTAAAGAATTTTTAAATTCATCCATATTTTCTCTCAATGCTAAATTTGATACAGCATAAACTGCTATTAGTAAGAGTAGCAAAGGTAACGCTGTTATCACAGAGGCATTACTTTTAATAAGTAAAATATACAAAATTATAAACAATGCAGAACGTATTAAAAAAGTTTTTTTAAAAACACTGATGATAGATAATGAATGTTTTATCAGATTTAAAAAACTCATCTTTGATGGTCCAAAATATCTAGCTCCTCTGATCGATGGCACTTTTATGAAATTTTTTTCTATTTTAGATAAAGAACCAGAAAAACTATTCCAAGTAGCTTTTTCATTAATCATATTTTCAACTATCTTTTTTGGCAAACAGGTAAAGTTTCCAAATTTTATTGATTTGCCAGTAAAAGTTAAAGTTACTAATTTATGTAACTGATAACAAACTTTAAATAACAAACTCTCTGACCTTTTTATTCTCTCTCCTATGACTGTAATACCATCTGTATTTTTAATTTGATCTAAAAAATTTTTAATTTCTTCAGGTCTATCTTCACCATCTCCGTCCATTGGTATTGCATAATCAAATTCCTCTTTATCTAAAATATATTTCAGTCCAGTAGCTATACATCTTGCATGTCCTTGATTTTTTTTCATATTTAAAATTTTTATAGATTGAATATTGTCAAAATTGATTTCTCCATTTGGTCGATCGTGATTTGAAGCATCGTTAACAACAATAATGGATATCTCAAAATTTTTATCAATTTTCAAATTATTGATTTCTTCAAAAAGTTTGAACACCGACTGCCAATCGTTATAAATAGGGATTATAATTTTTATTTTCATAATCTTTTAATATCTCCCTAAACAAATATCATCTAAACAAATAAATTGACTTGACTTATTTAAAATCTCTTTTTTAGTAAACCCTTCCCACTTTGGCCGTGATTTTAAGTGATAAGATAAATTGCCTGCCTTCCACTCATCTCCTGTGACAAATTCAATTTCTTTTTCAAAATCTTGTTCCCAAGTAAATTGGACCTTAGCTGCTATCTCTTTGCCTGGATAATCAGTTCTTTTATCATTTTTTGTTATAGAAATGTATGCGTATAGGCTCGGGGATAAAAAAAACAAAAATAAAAACCCAACTAAAAAGGAATTTATCTTTTTAAGATTGATTTGAGACCTAAATAAGTAGACAGAAAATATTCCAAGAGGTAAATAAAAAGGTGTCATCCACATTGTTCTAATTTTAGATCCTGTAACTACTGAAGTAATAAATATTAAAAAGATAGGTAAAATACTTATTGATAATAAAAAAAGAAACTTCCTATCATTAAAATTCAATTTAATTTCAATTTTTTTTATCAATAGCCACGTTAAAAAGAAAAATGGAATTAGTATTCCAATTTGTTTTAATAAAAAAGTAATTGGATATTTTATATGATTTAGAATTTCTGACTCCTCAAGGCCTGATCTTTTCAAGCCATATAAAACAGTTATAAAATCGTTATCAAGCAACCAAATTATATGTGGAACTAACAGAACTAAAAAAATTTCAATTATTATCAAATATTTAAAATCAAATTTTTTAAATTTTTTATAAATAACATAAATAAATAATAAACTAATTGACAATAATAAATAAACGAACAAATATTTAGAAAGAAAACCAATTGCAGCAAATAATCCGATTAGAAAACAATCATAAAACTGTATTTCTTTTGCATCATATATCTTCCAAGAGTAATAAATAACCAATGACCAAAATGGTAACTGACAAACATTCACATTAAACTCTGGAGTAGTGAAATTAAAGAAATAAATAGCCTCTAACAATAAAACTGAAATTAAACTTAATTTAATATTTTCTAAAATTTCAAAAGCAAATTTGAATATAAAATAGAATGATATAACTACAAAAATTTGACTTAAAAGATAAAAAGCCCAATCTTGAGAACCAAATATATTATAAAATACCTCAGAAAAAAAAGCGCTCATTGGTGGGTGTTTGTTAAAACCCCAATCTAAATTGCTTCCCCAAGCTAGCGCCTCTATTGTATCAAGAGGCAAATTTGAATTTGTCAATGAGGGAATCATTGTCCAAATTATTAAATGTGTAATAGCAAAAATAAAAAATATGTTATTAATATTCTTGTTTAAAACATCCATAAGTAAATATTTACAATAATTAAGGTTGCTTGACACCCATATTTTGCTGAATATACTGCCTCGCATTCAAATTTAGACATGCCAAAAATAGCTAAAGTAAAAAAAAAGGTCACAAAATCAAAAGCAAAGAGTGTGTCTAAACCAAAAACAAAAGTGGTTACTAAAACAAAAGAAGTTAAAAAAGGACCTATAAAAATATCAAAAACCTACATTCCAAAAGATACAGAAAAATATATGTGTGAAAAACACAAAGTTTTTTTCAGAATTAAACTGCAAGAATGGAAGAAAGAACTTGTGAAATCAAACAACGAAGCTCTCTACAACGGCTCTATGGATGATAATAGTATTTCTGCAGATATTGTAGATCAGGCAAGTTCATACACCGATAAAAATGTAGAAATGAAGGCAATCAATAGACAAATAAAACTCATCTCAGAAATTGACAAAGCTTTAGCAAGAATTAGGGAAGATACTTATGGATATTGCCTAGATACTGCAGAGCCGATTGGGCTAAAAAGACTAATGGCAAGACCAGTTGCAAAATATACAATTGCTGCACAAGAAAAACATGAGAAGGACGAAAAGGTTCACGCAGATGACTAAGAGAAAGAAAAAAACAAAAAAAGTACATAATCCAGTTACTTACAATTTTACTAAAAAATATATTTACTATTATTACGCTCTGTTCTGGATAATTTTAATATTTTTTGTCTTTAGTAGATGAACCCAAAATTAATTTTAATTATTTTAGTTATACTTGCGATCGAAGCATCAGGTCATGGCATTTTTGCTTCATTATTTAGATTTCTTAACTCGATAAATTAATTATGGCTTAGGTGGTAATTCATTTTTATCCATAAAAGCAAAACCTTTTTTAACACCATCTCTATCAGAGATATTCTCGTACCATCTAGTTAAATTTTTAAATTTTTTTAGACCAATGTCATGCCACTCATGCCTGGCAATCCAAGGAAATGTTCCAATATCTGCAATTGTATAATTTTCTCCTGATAAATATTTTGATTTCGATAATCTTTCATCTAACTCTCTATATATTCTTTCAGAAATCTTAAAATATCTGTCTTCACCAAACTTACTTTTCCCTGGATTATAATGATGAAACTGATGATGTTGACCTAACATTGGACCAACATAGCCCATTTGGGCCATCAGCCATTGATTAATTTCTAATCTTTCTTCCAAATTATAAAATTTTCCACTTAATTCAGCTAAGTAAATTAAAATTGCCCCAGACTCAAAAACTGTTTTTTTATTTTTATGATCAATAATTACAGGAATTTTACTTAATGGACTAATCTTTTTAAAATCTTGTTTAAATTGTTCACCATTATCTAAATCAATTTTGGTTACTTTGTAGTCAAATTTGATCTCTTCGAGCATAATACTAATTTTTTTTCCATTAGGAGTATTAGCTGAAAAAAGCTCAATCACTCTTTTTTACCGAGTCTTTTTAACAAATTTGATGAGGTAGTTGTAAATTCAAATCTATATTTTTCATTGGGTCTTGCAAGTTTAAAACATGCTCTGGCAGCTAAAGCGCCCTCATGGAAACCAGAAAGAATAAGTTTTAATTTACCAGGATAGTTACATATATCTCCAACGGCATAAATACCTTTTTGATTTGTCTCAAACCTTTCTGTATCAACCTCAATAGTTTTTTTATTTAAATTAAGACCCCAATTAGCTATTGGTCCTAATTGCATAATTAGACCAAAAAAACCAAGCACATAATCAGACTTAAGGTTCTTCATTTCATTGTTGTCGTGCTTTATATCAATACTTTCTAATTTTTGATCTCCATGGACATTTGCTAATTGATACTTCGTAAATAAGTTTATTTTTCCAGATTTTACGAGTTCCCGCATTTTATCTACTGTTGCTTGTGCTCCTCTAAATTCATCTCGTCTATGTATTAAATTAATTTTACAATCTTTTGATAACTCAATAGCCCAATCTAATGCACTATCTCCACCTCCAAAAATTGATACTGTTTTACCTTTAAATATATTTTTATCTTTTACCGAATAAAATAATGATTTATTTTCATATTTCTCACACTCCTTTGGTGCAAATTTTCGAGGTTCAAATGAGCCAACGCCTCCAGCAATAATGACATTTGGTGTTAAAAAAGTATTACCACTACTAGTTTTTACTGACCAGTTAGCATCTTCTTTCTTAACCTCTTCAACTCTTTCACCTAAATGAAATTTAATATCAAAAGGTTTTAATTGATTAATTAAATTATTTGTTAGTTCCTCACCCGTGCACTCAGGCACTGCAGGAATATCATAAATTGGTTTATCAGGATAAAGTTCTATACATTGGCCACCTATTTTATCTAAATTATCAACTATTTCACAGTCGAGCCCAATCAGTTTTAATTGGTGTGCGGTAAATAATCCTGTGGGGCCTGCTCCAATAATTAGTGCATCGGTTTTATTCATTTAAGCCTGTTTAGACGGTATGTTTACTTCGAGACCATCTATTTCATCTGAAACAATTATTTGGCAACTCAGTCTGCTATTTGTTTTTGGTTCAAATGCCATATCCAGCATATCATCTTCTCCGTCCTCTTTTTTTGGTAACTTATTAAACCAATCTTCTTTGACATAAACATGGCAAGTTGCACATGCCATTCCCCCACCACAATCTGCATCTATCCCAGGTACATCATTTTGAACTGCACCCTCCATAACGGTTAAGCCATTTTGAACTTCGATTGTATGCTTTTCGTTCTCATGAGTGATGTAAGTGATTTTGGCCATTGATATGAATATAGGTGTAAAAAAAAATAGGGCAAGTATGTAAAAACATACTCGCCCTATAAATTATAAGTTTAAAGCGTAATTATCTTGCTCTTGCGCCAGCTCCAGAACTCATTGCAGCAGCCCAGATTACTAGACCAAATGCAATTTTGTTAATGAAGTCAGCTAAGTTGTAAACTACGTTTAATGTGTCTGCATCTACTCCACCAGTTAAGTAACCAAATACATAACCTAATGGATAAATTGCCCAACCTACGGTTACAATCATTCTCATTGCACCGAACGCAGTTACAAGAGCTTTGTTTCCGCTCTTAGCAGCAGCTTTACCTGCTTCACCTGAGAATACTTCATAAAGAATGTATACCCAACCTGCCATACCGATAATGAAACCAAGTGTAGCGTTGATGTATCCAGCTTCTCCTAAGTATCCACCGATTAACATTACTAATGAACCGATTAACAATCTCCAGAACATTCCAGAGTTTGCTTTTCTTACAGCTACTAGAATTAAATAAAATTCTACCATCTGTAATGGCACAGTAATTAACCAGTCAATATATCTATATACTGTTGGTGAGTCACCTGTAGCAACCCATACTTCTCTCATATACATGTAGTGAATGAAAGCAATACCAGTTACTAGACCAGCAACAGTTACTGATGTTTTCCACGCAGGGTTAACAGTACCTCTCTCCATGAAGAAGAAAGCTGTAGCCGCTAACATACCCATTGAAATTATCCAAAAAGATATTCCAACAAAGTCATCCTGAGCTAACATCGTTGCGTCTGCTGCATTAGCAATTCCTGTTAAACCTGTTAGGGCAACAGCTGCTAGAGCAAACAGTTTAAGTTTTTTCATAAAAAACTCCCTCTTTAGTTAGTTTTTACTTATTAGTTTATATAAACTAAGCTTAGGCTTCCCTAAGCAAAGATTTGGGTTAAATAGCAAATAAAAACAGATTATTGAAGACTAAAGTGTCATTTATTTACGTTGATTTTACTGACTTTTTGAAATTAAATACAATTTATAATTTAATAATCTAAAAAAAAGGCACAATCGAATCAAAAATCAAATGCCCAAGAAATTTAATGAAATATACCAAGAATCTATAAATAATCCTGAAAACTTTTGGAGACAAGCATCAGAAAACATCTTCTGGTTTAAGAAACCAACCAAAATTTTAAACAAATCAAATCCTCCTTTCTATAAATGGTACGAAGATGGTGTCACTAATACGTGTTATAACGCATTGGATTTTCACATTGATCAAGGAAAAGGAAGTAAAACCGCATTAATTTACGACAGTCCTATTACTGAAAATAAAAGCAAGTTCACTTATGAGGAATTAAGATCAAAAGTATCAAAATTTGCAGGAGCACTTAAAAATCAAGGGGTCAATAAAGGTGATCGGGTAATAATTTATATGCCCATGATACCTGAGGCTGTTATAGCAATGCTTGCTTGTGCAAGGATTGGAGCCATACACTCAGTGGTTTTTGGTGGATTTGCCTCAAACGAACTTGCAAGTAGAATTGACGACAGTAAAGCAAAACTTTTAGTAACCGCTTCCTGTGGTTTTGAGCCTGGAAGGACTGTTGAATACAAACCTTTAGTAGATGAAGCAATAAAACTTGCTAATCACAAAATTAGCAAAATGATTTTGTTCCAAAGAAAAGGTCATGAAGTCAAATTAAATGCTCCTGTAGAGATCAGCTGGGATGAAGCCCATGCTAATGCTAAAGACACAGATTGTGTAGAAATGAATTCAAATGAATTTGCTTATATTCTTTACACATCAGGAACTACCGGAACTCCAAAGGGTATCGTTAGAGATATTGGGGGTCACATCGTTGCTTTAAAATGGACTATGAAAAATATTTATAACATTGATGAGGATGATATTTGGTGGTCAGCAAGTGATATTGGTTGGATAGTGGGTCACTCATATATTGTCTACGCTCCATTATTTAAAGGATGCACAACTGTGCTGTTTGAGGGTAAACCAGTTGGCACTCCTGATGCTGGGGCTTTTTGGAAAATTATTTCAGACTATAAAGTTAAATCATTATTCACGGCACCAACAGCTTTTAGAGCAATTAAGAAAGAAGATCCTGAGGGTAAATTTTTTTCTAAATATGACTTAAGCAAATTCGAAAGTCTTTTTTTAGCTGGTGAGCGTGCTGATCCTGATACAATTAAGTGGGCTGAAAATTTATTAAAAGTCCCAGTAATAGATCATTGGTGGCAGACTGAAACTAGTTGGGCGATCAGTTCAAATTGTACTGGAATTGAAATGATGGAAACCAAATATGGTTCGGCTTGTAAAGCAGTACCTGGCTATGATGTAAAAATTATTAAATCAGATCAAACTTTAGCTAAGCCAAATGAAATGGGAGATATAGTTGTAAAGCTCCCATTGCCCCCAGGTACATTCCCAACTCTTTGGAATGCTGATCAAAGATATAAAGAAAACTATATGTCAAATTATGATGGTTATTATCAAACTTATGATGCAGGTCATATTGATGAAGATGGATATATATGGATCATGTCTAGAACAGATGACATAATTAATGTTGCGGGTCACAGATTGTCAACGGGAGCAATTGAAGAAGTTTTGTCTGAACATCAATCAGTAGCTGAATGTGCTGTTCTTGGAATAGCAGACAAATTAAAAGGACAATTGCCTATTGGCTTAGTTGTTTTAAAAGCAGGCGTTGATAAAAGTCATGAAGATATCTCAAAAGAGTGCATACAAATGGTCAGAGAGAAAATAGGTCCAGTTGCTGCATTTAAAATTGCTATAGTTATAAAAAGACTTCCTAAAACTAGATCAGGTAAAATTTTAAGAGGAACAATTAGAAAGATTGCTGATAGAGAAGAGTATAAAATGCCTCCAACCATTGATGATCCAGCAATTTTAGATGAGATAAAAGCTGATCTAAAAAGTAATAATATTCTTTAATAGTGTTAAAAACATATTTATTCCTAGTTGGGGCAATTTTTTGTGAAGTTGCTGGGACAATGTTACTGCCAGTATCACAAAATTTTACAAAGTTTTTACCAACTTTTGCCCTAGCTGCATTTTATTTAACTGCATTTTATCTTCTAACATTTGTTGTAAACAAATTACCAATTGCAATAGTTTATGCCACCTGGAGTGGCCTTGGGATATTTACTATTGCAATACTAGGTTACATTTTTTTTAAACAAACCTTAGCTTGGCAGGCAATTATAGGGTTATTCTTAATTGTGATTGGCGTAATATTAGTTAATAGTTTTAATGGAAAGATTAGCTAAACACTAAAGGATTTCCCTCAGGTTCACCTAAAATTTTACCATCTTTCATTTTTATTTTTCCATCTATAATAGTTGCCATTGGCTTACCCTTAAATTCAAATCCATTGAAAGGCGACCATCCACATTTACTCTCAATATTTTCATTTTTAATTTTAATTGTTCTATTCATATCCACCACAGTAAAATCAGCATCAAAACCTTCTTTAATAAATCCTTTATTCTTTATTCCAAAAATTTTAACTGGATTTTCACATACAAGATTAATTAATTGAGTTAACGATAATTTTCCATCATTTACATGGTTTAACATCACAGGCATCAAAGTTTGAACACCGGGCATTCCTGAGGGTGAATTGGGATATTCTTTTTCTTTATTAACTTTTAGATGTGGAGCATGATCTGACCCAATTGTATCGTTCAAATTATTTTTCACTGCATACCAAAATCTATCGTAATGAGATTTATCCCTTATAGGAGGATTCATTTGAGCGTATGTCCCAAGCTTGTCATAACAGTCTGGCGCATAAATAGTTAAATGTTGGGGTGTAATTTCAAAAGTAATGTTTCCTTTATGCTGAGATAAAAAATCTATTTCTTGCTTTGTTGATATATGAAGTACGTGAGCTTTTTTGTTATATTTCTTTGCTATTCTAACAATTCTTCTTGTTGACGACATAGCACATTCCTCACTTCTCCAAACTGGATGTGTATGTACATCTCCATTTTTAATTAATTTCTTATTTACTTCTAAAATTGCTTCATCCTCTGAATGAACTGCTACAACTTTTGAGCTATTTTGGAAAACTTTATCAATATCTTTTTCATTAGCTACTAAGAGATTTCCAGTCGACGAACCAGCAAATAGTTTTATACCGCAGCACCCTTCTAAATTTTTTAATTCTGCTAATTGGCTGACGTTGTCAGCAGTTGCTCCAAAATAAAAAGCGTAATTGCAGTACATTCTATTTTTTGCAAGATCTAACTTTCTTTGAAATTCTTTTATGTTTGATGTTGGAGGGTTAGTATTCGGCATTTCAAAAACAGCTGTTATACCGCCTGCAACTGCGGCCCTACTTCCCGAATTTAGATCTTCAGTGTCAGTTGAACCCGGTTCTCTAAAATGAGTTTGGGTATCTATGCAACCAGGTAAAACAGTTTGGTTTTTTGCATCATATGATTCTTTTGCGTCTTCAGAAATATCGCCAATCTTTAAAATTTTACCATCTTTTACCGCAATATCCTTATTTTCTAATTGTCCGTTAATATAACATTGCCCATTTTTGATTATTAGATCTAACATTTATGAAAAAAGTTATTATATTAAAAATAGCTATCAATCAAATATGAATAACAGCGTTTTTATACTAAAAGAAAGATCAATACTCTACGTTAATGGCTCAGATTCTAAAAATTTTCTTCAAAATTTAATAAGTAATGACATTAATAAAGTAAATGATAGTTCTAGTTGTTTTGCGTCTTTATTAACACCTCAGGGTAAATTTCTTTATGAATTTATAATTGTAAAACATAAATTAGGTTTTTTTATCGATTGTGAAAAATCTCAGTCAGAAGCGATATTTAAACAATTAAACATGTATAAACTCAGATCAAAAGTTGAGATATTGGATTTGAGTAATGAATTTATTGTGGCGAGTTTTGGTTACGAAAAATATTTATCGATTGAAGGATCAAAAGACATATTGGGTTTTACTTTTAAATATAGGGAAGATCCTATTATTCTAGATCCTCGAAATAAAAATATAGGTGCACGCTTAATAATTAACTTAGAAAAGCTTTACTTATCATTAAAAAAACTGGATTTAAAAGATGATAATATCGAAAAATATTACGCTCAAAGTCACAAATTAGGAATTGTTCCGAAATATTTAAATAAACTACAAAATAAATTATTTGGTATTGAGTGTAATTATGCTGAGCTTAACGGAATTGATTTTAAAAAAGGATGTTTTGTAGGTCAGGAGAATACAGCAAGAATAAATTTAAAAAACAAACTATCAAAAAGATTATTGCCTATTGAAATAATTGAGGGAAATTTATCAGAAGATGAAAAAGTTGTTAATAATGGCGTAGAGATAGGTAAAATATTAATTAATGAAAACTACCCTTTTGCACTAATAAAGTTTTTAGATAAAAATTTTGACAAAAATCAAGTATTTAAAAGTAAAAATGGAACCTTTAGAATTTTGGTACCTGACTGGTTAAATCT